>CAMCHO010000052.1 GCA_945874455.1 Opitutus sp. GAS368 | reverse complement strand
TCGGTGGTCGATTTCTGCCTCGTGCCTGAAAACAGCTTTTCGCTCGACGGCGAAGGCGGACTCTTTGATGCGCTCGAGCAAAGGCTCGCCCAAAAGCGCCACGCCGTCATCGTAGTGGCGGAAGGTGCCGGACAGGAGCTGTTTAAAGGGGTTCCTGAGCAGCGCGACGCGTCGGGTAACGTGCTTAAGAACGACATCGGTGTTTTTCTCAAGGACTCGATTGAAAAGCGGTTTAAAAAGGCGGGGCGGCCGGTCTCCATCAAATATTTCGACCCGAGCTACCACATCAGGAGCGTTGCCGCAAACTCGTCCGACGCCATCTTGTGCTACCTGCTCGCTGAGCACGCGGTGCATGCCGCACTGGCGGGAAAGACCGGCATGGTCATCGGCCACTGGAACAACTTCTTCACTCATGTGCCCATCGCTCTCGCCACAGCCGCCCGCAACAAAATCGATCTCGACGGCGCGCTGTGGAAGGGTGTGCTCTGCGCCACCCAGCAGGACCCTCTTCTCAACGGCAGCTGAAACCAGATGAAAATTGCGCTCAAGAAACAGCGCCCGTAAGACGTTACTGCGCAAAATGAGGGTGGTTTCTTTCGGTCACGGCCAAAATCCGCTGCTGCTGCGGGGGCTGATTGGAAACTGGATTTTGGGCGGGATCGGATCAGGGCGGGATTTAGCCGACGTCCCAAAATTACAAGAGATCCTCGGCCGTAAGGTTTTTTCAATCCTCAGCGGCATACCGCCAACCTCGTTTGTCCTAGCCGACGGCGCAGGATTATCAGTCGATGTTCATGCGGTTGTCTTCGACGAGGACGTGGCGGAAACGGTGGACGAAGTGCTCGCGGGTGGCCGCGGATTTTTGGAGGAGTTCGAGCCAGTTTTCGAGCAGGTCGTCGCAGTCGAGGACGCTGGCGGCGCGTTTGGCCTCGGCGTATTTTTTTGCGAAGAGCGGGACGCGTTCGATGATGGCTTCGTGCTGGGGGTAGAAACGCGTGATGGTCTCGGCGAGCGGGAGCTGGGTGTTCCGCGCCATTGAGAGCAGAGTGCAGCGGGCCCGCCTTGGGATGGGTCTTGTCCTTGAAAAAGGTGCGGTCGGGACGCCTCGACGGCGTCGCGCAGAATGCCTTCGGACTCCTCGGCGTCGAGGATCGTAAACGTGCGCGGGAGGCCGATCGCTTCGCCGTGCATGCGAAGGGAGCGATGGCCGATGCTGTGAAACGTGCCGCCCCAGAAACGAGCCGGCTCGAAGCCGGTGGGGACAGGCCGAAGGGGACATGTGCGAACTCTTGACAGCCATCTCACCGCACTACCCCTGTCGCTCATTATCGCCGCACTTTGTCGATAGTTCACACATGACCCTATTTGCTGACCCTTGGATCATCCCAACCGCGGTTGGTAAACGACTGCGTCCTTCTCGTCGCGCCCAGCGACCAGACCGCCGGGCCATCATCCCTAACGGATAACTCAATCAGTGGCTGCGGGCTTCTCCAGTTCCGCCAGCATCTACTCCACCGTCACGAGGAGCACCGGCACATCGTTCTGCACCGCATCCCACAGGACCTTGTAATCCACGTCATCGTAACCGTGGCTCAGGCGGTCGCGGGTGCCGGCGATTTCCTTCCACGGGACCGACGGATGGCGCGAACGCAAATCCACCGGCAGCCGCTTCACCGCCTCGCCCACAATTTCGAGAAATCGCTCCAACGCCGCTGTAGCCTGCCAGTCGGCCAGCAACGTGGCCAAGGTCTGCCCGGCGCAAATCGATTGGAGGCGGCGCGCGGCGTCTTGGACCTGCCGCAACGTCGCCCGCGGATCACGCGCGCTCATAGATCAGCACCGCTTCCCGACGAACCGCGGCTTCAATGTGCCGGTTGAGGCGCGAGCAAAAATCCACCTTCCGGCCGATGATCGCCTCCAGCTCCTCGCCGTAGCCAAAATAACGAAAGCCCACGCCGTTGAGCGCGCCAGGAGCGAATTCCGCCAGCACATCCACATCGCTGCGCGCCGGATCGAAATCATCGCGCAACACGGAACCAAACAGACTCAACTTCTGAATCCCGCGTGCGCGACAAAACTCCGCGACCTTCTCGTGGTCGATCGGGATGGGCAGTTCGACGGCGATTCCGGCTTGGCTCATGGCGCGAAAAATTACCGCGACGCTCGCCCATCGCAAGTCCCGGTTTGCGCGGTGGCGGGCCTCGAATTCAAACGAGCGCGCCTCGAATCGCCGCGAGCGCGGCGGCTTTCACGAGCGCGAGGTCTCGCGGGGACACGGGCAATTGCTCTGCGCCGCCGCTCGCGGACGAGCAATACCAACGTGCCATGAGTTTTGGGCTTTCGAAGTTGTAGCGGCAGGCGTCCCTGCCTGCCAATTTCGAACAGCCGGCAGGCAGGGACGCCTGCCGCTACGCAACGTGCACTTACTTCCGGAGCTTGGCATAAAGCCCATTCTTCGTCCCTCCCTGCACTCCATCCCATATTTTCTTCCCGCCTACTTCTTCAAATACCCGTCGAGCCACTCAAACACCGTCGTGTGCCAAAGCTCGCTGTGCTGCGGCTTGAGCACCCAGTGCCATCATCAGGAAAATAGCGGAGCTCTTCACTTTTTCCCGGGAGCCGTCCCTCACCGTAGCCGCGCCCTCACTTCGAACCCGCCCGCGGCAAAGCCGCCTTGATCGCCCCGACGCCCTGCTCTTTGAAGAGCAACCGCGGAAAACCCACGGCAAAATAATCCCGGTCGTAGATGTCGTGAAACACCGCTTGCCGCTCACGCACCGCCGCCGCGAGGGCCGCGCCGTCGCGTTTCCGGTCATTCACCAGCGCAAACACCTTCGCCTGCTGCTCCGCGTAATCGAGCCCGCGCCCGAGAAACGCGATGCGGCGCAACACCTCCGCCTCGCTCCCTCCTCCACCGCTCTTCGCCGCCGCCGCCGCGCGCACCAGCGTCGCGCGCAACGGTGCGAGCCGCGCCGGGCCGTAATACTTCGGGATGACCGCGTAGATCGAATCCGGATCGAGCCCGCGCGCCGGCTCATCTTCCTCGGCGCGGAGCTCGCTGGCGACGTCGCCCGCGATGCCCGCCGCGAGCTCGCCCGTCAGCGCCTCGAGCTGCGCGAAATAGTTCCTCACCTCCGGTGCGGCGGCACCAAATCCCACGCGACAATAATCGTCCACCAGCGCCGGCACATCCGCCGCCGGATTCCACAGCAGTTTCGCGAGCACATAATAGTTAAGCCCCTGCGTGGACCAGTGGTGGATGATTGAGTCAAAATCCGCGCCGAACATCATCGTCTCGTAGCAATGCCGCAGGTCCTCGCCGAGTTTCGTCACGAACACGCCCGGCAGCCCGTGGCCCGAATGCAGCGCGTTGGGCCGGAGCATGAGTGCATTGCCGGCCGCTGCCCAACCGTCCCAGCTCCGCCGGTCGCGTTGGCGCGTGCTCTCGTCGAAATACACCAGGCCCACAAAGGTGAACGCGAGCTGCGGATGCGGCACCACGCGCAGCGGCGGCGTGCGATACGCGCTGTAGGCCGAGGCCCCGAGCACCGTGCCCGGCCGCAGGCGCTGCACGTCTTCTGCGACCCGATTGTAAAACGTCACGATCCGGTCCGTCATCGACACATAGGGCAGCGTCACCTTCAGGCCGCCGAGGCGAATGGGCAGCGTGATCGGTGGAGCATCGACGGGATCGAGCGCGCGCGCACCGGCGTCGAGATCCCACGCACTCGCCCCGCCGTCGTTGGGCGTGAGCGACGCCATGCTGAGGAGCGGATCGGCGTCGAATTCCCGCAGTGCGTCGCGCGCCGCCTGCGCGATGAGGCCGGGATTTTCCTTGTCGAGCCGCGGGCGCACCTTCGTCACCGCGCGGGTGCCGTCGGGCTGGAGCGCAAACCAGTCGGGATGTGAGTTCTCGAAGCGCTCGACGTAGTCGTTGTAAGCGTGACCGAAACTCACGCGCCGGCTCTGCCCGAGTCGCAGCCGCGCAAACCAGGGACTAGCCTCCGCGTGCTTCGCCGCGTAAACCCGCAGATCCGGCCGGCCGAGCGCGTTCAACGCCACTTTCACGCGGTCCTCCAAGCTCACGACCGGCTTGTCCGCCGGGCCGGACACACCACCGTAATTGCGCAGCCGACGAACGGCAAACGCCGGCGAGTCCTCGATATCCAACGGTGGAATCGTCACCGTCGTCCGCTGCGGAATCACGGTGCCGCCTTCGCCCGGCCACAGCCACCGCACGCCGAGCTGCCGCTCGATAAAATCGTAGACACCATGCGCCGTGCCCGTGAGCACCAGGCCATTCGGCGCGCTGTCCGAGCCGGCGATAGACAACGTCCGTCCGCTCGTGAGCTGCAGAAAACCTTCTGCGGGCAGCGCCTTGACCCGCGCGGCCACCGCGGGCGGCAGTGCCTCGTCCGCGCCCAGCACGATACTCACGATCTCGGACCCGGCTGGCGCGCCCGCCGTCACGATCGGCACCGTGGCTCCAGTGATACGCGCCAGCGCGTCCACCAGTTCGTCCGCTGCGGCGCGCAGCGCGCTCGAAGGTTTCGCCGGGAGCACGATCACACTTCGCGCCTTTCCGTCCTGCACGAGCGTGAGCGCCGCGCCCGTCGCGACACGCTCATGCCGCAATGCCGGCAGCGGCCGCTTCGCCGCCAACGGCTCCGTGCGCTCGGGTCGCTTCGCCGGCGCGCCGAGCGGCACGTAGCCCCACGGCTCGCGCTTCGTCGGCACCGTCGCGGGCTTCGCGCCCTCGGTGAGCGCAGACAAACGCTCGGCCAGTTTCACCAGCCGCAGATCGCCGGGCACCCGCGTGGGATCGGCCCCGAGATCGACGAGCCGCTCGCGCGGTGCCAGTCCCGGCGGCAGCGCCGACGAAAACGCCAGCAACGTGCCCCCGCGCTCGACCCACGCCTGCAGTGCCGACGCATCCGCCACCGCTGCGCCGCGCGCGAGAATCACGACCTTCCGTGTCGCGAGATCGGCCTGCGCGAGCGACTTCGCCTCGTCGAACGGAATGTCGAAGCGCGCGTGAAACGGCTTGAACGCCGTCGCCCGCACAAACGCCAGCTCGGCCTCGGCCGTGCCCACGAGCAGCACGTCCGCCGCAAAAGCCGGCACCAGCAGCACAGTAAAAAAGAAGAGACGAAGCTTCATGGGCGAATCGATGTGCGCACGGCGGCGATCATGCGCTGCTGGAGTTTTTCCACGCCGTTCATGGCGGAGCGCACGCGGGCCCGCGACGCGGCCGGATCGCGCGTGATCTTTTCGAGCATGGACGCGAGGCGCGCTCCATCGGCCTCCTCGATATCAAAGAGCCAGTCGCCGAGCCCGATGTCGCGAAACATGTGTCCCTTGAACGTATCGGTCGGCTGCCGCACGTGCATCACGGGCGTGCCGGCCGCGAGGCTCATGATGAGCGAATGCGGCTCGACGCCGACGACGCAGAGCGACTGCGCGTAAACCGACGCCGCCTCGTCCGGCATCCAGTAGTTTTCCCGCCACACGACAGAGCGGCGCACGTCCGCCGGTAGCTTTTCCAGGATGTGCGTGCGGCCCAGCTCGACCTGATAGGTCATCTCCGCGCACACGAGCACCTTCAACCCCGTCACCTTCGTCCACGCCGCGATCATGTACCGGAGCCGCGCATGATCCGGCTCCGCCGTGCGGTCGTTGATCGCATCGCGCGTGCGCTCGCTCTCATTGCGCGCGCCCGTGGGTGAGTAGCGTCGGTCTTCCTTCATGTGGTGATACGGCGTGTAGCGCAGCCGCGGGATCACGCACACGAACTTACCCGGCTCGAGCCCACTCTTGCGCAGAAACGCACTCGCCTTCGTATCGTCGCGCAGGCCGAAACCAAACACCGTGTCGGGGCCGAATTCGACCACGCCCGCCTTCACGCCGACGCGCCGCGCGTAATCACGCGAAAGCGTTTCGCGCAGAAATAAAAAAGCCGCGCCATCCACCAGCGCCCGCAGCCCGGGCTCGATGCGATCCGCCGGCAGTTTCTCCATCTGCGCGCGCAACTCCGCCAGCGTGCCACCCTCCGAGGAGCGGTCCGAGCCAATCCCCGAAACGAAATCAAACGTGATGCCGAGCACGCCGTAGGGTTTGCCCGTGATTTTCTTCCACGCCGCAAAATCCGCCGACGCCGAGAAATGCGCCGCCGAGGCATGCACCGCGATGTCGCATTCCGCAAACGCCCGCGCCAGCTCCGGCGTCGAGGGCCGGCCCGCTTTGTCGATCACGCCCTCGACGAACCGCATGCGGGGAAACGCCTTCGTCACCAACTCGCGCGCGCCAAACTCCAAGTCGCGCGGCCAGAGCGTGAGTTCCGCCTCCGGGAAATGCCGCTCCAGCAACGCGAGCGCGCCGGGCGTGTGCGCGATGTCGCCGATATTGACGCTCTGCCACGCGGAGCGCACGAGCACGCGCGGCGGGCGTGCGGACGCGGCGAACACCGGTCGGGTGGCGATCGCGGCCGTCGCGGCGGCGGAGAGTTGGAGAAAGGTGCGGCGTTGCATGGCGAGGTTGCTGGTCGGCGGGGACGAACGAGGTCAGAACTCGAAGTTGGAGGTGAGCCGCCACGTCGTGGGCGTTTGCGGCACGGTGCGGAAGGGGCGCTGCACGCCCGTTTCCCAACTGTAGCGGACGACGAGCGCGTCGCGGTCGTTGGCGAGATTGTAAACGTTCAGCTGGAAACTCAGTCGTCGGTCCTTGCGCAGGCCGCGCACCGTGTAGCCGGCGACGGCGTCAGCGCGCCAGTAGCCGGGGGACCACACTTCGCGGTCCGCGGGATCAAGGCCGGTGAAGAGCTTGCTCTGGTAGTTGAAACCGCCGCCGAGGTAGGCGCCGCGCAACGGGCCGGAGCCGAGCGTGTAGCGGGTGAAAAGATTGGCCTTGTGCCGGCGCGTGCCGAGCTTCGTGCCGCCGTCGTTCTCGGTATATTCGTTCAACCCGCCGTTGGTCGTGAGGTAGAAATCGACTTCCTGCGGGATAGTGCGCGTGGCGCTCGTGACGCCGCCGGTGGTGTTGACGCCGGCGAGAAACGTCACGTTCTGCGCGTGCCACGCGAGCCACTCGGGGAAGAGATTCGCCTCCTTGGCATCGGTGGTGGAGTAGTTGGCTTGGAAACGCCAGGCCTTGGTCACGTTGGCCGTGACCTGCAGCTCCACGCCCTCGGACTTGTGGTCGAAGCGCCCTTGCGTGCCGGTGAGGAGGCGCGTGGCCTGCTCCGCGGCGGTGATGCGGCCCGCGGCGAGCAGCGCGTTCATGATGCGGACATTGGCATCGACGACGGGCGAAGGCGGCGTCGTGGACTGGTTCTCGCCGCTCGTGGTGTAGTAGGTCGCGCGGGCGTAGAGCGCACCGCCGAGCAGATCGAAGGCGAGGCCGAAATCCCGCCCGCGACCCTTGGGCGCCTCCAGCGCGACGGGTCGGCCCGGCGTGCCGTCGTCGGGCAGGCGGGTCTGGCCGCGCGCCGGGAGTGCGATGTTGTCGGCCTGGTTGTAGAACGCGGAGAGCCACGGCCGCGCGTGCCAGACCGCGCCGAGCGTTTGGTTGCGGCCGACGTTGTTGGCCTGCGTCGGGCGCTGCGCGGGATCGGCGGTGGCCGGATCGCGCGCGATGATCCACTCGCCGGTGCGGGCGTCGCGGCGGCGGCCGACGACGCGCTCATCGAGATCGTCGCGGCGCAGGCCGGCGGCGAGAATGAGCCGGCCGCCGAAGTAGCGCGCCTGGCCCGCGATCATGCCGGCCTTCTGCGCGGTATAAACTTCGCGCGGCGAACTCCCGCTGGTCGGAAACCACGCGGAGGAGAGCCGGCGGTTGGTGATGGGATCGAAGACGTTGTTGAACAGTCCGTCGCGGCCGGGGCCGTTGAGGTGATAAGTGGCCCAGTCACCCTCGATGGGATACGTGCGGCGGTAGGCAAAGTTGGCGGTGTTTTCCGGCTGAGGATTGAACGCGGCCAAACCCGTCGCGGCATCGGTCCACATCTCGCGGTAGGTGGCGGTGCTGGTGAAATTTTTCTCATACTCGAGGAGTGCGGCGACGCGGTAGTTGCCCCACTGCTGCGCGTCGTGCTCCGTGGAGAACATCGCGCGACCAGTGTCGGCGGCATCCCGGCTGTAGAGGCGCTGCCAACCGCCCTCGAGGTAGAGCCGCCCGGCGAAGGCGTTGCGCGTGCCGTCGTTGTTGAGCTGATTGGGATCACCGCGGAGTCGCTGCGGCGTGTCCACCTGCGGGTCGTAGCGGGCGAAGACGTGGTCTTGGTGGTTGAAGGCGAGTTCGAGAAACGTGCTCTTGGCAAACCGGTGTTCGACGAAGCCGGAGAGGGCATTGTAGCGCGACGAGCGATCCTGCGCGGGACCGCCGATGTTGATCGAGGGATCGGTGTAGCGCCGGTCGAGCACGACGCCACTGCCGGCTGGGCCGCCGGCCACCGTGGAGAGCGTGCCGCGCACGGCCATCACGGAGCGGTCGTTGGAGATGTAGGTGGTGTGCGGCGTGGCGACGTTGGTGGAGAGCCGCGTCGTGCCCTGCGCGGCGCTGGCGACCTGCGTGGCGTTGGTGGGCCGGCCCGCGTCCACCCACGTCATGAAGGCGTTGAAGAGGTTGTCGGCGCGCGGCTGGTTGCTGTCGATCTGGCCGTGCTGAACCTCGGCGCGAAACTGCGTGCGCTCGGTCGCGCGGAAGGTGCCCGCCAGATGCGCGAGCTTGGTTTCCTGAAACTGCCAGTGGCGAAACGTATTCGTGCGATTGACGATGGTGTTGAGCCGCAGCGCCGCGCGGCCGTCGAGCAGCCGCTGGTTGAAATCGAGGGCGCCGCGCCACGACGCATCGCTGCCGGCACTGACCGAGCCGGCGCGGAAAGAACGCGCGGTCTGCGCGCGCTTGGTGGACGAGTTGAGGAGACCGCCGGGCGAGGCGATGCCGAACAGCACGGCGTTGGGCCCGCGCGAATCCTCCACGCGCTCCACGATCCCGGTCTCGATCGGCAGGCTCCAGCGAAAATAGTTCTGCGCGACCGAGGCCCGCAGACCGCGGATGCGATAGCTCTGGTAGCCGCTCACCGTCTCGTTACCGTTGGGATTCGCCGCGCGATCATCGTCGAGCTGGAACTCGACGTTGACCGCGTAGCGCACGACGTCGGAGAGCGCGAACGCGCCCAGGTCCGACATGAACTCGGACGTGAAAACGGAGATCGAGGCGGGCGTGTCCTTGAGCGCAGTGTTGAGCCGGCTGCCCGCGAGGGTGTTGGCGGCGAGATAGCCCACATCCTGATCGTTGCGGACGACGAAGGGGCTCAACTCGACGACACCGTCGCTCCGCGCGGAGGCGGACGAAGCCGGCGGGACGGATTGGGCGGCGAGCGGCACGGCCGCGAGCGCGGCGGCGAGGAGGGCCAGGAGCGCGGGTTGGAGTTTCATGCGGGAAGTCATTTCGCGAGCGCGCGGCCGACGGCGCGGACCATGCCTTCCTGCAGCGTCGCGACGCGCGCCATCGACTCGCGCACGCGGGCGCGGGCGCGCGGGAGATCGTCGTGGATCGCCCGGAGCGTCGCCCAGAGCTGATCCGCAGTCGCCTCCGTCGATTCGAACAACCAGTCGCCCAGCCCGATGTCGGCAAACATCTGCCCCTTGATTGTATCGACCGGATTGCGGACGTGCAGGATTGGCGTGCCCGCGGCGAGCGCGATGATCGGCGAATGGCATTCCGCGCTGATCACCGCGCGGGCTTTCGCATAAAGTGCTGCCGCCTCGTCGGGCAGCCAGAAGGTGTCGCGCCACACCACGCGTTTCTTCACATCATCCGGCAGCGGATCGATCAACTGCTCCTTCGCCGTGGCAATTTGGTAGGTCATCTCCGGGCAGGCGACGACGCGCGCGCCGGTCTGCCGGACCCAGCGCACGATCACCTCGCGCAGCGCCGCGTGATCTTGTGCGGCAGAGGCGTTGTTCAAGGCGTCGATCTCGTAATCGCCGGCGCTCCGCGGCAGATGCTTCATCCGGTAATACGGCGTGTAACGCAGCCGCGGGACCACACAGATATAGTCTTCCTCCGCGAGGCCGTGGCGCTTGCGCCAATCCGCCGCGCGAGCCTCGTCACGCAGATCGAGCGCGAAGCAACCCTCCGGCCCAAACTCCAGCACACGGGGTTTGAGCTCTTCGCGCTGGAGAAAGCGCAACCCGAGCGTGTCGCGCGGGCAGATGAAGGCCGCCCGTTCGTAAAACGCCCGCGGGCCAAACTTCTTCTCGAACTCGCCCCGCGGCAGCCGCTCGATCTCCGCGCGCAGCTCGCGCAACGTGAGGCCGGCCGGCCGCGATCGCCGGTCCGTGATCGGATCGAACGATGCGCCAAACAACCCGAACGGCCGGCCGGTCGCGGCCCACTCCGTGTAGCTACGCGCGTTCTTCGTCGGCGAGAGGAAGAACTCGGCCTGCGTCCACGCCTCGGCCAGGGCAGGCGTGGACGCGCGACCGCTCGCATCGACGACTCCCTCGACGATGCGGAGCTGCGGGAAGGCTTTGCCCAGCATCTCCCGCTCGCGCTCGTGGAGGCTCCACGGCCAGAGCGTAACCTCGGCGCCGGGCAGGTGGCGGTAGAGGAGCCGGATCGTGCCGGGCACGCGGCCGACATCACCGATGTTTTCGTATTGGAGCGCCTCACGCAGCAGGATGCGCGGGCGGATCGGTGCCGCAGCCGCCCGCAGCGAAGGCGCCATCGCTCCGAGCGCCGCGCCACCGACGAGCGTCCCGACGAAATCGCGACGATTCATTTAGAAACTCCCCTTGAGGCCGAACGTGTAGGCCGCACCGAAGAGATCGATCTGCCGCGTGCGCGCATACGCCGGCGTGTTGGGCGCGTAGGCCTCCGTCACGTTCGACATATTGGTGAGATTGCGGACCGTCGCGTAAACGCCGAGGCGGCGCGAGAGGCGCCACTCGACGTTCACGTCGATCTGGAGCCGTGATTTTAAATACGTGTAGGTGCCCGCGGGCACGTTGGCGCCGACGACGGCATTTTGCCGACGCGGGCCGGTGTAGTTCCAGTTGAGCTTCGTGCTGAAGCGCGGGCGGTCGAGGCTCACCCCCCAGTTGATCGTACGGTCCGTGAAACCGCTGAAATCCGCGGTCGTCGCCCCGCTGAGCTGCATCTCCGTGCCGTTGAAAAACACGCCGACGCCCCGCGCCCAGTTCGGCAGAAACTCCAACCGCTGCCGCCACGCGTATTCCAACCCGGTCACACGTGCATCGCCCACGTTGAACTGCGACACGAGGTTGTAGCCGACATAGTCGTCGCTCAGCCCGTATTGCTCGAGCAATTCGGCCGTCGCGATCGTCGTCACGCTACCAAAGAAATCCGCGATGTCCTTCCGAAACGCGCCGACCGAAAACAGCCCGCCCTTGTTCGGGTAGTATTCGAGTGTCACGTCCCAGTTGTCGGCCGTCCACGGCGTGAGGCCCGTGTTGTTGACCGTCACAGTGCGCGTCGCCGCAGTCGGATCACTCACCGTCGTGCCGGGAATAATCTGCACGAAGTTCGGCCGGCCCAGCGTCTTCGCGTAGGCGAACCGCGCGATGAGATTTTCGCGCAGGTTGATCGTCGCATTGAAGCTCGGATACCAATCGCCGTAGTGGCGCTTGGAGTGGGAACCACGGTCCTTGTATTGCAGCCGCGCGAGCGCGACGGCGTCGGACGTCACGCGCACGGGCCGACCGTTGACGAGAATCAGGTTGCCCGCCGCGTCTTGCTGATAGGTCGCCCGGAGATCGTTGAGCACGCCGTAGCCATCGTCGTCGGTGCGCTCGTAGCGCGCGCCGCCGACGAGCCAGAGGCGGTTTTGGAACAGCCGTGCATCGGCGCGGAGGTAGCCCGCGGACACGGTTTCGGTAATCTTGCGCGAATTGTTGGCGCTCGTGCTGATCGCCGAGGTGTCGTTCAACACGAAATATTCCGGATGCTGCTGGTAGAGCGACCAGAGTTTCGCGGTGCTCTGCCAGCGGCGTGGCTCAAGGCCCCACGCCATGTGCTGGCCGGAGTAGCCCGTGGATTCGAGGTCATAGCGACCGACGACATCGTCGGCGGTGTTGGCGACTTTGTCGGGGCCGACGAAATTCCGGGACAACTGGGGATTGCGCATGTCGCGATCTTCGCGGCGCAGATCGAGGCCGGCCTTAAGCGTGAGCGGAATACCGACGTCGAAATCGCGCCGCGCGTTCACGTTGAAACTGCCGACAACCGCGAGCACGTCGGCTTGGTTGCTGCGCGCGCTGCCGATCGTGGCGTTGTTAATATTCGTGCCGTCTACCGGCACGCCGGCGGTCGTCGCGGCGGTCATCGTCGTGGGGCGGATCGCGTTGATGCCAGCGAGATTCACGGTGACAGACCGAAGCGAGTAGGCGGCCTGCTCGAAAAATCCCTCGTCCACATCGCGGTAGTGCACGGTCGAAGTGGAATACGCCCCGCCCGCGTCGAGCTTCCAGACGGGACCGGTGTGGCGCCACTTGGCGTGGGTGAAAATCGTCGCCCCTGCCTTGCGGCGCGACTGCGTCGAGTAGGCCACGGAGCCCGCGCCGGCGTTGCCGCGCGTGAAGTCCGGCCCGTAGGCCGCCACCGTGCCGACCGTCCACGTCTGATCAACGATGTCGGTGAACTGGTTCGTGCCCGAATACGAAGCGCCGACCGAGAGCACATCGCGCGGCGTGAACTTCCAATCGGCGGTCACACTGAACGATTCGCGGGACAAAATCGCGGGCGCGCTCGGCAGCCGGTAGCTGAGCAACGCGGGGCTCGCCGCGGTGCCGGCCGCGTTGTTCGTCGCGATGGGCGACCACGTGGGCTGCGACGAGTAGGACTGCTGGAAGCGCGAAAAATATGTGCCGTTAAACGTGAACCCAAACGTCTTCGACACGGGCACGATGGAGGAAAAGTCCATGCCCGGCCGGATGCGCCAGCCGGTCGTGCCCTTGCCCGGACCGGACTTCTCGCCGAGCGCGAGATACAGGCCATTGGCCGATTCGAACACGTGGTAGCTGAACTGCGGGCGCGCCAGCTCGAAGGCGCTTTTGCTGATCACGTTGACGGCGCCGCCGAGGGAGTTCGCCGCCATGTCGGGCGTGGGAGTCTTGCTCACCTCGACGCGCGCGATGTTGTTCATCGAGAGGCCGACGAGTTCGAAATTGCGGTTCGTGCCGCTCGTGGCCGCGGAGGCGATCGGATTACCGTCGACGGTGAGCGGCGTGTTGTTCGCCGGCACCCCGCGCACGGAAACGGTATTCGGTTGAAAGCCCGCCATGTCGATCGTCACCCCGGGCACGAATTTCAGAAATGCGCCGACGTTACCCTCGCCGATGTCGCCATACTCGTCGCCGGAGACGACACTCTTGATGTTGCCCGCGAAGCGCTGCTCGTTGATCGCGATGGCCGCGGCGTTCGTCTCGCGCGCCTCGGCCACAACAAATTCTCCAAGCGCCACAACCTTGTCTTCGCCCGCGCGCGGCGTGCGATCAAGTTCGAAATCGCGGCGCACCGTCTCGCCGGCGGACACCGCGACCCGCACCGTTTGCGGCGCGAGGCCGGTGAAAAACACCCGCACGCTCACCTCGCCCGCCGGCACGCCCGCGAGGCGAAATTCGCCCGACTCGTCGGTGAACGCTTCCAGCGTCGTGCCATCGACGGTGATGCGTGCGTTGGTGAGATAGCTCTTGCTCGTGAGATTGAGCACGCGCCCCACCAGCGTGCCCGCGCCACTAGCGCGCACGGCGGTCGCCGGAGCTGGCGCCGCCGCCGGGACGTTTGGGCCGGGGGCCCTCGCCACGGCAAACGTGCCGCTCCGCTCGTCGAAGGTCACGCGCAGCTCCGTGCCCGCGAGCAGCCGGCCGATACCGTCTTGCACAGTGAACTCACCTTGCACCGCCGCCGTGCGCACACCGCGCACCTCGTTCGTCGGATAGACAACCTGGTGGCCCGCCTGCTGCGCGAACCGTTTCAGCGTCTCGCTCGCGTCTCCCGCCGGGACGTCGAAGGTCCTTCTGGCCTCGGCGGCGCGCACCGGCAGCGCAAGAAGCAGGGAAAAAATTGCCAACCACAGCCGGCCGCCCAGCGCAAAGCGGACGGCGGAGAGGGCGGTGAATGGAAAAAACGGGCGGGGACTTGTCATGGAATGGGGTTGAGCTGCTACCAAGACGCGTTCCAGCGCCGAACCCCGTAACAAAATCGTCGGAATTCTTTGCGTCGTCGTCCGACGAGGTCCGCCCCTCAACGCGGCGCGCCCGCCGCCGCCGACCGGCGCAACACGATCACGCCGTCGGCGCGGCGCTCGACCGCCACCTGAAAGCTCGTCTCCAGGAGGCGCACAAAACCCTCGACGTTGTCCGAGCGCAGCGTCGCGCCGATGGGCAGCGCGGCGAGAATCGGATCGGCCACGACGAGCTTCACGCGATTGTCGCGATTGAATTCCGCCACGACCTGCGCGAGCGGCGCATCGGCAAACTCGAGTTGCCGCGGCTGCCAGGCGAGCAACCGCACCAATTCCTCCGGCGCGACCGGGGTGACGTGCGCCACCGCATGCGGTGCGACGAGCGAGACCACCGCGCGCTCGCCGACGGCCACCAGAGCGGATTCCGGCGCGGGCGCCGCGTCCACTCCAACGGCGGTCGGCGCCGTGGGCGGCGGATCGACGCGCACGCGACCCTCGGTAACGACCACCTCGACCGCCTCGGTCTGTAACTTGACATCGAACGCCGTGCCGACGGCCCGCACGCGCACGCGATTCGCCTCGACGACGAACGGCCGCAGAGAATTTTTCGCGACGGTGAAATGCGCCTCGCCCCGCACCAGCCGCACCAGCCGCTCCTCGGCGGTGAACCGCACTTCGACCTCCGCGCCGCGGTTCAAATCGATGGTCGAACCGTCTTCCAGCAGCCGCCGGAGCACCGGCACGATTTCGGCCGCCAGGGGTGCCGCCTCCGGGAGTTTTCTCCCCCCCGGTGCGTCGGTCCCTCGCCACAAGCTGAACGCGAGCGCAAGGCTCGCCGCCGCCGCGAGACCACCCGCGCCCCACCCGCACCACGTTCGCCGCGCCCGCCGCTGCGCCAGCAAATCAGGATTTGGCCAAGCCCCGTGCTCGGGCCGCCATTGCGCGAGAACTTTCAGCCCATTGACGGTCTGTTGATGCCGTGCGAACCACTCGCCGTGGCGCGGGTCCTCGGCCAACCATAGCAACAGCTCATCCTGCTCCGTCGCCGTGAGCCCGCGGTCGCGTTTCGCGAGCCACGCGGCGGCGCGGTGTGCGATCTCGGCCACGCGACCCGGACTGGAGGAGCGAAGGTCCACGGCGGATTCAGCCCGAGCAGCGACGGCGCACGAATTCCGTGCAGCGCCTGATCCCGATGGTCACCTGCGCCTCGACCGTGCGGACGGAGATGCCGAGTTGCGCCGCGATTTCCTTCTGCGGCAGGCCGTAGACATTGCGCAGCGTCATCACCTGACGGCAACGGTCGGGCAAAGCGTGGATGGCCTGGGTCATAAGTTCGATTTCCTGATTGCGGGCGACGGTCTCCGCGACGTCTTCGCCCGCCTCCAAGACGCACAACTCGTCCCAACCCCCTAAAGGTTCCGCGTGCGTGATGCGCCGGCGGCGGAAAAAATCGAGCGCGAGGTTGCGCGCCGTCGCGAAGAAAAACGCCTTGGGCAGGCGCACCTCGCGTTTGCCGCGCGCCGCGATGAGCCGCGCGTAGGCGTCCTGCACGATGTCGTCCGCATCGGTGAGCTGCGGAAACCGGCTGTGCAGCCACGCGCGCAACATCGGTTCGTGGGGCTGCACCTGCTCGGCGAGCCAGCGGGCGGTCTCGGGATCTTGCGGGGGCACGGGCGAGTGCTATGAGCCGCCGCCCGCGGACGAGTAAAGCATTTTCTCCGGCCGCCCGGTCAAACTCAGGAAATATTCGGCTTCCGGTCGCTCAGCACTCAACTCTCAGCTCTCCGCTTTTTCACCTACTTCTTCAAATACCCCGCGAGCCACTCGAACACCGTCGTGTGCCACCGCTCGCTGTTCTGCGGCTTCAGCACCCAGTGCCCTTCGTCGGGAAAATAGAGCAGCTTCGAGGGCACGCCTTTCCGCTGAATAGCCAACGGGGTCACGTATTGACTCTTGACACCGCTGCCTTGCGAAATAGCCAAGGGGTCACGTATTGACTCTTGATTCTGCCTTGAACGACGCCGCATTCGCTCCGCCACGCAGTCGGAACCGCCGCACATACTGACTGACACGGTTCGATCCGGCGAGATAGGTGACACTTAATCCGGGGAGATAGGTTGCACCTAGGGCGACGCCCTGGACCAACGTAACCTTGTGGAAGAGATCAATCGATTCGTTGCACTCGCCCGTAGCGGGCGCTTTACCGTGACCGAGCGGTGCGAACAGTTCGGCAGCAGTCGCAAGACCGGCTACAAACATCTGGAGCGCTGCGCCGCACTCGGGTTGGCGGGCTTGCAGCCGCGCAGCCAGCGGTCGCACTACTCGCCGCAGTGCACCGGCGCGGTCCCCGCACTCATCCTCGCGGAGCGCCGGCTGCAACGCCCCACGGTCGAAAGCCGCAGTTGCGCTACCTTCAGAGCAGCACGAGGTCGTTGCGGTGGACGACTTCGAGGCGTTTGCGCGCGGGGTAGAGGGCGGCGACGGCGGCGCTCTGTTGCTCGGCGATGGCGGGGATTTCCTCGGTGGCGAAGGTGGATTTGCCGCGGGCGAACACGGTGCCGTCGGGTCCGGCGATGTTGACGATATCACCGGCGGCGAATTCGCCGGATGATCCGGTGACGCCGACGGCGAGGAGGCTGCGGCCGTGGTCGCGCAAAATGGGGACCGCGCGTTCGTTAATCGTGATCGTGCCGGCGGGGCGCTGGAAATAGGCGAGCCAGCGTTTTTTCGATTCCATCGGCAGGCCGCTGGGGACGAAGAACGTGCCGGGGCCGCGACCGGCGAAGAGCCGAGAGAGGATGTTGGGTTCACTGCCGCTGGCGATGAAGACACCGCAGCCGCCTTTCGTGGCGAGTTTGGCGGCAGTGATTTTCGAGATCATGCCGCCGGTGGCGGTCTCGTCGGTGGTGCCGCCGGCCATGGCTTCGATCTCGGGCGTGATACGTTCGACGACGGGCAGGATTTGTTTCGTGCCTTTCATGTCGATGAGGCCGGGTGCCGTGGAAAGGATCACGAGGTGCTGGGCCTCGACGAGGCTGGCGACCATGGCGGAGAGCGTGTCGTTGTCGCCGAACTTGATTTCGGCGGCGCTCACCGTGTCGTTTTCGTTGATGATCGGGATCGTGCCGTAGGCGATGAGTTGGCGCAGGGTTTCCTTCACGCCGAGGTAGCGGGAGCGCACGCGGAGATCGTCGTGGGTGAGGAGAACTTGGGCGACGGTGAGGCCGTGGGGGGCGAAGCCAGCCTGCCACGTCTGCATGAGACGAGATTGGCCGATGGCGGCGCAGGCTTGTTTCTTGGCGATTTGTTTCGGTTTTTTGAGGAGACCGAGCGAACCCATGCCGAGGCCGACGGCACCGGAGGAGACGACGATGATTTCCGTGCCCCGGGCACGGAGCGAGGCGATCTCAGCGCAGACGGCGGCGATGCGCGCGGTATCGAGCTGGCCAATACCGGTGGTGAGGACACCGGTGCCGAGTTTGACGACGACGCGTTGGGGCGCGGGGGGGGCGGATGCGATGAGCTTGGTCACAGAGGACACGGAGGGTGCTGGGAGAGCCCAGAGGACGGAGCGAACGCAGGCGTTGAGATCGCCTGCCAGCAGGCTCCGCCAGGACGGAGATTAGACCGTGAGGAGGTCTTTTTCTTTGTGCGCCAAGTGCTCGCCGATGCTTTTGATCGCGGCGTCGGTGGCGGCCTGAATGTCTTTTTCGAGACGCTTCGATTCATCTTCGGGGAGTTTGGCTTTTTTGGACGTTTCGATGGCGTCGCGGCGGACATTGCGGACGTGGACGCGGCCTTCCTCGGCGAGCCGGTGGGCGGTCTTGACGAAATCTTGGCGGCGCTCGCGGCTCATCTCGGGGAGTGGAATGCGGATGACTTTGCCGTCGGGGATTGGGTTAAAGCCGAGGTTGGCTTCTTGGATGCCCTTGAGGATTGCTTTGGTCAAAGACGTATCCCACGGCTGGATTTGGAGGAGGCGGGCGTCAGGCGTGGAGATGGCGGCGCATTGTTTGAGCGGCGTCATCGAGCCGTAGGCGTCGACCATGACGCCCTCAATCATCGCCGGCGTGGCCTTACCGGTGTGGATGGAGCTGAATTCGTGGAGGGTGTGGTCCACGGCTTTTTTCATCTTGGCCTGAGCGTCGTTGAGGATCGGGTGGGACATGGAGTTTCGATTTGGGATTTTAGAATTTCGATTGAAGGCCGGAATCGGTGGGGCGGTTGAAATCAGTTCTTCACCAGCGTGCCGATTTTTTCGCCGAGGATGGCTTTGCGGATCGCGTGCTCGTCGTTGAGGTCGAACACGAGGATGGGGACATTGTTGTCCAAGCAGAGGGAGAACGCGGTGGAGTCCATGACGTTCAGGCGTTGTTTGAGGGCCTCGATGAAGGTCAGCGTGTCGTATTTGACGGCGTCGGGATATTTCTTCGGGTCCTTGTCGTAGATGCCGTCGACCTTGGTGGCCTTGAGAATGATGTCGGCATGCATCTCGCTCGCGCGGAGAGCGGCGGTGGTGTCCGTGGAGAAGTAGGGGTTGCCGGTGCCGGCGACGAAGATGACGACGCGGCCTTTTTCGAGGTGGCGGACGGCGCGGCGGAGAATGAACGGCTCGGCGATCTGATTCATCGGGATCGCGGACTGCACGCGGGTATTGACGCCGAGTTTTTCGAGGCGGTCCATGAGGGCGAGGCCGTTGATGACGGTCGCGAGCATGCCCATGTAGTCACCGGTCGTGCGGTCGACGCCGCGCTGCTCACCCGCGAGACCGCGGAAAATATTACCGCCACCGATGACGACGCAGACTTGGACGCCGAGATCGTGGATTTCCTTCACTTGGGCGCAGACCCTTTCGAGGGTCGGGCCATCGATGGCGTCGCCGGATTTTCCCCCGCGGAGGACTTCACCCGAAAGCTTCAGGATGACGCGCTTATACTTGGCCCTAGGATCGATGTTCTCGGTGGCAGGCATAGGGGTGAGGAAACGATCAGGAAAAATCCGCGTCAATGCCCGAGATGAGTCCGCAGGCAATTGAGGGCAATATGCGGCTGGCTCACGGAGACATGATCGCCGACGGGCGGTGGCGAGGGCCCGCAGAGTGAGAGCGGACTCCTGCTGGCGCTCGAGTGATGCTTTTTGAGAAGCGGGCTGCGAACCTATGACGATCGGCAGGAAGGGATGAACCCGTCGCCGTGGCGGCTCGCCAGGCTAGCGCTTGTTCGGATAGGGCGGTGGAGGCGGCAGCGTTTGGCCCTTGGTCTTGAGTTCTTCGAGGATGACCTCGATGCCTTTGTCGAGCTGTTGGTCCTCGCCGCGAAACTCGCGGGCAGGGTCGTTGTCGACGACGATGTCGGGCTCGACGCCGTGGCCTTCGATGATCCAGTGCTTGCCGTCTTTTGAGTAGGGCGCGAATTCGGGTTTGTTGAGCGATCCACCATCGGTGAACGGCAGCGAACCGGAGATGCCGACGACGCCGCCCCAGGAGCGTTTGCCGACGAGTTTGCCGAGGCCGGCTTCGCGGAAGCGGTAAGGGAACAAATCGCCGTCGGAAGCGGAGTATTCGTTGAGGAGCGTGACTTTCGGACCGACGAGTTGGCCGCCGGGATTGGCGTTGGGTGTGCCGCCGCGGCGGAGGTTGATCAAGGTGAGTTCGCGGTGGAGGCGTTCGATGATCATGGGCGAGACGTTGCCGCCACCGTTGCCGCGCACGTCGACGATCAGCGCCTGTTTGTTAAGCTGTGGATAGAAGCGACGAACGAACTCATTCAAGCCTTCGGGACCCATATCGGGGATGTGGAGGTAACCGACTTTGGCGTCGGTCTTTTTACTGACGTAAGCGATGTTAGTGGCGACGAACTGCTCGTAGTAGAGTGAGGATTCGTCGGCGATGGGGACGACGGTGACGTCGCGTGCGCCTTCGTCGGTGGGCTTGGAATTCACGCGGAGCACGACTTGTTTGCCGACGGTGCCGACAAAAGCGGCGTAGATGTTGGCGAGGTCGCGCACGGGGCGGCCGTTGACGGCGAGAATGAAGTCGCCGGCACTGACGTTGACCCCGAGTTCGGTGAGAGGAGAACGCGTTTTCGTCTGCCAGTTTTCGCCCGGGAGGATTTTTTCAATGCGGTAAGCGCGGCTCGCGGGGTCGCGGGAGAGCTCGGCGCCGAGGAGGCCGGTCTTGATGCGCGCGGCCTCGACGCGATCACCGCCGCCAACGTAGGCGTGGCCGATGTGTAGCTCGGAGATCATCTCGCCGATGAGATAGGTGAGATCGTTGCGCGTCGCGACGGAGGGCAGGAGAGCCGAATATTTGCTGCGCTGGGCGGGCCAATCGACGCCGTGCATATCGGGCGCGTAGAAAAAGTCGCGCATCTGGCGCCAGCTCTCGTCGAAGATTTGTTTCCACTCGGCGGGGCGGTCGAGCTGAACTTCGAGCGCAGAGAGGTCGATCTTGGCGTCGGGCTTAAGGTCGACTTTCGCGGTCGGGAGGTCGATGAGCGAGTAATCGCGGCCGGCGCGGATGAGCATTTTCTTGGCGTTGGCGGTAATTTGGAAGCCGTCGAAATTTCCCAACTCGGTTTCTTTTTTGGTTTTGAGGTCGTAGAGCGCGACGGTGGAGCGGGACGTGCCACCACCGCCGAAACCCTCGCCTCCGCCTCCGCCGCCCTGCGGGCCGCCGGGAGCGCGACGATAATAGATTTTTTCTCCGATCATGGAGATCGAACCGTAATTGGACGGAGCGATGGGGAGACTGATGACTCGTCCGGAGAGCCCGTCGGCGTCGACCTTGACGGTGACGGCGGCGGGTTTCTTCGCGGCGGCGACGGGTTTCTCCGTGGATTTCATCGCGTCGGCTTTTTCCGTCGGGGTTTCGGTGGATTTCTTTTCCTCATCTTTGGCGATGGCGACCTCGTCGCTCTTTGGGGCGAAGGGCGAGGGAGTGTCCTTGGCGAGGGCGACGAGGTAGACGCGCTCCATGTCGAGGTAGGCGTGGTTCCACTCGGTATCGGAGTAGATTGGGCGGAAGTCGCGCGCGGAGGCGAAGAGGAGCCATTTGCCGTCTTCACTGAAGCTCGGGGCGGTGGAGGCATACGAGCCGTCCGTGACGCTGAGCGTCTGCTGATCGGCGAGGCCGTAGAGTTGAATCTTGGCGAGCGTGCCGCGCTCCGATTTGACGTAGGTGATCCAGTTAGAATCGGGGGCCCAGGCGGATTGGGTGATCGGCGCGTCAGGATTCTCGGCGACGGTCGTGACGGCCTTGGACTCGATGTCGATGTAGCGGAGACGTTGCTTGCGATCGCTCCAAAGAATCTTTTTCGAATCGGGCGACCAAGCCGGCGAGAAGGGGTAGGTGTCGTTGTTGGAGGTAAGTTGAGTGGCGGTGCCTTTGCCGTCCTGCGGGCGGACGTAGAGTTCGAACTCGCCGGTGGCGTCGGAGAGATAAGCGATCCATTTGCCGTCGGGCGACCAGGAGGCGGCGCGGTCATGCACGCCCTGCGACTGCGTTAGGTTGCGAGTGGGGCCGTCTTTGGCGGGGACGGTGAAGACATCGCCGCGAGCGATGACGGTCACGCGTTGGCCATCGGGCGACGGGCTGATGCCGGCGACGGAGCGGGCAATGTTGGTTACGGTGAGGCGGGTGCCGGCATGGTCCTCGCGCACGGTGATCGGAACAGCGGCGGACTTCTCCGTGGCGAGATCGAATTTCCAGATCTGGCCGGCTTGCTCGAAGACGATGGTTTTTCCACCGAGCGAGGGAAACTTGATATCGAAATCGGTGAACGACGTGAGCTGTTTGGTCTGCTTGGTGGCGAGGGTGTAACTAAAGAGGTTCGCGCGCGGTGTGCGTTCGGAGACAAAGTAGATTTTTCCGTTGGATGCCCACATCGGGAACAGGTCCTGTGCGGGATTGTTGGTGATGTTTTCGAGCGAGCCGGACTTAAGGTCGAAGACCCAAATGTCGTCAGCCATGCCGCCGCGATATTGTTTCCACGTGCGGAATTCGCGGAAGATTCGGTTGTAGGCGATCTTGGTATCGTCGGGCGAATAGGAGACGAAACCGCCACGTGGGACCGGAAGTTGACTGGGCACGTCGCCGTCGAGGCCGACGGTGTTGAGTTGACCGATGAAAGGGTTGAACGAGCGAGCGCGGGAGCGGAAGACGACCTCGGGCGTGGTGTTGCGCCAGCCGAACACGATGTTGTTCGGGCCCATGCGGTCGGCGAGGTCATCGCGGTCGAGCGTGGCGGAAGTCGTGAGGCGTTTCGGGGCGCCGCCGGTGGCGGGCATGACGTAGACCTCGGTATTGCCGTCGTATTGTGCCGTAAACGCGAGTTGCGTTCCGTCGGCGGAGAAGCGCGGGAAAATCGCGTAGCCGGGGCCATCGGTGAGCCGACGGGCTGTGCCGCCGTCGGCGGCGACGGTGTAAAGTTGGCCGGCGTAGGAGAAGACGATGGCCGGGCCGTTGGTGGCGGGGAAGCGGAAGAGACGCGTGGCCCCTTGGTCGACGGATGTCTGCGCTTTGAGGCCGAGTATCGGGAGGATTAACGTGGCGAAGAGCCGGCGGTGAGTACGCATTTTATGACACAAGGAAACCGTGCTCCGAGGGCCAAGGCAAAACCTCCGCGCCAGACGGAAGAAATAGTGCGTGCGGCGCAGGACTAGCTGAGACGGTCGATCACGCGCAGGCCGGGGATTGATTGGAAATGGGCGTCGAGCGTGAGGACGGTCGCACCGGCTTGGAGAGCGTGGGCGGCGATGAGAATATCCTGTGCGGGCAAGACCCGGCCTTGGCGGTCGAGGGACCAAGCGAGTTGGGCGGCGCGGTCCCAGATTTGTTGCGTCGTGGGGATGAAGATCATCACGGCGAAGCGCTCGCGGTAGCGCGCGAGGAGGTTCGGGTCGCGTTGACCGCGGCACACCTCGAGCACGATCATGCCGCACGTCGCGAACTCCCAGTCACGGTCGTCGATCCCCTCCGCGAATTCACGGAAAGGATCGCGACCGGCTCGGGCCGCCCCGATGTAGATGTTACTATCGGGCAGGATCAGGTCGGCCATAGGGTGCCTGAGCTTCGGCGACCAGGATCACGGGCTGGGGCTCCTCCGGGTAGGAGGCGGGGTCGAAGGAGTTCTTCAACTCCTCGGGGGTCAGACCGAGACCGGCCGAGAAGAGCTCCTTCATTTTGTGGCGGCGCGCCATCTCGTTCAGGGCGATCTCAACCGCCTCGGTCTTGGTCTTGGCTCCCGTGATCTTCATCACCCGGTCCAAGACATCCTCGTCGATGTGCATGGTCATTTTCATGATGACCACATGAGTATGGCTCGATAGCCATACTGCAATGAAAAAGTATGGCTAGTGAGCCATAGATATATAAACCAAGGAGTTGAGATGTGAAATGATTTCTAAACTCAGGCGGTCTCGAGGAGCTTGTAGAGACGGGCGACCATGGGGTTTGCGTCGTCGAGCAGGCCGGCGGAGATCAGGGCGTTGTCGAGGATTTGCTCGGCGACGAGCTTGGCGCGATCGGGGGTGGTGGTGTGGGTCTCGAAGAGACGCTTCATGACGGCGGAGCGCGGATTGATCTCGAGGTTCACTTTGACGGGCTCGTCGGCGCCGTCTTTTTTCATGGCCTTCATCATGCGCCGCATTTGGGGAGACATGAATTTGTCGGCGTTGACGGCCAGGGCGGGCGAATCGACGAGCCGGTCGCTGGCCTTCACTTCTTCGACGCGGGCGCCGAGGGATTCTTTGAGAAAAGAGGTGAGCTTCTTCGTGTCGTCTTCGCTGAGCGCGCCCTCGGGCTTGGGAATGTCGGACAGCTTGACGTCGGCGTGATCGGCGGCGGTGAGCTTCTTGCTGTCGAATTCGCGGACGTTGCCCATAACGTATTCGTCGACGGGCTCGTAGCAGAAGACCACCTCGAGGTTGCGGGCCTTGAAGCCCTCGAGATAGGGACCGCTTTCGAGGGCGGCGCGGTTGGGGCCGACGAGGTAGTAGATTTCTTTTTGCTCGCTGCCCATGCGTGAGACGTAGTCGGCGAGGCTGGTGGTCTTACCCTTCTCGGTGAGCGAGGATTCGAAACGGAGGAGCTTTACGAGAGAATCCTTATGGGTGTAGTCCATCGCGGCGCCCTCTTTGAGGAAGATGCCGAATTCGGCGTAGAACTCGTTGTAGGCATCGACGCGATTCTTGGCTTCCTCCTCGAGGAATTTGAGCAAGCGTTTCGTGATAACTGTGTTCAGTTTCGCGATGAGGGCTTTGTCCTGCATGGTCTCGCGCGAGATGTTGAGCGGGAGATCCTCGCTATCGACGACGCCCTTGAGGAAACGCAGCCACTCGGGGAGCAGGTCCTTGGGTTTTGAGTCGATGAGAACTTTGCGGCAGTAGAGAGCGACGGAGGCTTCGAGGCGGGAGAAGCCGAGCTTTTCGCTGTTATCCTTGGGGACGAAGAGGAGGGCGTTGATTGAGAGCGGGGCGTCGGCGCTGAAGTGGAGGCGGAGGCGCGGGTCGTCGTGGGCGTGGGACTGGAATTTGTAGAACTCGGTGTAGTCCTCGTCTTTGATTTCGTTTTTCGAACGCAGCCAGAGGGCTTGAACGGTGTTGACGCGCTTGCCGTTGAGATTGATGGGGAACGAGACGAAGGCGCTGTAACGTTCGACGATTTCCTTGATCTTCCAGTCGGAGGCGTAGTCGGCGCAGTCGTCTTTCAGTTCGATGACGATTTTGGAACCGCGGCGTTGGCCGT
>CAMCHO010000051.1 GCA_945874455.1 Opitutus sp. GAS368 | reverse complement strand
GCCCGCCGCCTCCTGTGGCCGATCAAACAAAAATACGGCAAGAAAATCTCTTGGGCCGACCTGATGATTCTCACCGGCAATTGCGCACTTGAGTCGATGGGCTTCAAAACCTTCGGCTTCGGCGGCGGTCGGGCCGACGTCTGGGAGCCGGAGGAGGACGTGTATTGGGGATCTGAGGACACCTGGCTGGGCGACAAGCGCTACACCGGTGATCGCGACCTCGAAAAACCACTCGCCGCCGTGCAGATGGGCCTGATCTACGTCAACCCCCAGGGGCCGAACGGCCACCCCGACCCGCTCGCCTCGGCGAGGGACATTCGTGAAACCTTCGCACGCATGGCGATGAACGACGAGGAGACCGTCGCCCTCATTGCCGGTGGCCACACCTTCGGCAAGACCCATGGCGCGGCCCCCGAAACCCACGTCGGTCCCGAACCCGAGGCCGCCGGCCTCGCCGAGCAGGGTCTCGGGTGGACGAATAGCTACGGCAGCGGCAAAGGTGCGCACACGATCACCAGCGGTATCGAAGTTATCTGGACGACCACGCCCACCCAGTGGAGCAATAACTATTTCGAGAACCTCCTCCGCTACGAATGGGAACTCATGAAGAGTCCCGCTGGCGCGCACCAGTGGGTCGCCAAAAACGCGGACGCCACCGTGCCGGATGCGTTTGATGCGTCGAAGCAGCACCGCCCGACGATGCTCACCACGGACATCGCCCTGCGCGCGGACCCCGCCTACGAGAAGATCTCCCGGCGCTTCCTCGCGAACCCGGACCAATTCGCCGACGCCTTCGCCCGCGCCTGGTTCAAGCTCACCCATCGCGACATGGGCCCGAAGAGCCGCTACCTCGGCGCGGACGTTCCGGCCGAAGAGCTCCTCTGGCAGGACCCGATTCCCGCATGCAACCACCCGCTGGTCGACGCGCACGACCTCGCCAGTCTCAAGACCCAGATCCTCGCCTCAGGGCTTGCCCTCTCCGAACTCGTCTCGACGGCTTGGGCCTCGGCTTCCACCTACCGCGGCTCCGACCAACGCGGCGGCGCCAACGGCGCTCGCATCCGCCTCGCACCGCAGAAGGACTGGGAGGCCAACCAACCCGCCCGGCTCGCTAAGGTGCTCCAACTCCTCACTGGCATCCAGCAGGCGTTCAACGCCAGCGCCACCGGTGGCAAGCGGGTTTCCCTCGCCGACGTGATCGTCCTCGGCGGTTGCGCCGCCGTCGAACAAGCCGCGAAGAAGGCCGGACATGAGGTCGCAGTTCCCTTCACGCCCGGCCGCATGGACGCCTCGCCGGAACAGACCGACATCGCGTCCTTCGCCGTGCTCGAACCGACCGCCGACGGGTTCCGCAACTACCTCAAGACTCGCTACACCCTCCCCACCGAACAACTCCTCGTCGACAAGGCTCAGCTCCTCGGGCTGACCGCGCCGGAGATGACTGTGCTCATCGGCGGGCTGCGCGTCCTCAACGCCAACCACGGCAAGTCCCAACACGGTGTCTTCACCAGCCGCCCGGAGACCCTCACGAACGACTTCTTCGTCAACCTCCTCGACATGGCCAACGTCGTGAAGCCGACCTCGCCGGCCGAGGAGCTGTTTGAACTCCGCGACCGCGCCACCGGCGACGTGAAATGGACCGCCACCCGTGTCGACCTCGTGTTCGGTTCGAACTCGCAACTGCGCGCCTTGGCCGAAGTTTATGCCGAGAGCGACGCGCAGCCCAAGTTCGTCCACGACTTCGTGGCCGCCTGGAGCAAGGTGATGAACGCCGACCGCGTCGACCTCGCCTGATCCGCCCGGACCGCGGCCGGCGAGAAGCCGTCCCACCGCACGCCACGCCACGCCGCAATAAGACGCGGCGTGGCGTTTTGGCGTTGATCGGTCACCCGCGCCGGCCCTGCAGCGCGGGCACCGTACCCGCACGCACTCGCAGGTGGCCCGCACACCTAAGGTCCGGAAACCACTTTGCATCCCGCGCTCAACCCTCTTGAATCTTCCGATGACCTGCTACTCCACCCGCCGCCTCGGCGCGGCTTTGCTCCTCGCTTTGGCCGCTCCGCTCTTCGCCCAGACCACGCCGCCGCCCTCCGCTGCGCCGTCTGCTCCGGTCACCGAAGAGGCGGTGAAACTCAATCCCTTCGTCGTCAGCGAGGACGACAATGTCGGCTACGCCGCCACCAGCACGCTCGCCGGCACCCGCATCAACACCGCCCTCCGCGATGTCGGCGCCGCCATCAGCATCGTCACGCCCGAGTTTCTCCGCGATACCGCCGCGACTAACCTCGGCGAACTCCTCTCGCTCACCACCGCGACCGAAATCGGCGGCGTGTCCGGCAACTTCGCCGGCGGCGCAACCGCGTCGGGCCGGCCCGACCAATCCGACAGCCGCGAAAATCCCCAGGGCAACAATCGCGTCCGTGGCATCGGCGCCGCCACCAGCACGCGCGACTATTTTATCACCGACATTCCGTTTGATTCGTATAACTCCTCCGGCGTCACCATCAGCCGTGGCCCCAATTCCCTCCTCTTCGGTATTGGTAATCCCGCCGGCGTGATCGAGGGCTCGATCATCCATCCGCAACTCCAGCGTAACCGCACCGAAATCGGCACGCGCTACGGTTCTGAAAATTCCTACCGCGGCACGGTCGACCTCAATCGCGTGCTCGAAAAAGGCCGCATCGCGTTCCGCATCGCCACGGTCAACGAGCAAAATAATTACCAGCAAAAACCCGCCTTTGATCGCAAACGCCGAGCCTACGGCGCAGTCACCGTCGTGCTCCGCGACGGCAAGCAGTCCACGTGGTTTGGCAAATCCTCCGTCCGCGCCTCGGGCGAGTTGGGCGACAGCCAGTCGAATCCCGTCAATGTGATCCCGCCGGTCAACTCGATGTTGAATTTCTTTCAGGCGCCCAACCCCGCCATCGCCGCCATCCCCGGCACCGGCATCGATCTGCGCCTCATCGCCGGTTCACCCACTTACTCCTATCGCCCCAAAGTCACAGTCGACAACCGGCTCAACGCCGCCGCCATCGTCGCCGCCACGCCCGGCATCGGCGTGCCCTACTTCATTCAGATCCCCGTCGTATTCGATACCCCAGGACAGCAGCGCGCCGGCTTCGCCAGCTCCACGAATCCCGCGCTTGCCAACCTCGCCGGCATCATGGGCCGCATCCGCTACGCGCAAAATCCGAACGGCCGCGATGCCATCGACACGTTTTACAGCGGCAGCATCGTGCCCACCGGTTTCGTCGCCCAAACGCTGCAGAACACCGATATCTTCGACTACCGCAACCGGCTCTTGAGCGGCGGCCTGAACCACATCGATCAGGTTTTCCAAGTCGGCAACCTCGCCTTCACGCAGGAGCTCTTCGGCGGCCGCGGCGGCATCGAGCTCGCCTACGACCAGCAACGCACGCGCTCCACCCGCCTGCTGCCCTTCTCCTTCGGCGACAACGGCGGCGGGGCCCCCGGCGGCGGCATCGCGATCGACGTCGCCCAGTATCTTTCCAACGACCAGCCCAACCCCAATGTCGGCCGCCCCTTCGTCGACCAACAGGGTATCACGGATCGCACCACGATGGGCCTGCGCGAGGCGTTTCGCGCCACGGCTTTCTACCGTCTCGATTTCGAAGACCGCGGAAAAACACTCTTCGGCCTCCCGCTCGGCAACCACATCTTCACCGGCCTCCACACCCGCCAGCGCAACGACGCCGCCACCTTCAACTACGCCACCGGCTGGACCAGCACGACGCGCAATCTCAACACCGATGTGTTTCAGTCCACCAACAGCGGCAATTTCCGCACCACACCCATCGTCCTCCAATACCTCGGACCCTCCGTGCTCGCCGCCAATTCCCTCAACGACGTCCGTATCACCAATGTCGTCGACGCGCGCGTCCCGCAGACCGGCGACACCTACAACGTCAGCTTCTTCGACTTCACCGGCAAGAGGATGGTCACCGAACCGCTCTCCGTCTCGCGCTTCCTCAACGGTAATTCCAAGAGCCGCCAGCTCATCGAATCCCAGTCCTTCAGCCTCAAGAGCGACTTCTTTAAAAACAATATCGTGAGCGTCGTCGGCTGGCGCTGGGACCACCTGAAAACCTATTCCAGCCTCGGCAACACCCGCAATCCCGACGACTCACTCAACAACGCCGCCCTGCGCCTCGATTCGAAACCCAACCTCGACGAACGCGGCCGCAACTTCACGTGGAGCACCGTGGGCCGCGTGCCGCGTTTCCTCACTAAGCGACTCCCGCTCGGCATCGAGCTCGGCGGTTTTTTCAACTCCTCCGGCAACTTCAACCCCGTCAACATCCGCTCCAATCTCAACGGTGCCATCATCCCCGCGCCCGCCGGCACCACGCGCGAATACGGCGTGCTCGTCGAATTCTTCGAGCGCCGCGTGTCGCTCCGCGTGAATGAATTTCACACCATTCAAACCAATAGCAGCAATGGTGCGCAGGGCGCGACGACCGGCGTCTACAATTATCCGAGCTTCATGATGGATCGCTATGTCACCGCTCAGACGCAGGGCATCGCGTTCAACACCATCCCCGGCGTCACCGCCGCCGGCTACAGCTCCTACCAGCAACTTTACGCCGCGCTCTTCCAGCTCCACCCCGAGCCCACGCGCACGTTGAAAAATATGCGCCTCAACGCCGCCGGCACCGCCGTCCTCTCCGACGGCATCGCCGGCCTCACCGATACGAGCGACATCGACGCCCGCGGCCTCGAGGCCGAACTCGTCGGCAACGTCACCAAGCGCTGGCGGGTCTCCTTCAACGTTGCGAAACAGGAAACCGTCGTCAGCGGTTCGGCCCCGTTGACCAAGCAAGTCGCCGACGCCGTCTACGCCAATCTCGTAAAATTAAATCTCCTCGGCATCGACCAGGGCCCCGCGCTTCCCGAGCGCCAGACCGCCGGCGCGCGCTTCGGCAGCAACGTCGGCAACGCCCTCGCCGCCACGCTCGCCCGCGACGGCGCCGTCTCGCCCGAGCAGCGAAAATGGCGCGCCAACTTCACTTCGACCTACGATCTCCGCGACTTCCAGCATCCCATTTTGAAAGCGATGAGCGTCGGCACGTCCGTCCGTTGGCAGGACAAGATCGCCATCGGCGCGCCGTTTCTCACAGGTCAGGCGTTGAAGGAAAAAATCGTCGCAACCAACAAGCTCTATACCAGCACGAGCCAGATCCCGGACAACAATCCCGTCATGCAAACCCAGTTCCCCGACCTCGCAAATCCGTTCTATGGCCAAGAGGAACTCGCCGGTGATTTCTGGTTGGGCTACCGCCGGAAGGTTTTCAATAACATCGACTGGCGCCTGCAATTGAACGTCCGCAACGCCTGGGGTAATGACAGCGACATCCCCGTGACCGCCAACCCCGACGGCCGCATCGCCGTCATCCGCATCCCCAACGAAACCCGCTGGCTCCTCTCGAGTTCGTTTTCGTTCTGAGCCGCAACGATTCACTCGAATGTAAGCAACGAGCTTGCTCGCGCTCGGGGAAGCGCCCGCGAGCGAACATCGAGCGGCTGAACCTAGTCAGCTCAACTCCAAAGCCCGCACCGCGACCGCCTACTCTCGGTATCCGCGATCCTTCCTGAGTCACAATCCACCTTTCGCTGGGCGCATTTTCCGGTCGTCGTTGGCTTGCTGTATTAATGGAACAGCGGTTTCCCAACCGCCGCTGCACTGGCGGCAAGCAGGGCGTTTGGAAATCGCCCGTCCGTGAGCCCCGAAAGCATCCCCGAATCGACAACTCTGAAATTACACGCTGTCGGGAACCTCCCCGTTGCCCCGGTCGAACATTCTGCTCAGGTTTCTTCACTGGGGCCGCGCTCGTTCGATCCAGTTTGCCCAGCTTACTTCAGCACTGATTTCACGAGCCGGTCGTCACCATCGTTGGGTGCGGGCTTCAAGGCGAGGGCCGCGCAGAGGAGATTGTAAATGTGGATATTTTCCACGGGCTCGACGACCACACCCGATTTGAAGGCCGGGCCGTGGGCGATGAAGATTCCACCCATCGACGCGAAACCGGGATCGTAGCCGTGTTGGCCACGGAGGAAATGGGTGAGGGCTTTGTGGTAGAGACTGCGGCGCACCACCTGCCACCCTTCCGCGGGCACGATCCAGACGGGCGGCACGCGGGGGTGGGTCGCATCAACGCGAAAGCGCTCGGGCAATTCGGTCGAGCGATACGCCTTGGCTTGCTGAGGCGGGATTTTCGCGAGCGCGCGCATCATCGCGGCAACATCGTTTCCGGCAAGCGGGCGGAGGCCCGCGCAGGTTTCCTCGAAATCGATCTGCACCGTCGCCAGGTCGAGGTAGTCATCGAGGATAAGGACGCGCTCTGCATCGCAGGAGGTCATGCCGTGGTCGGAGACGATCACGAGATTCGGCGCGATCCCCTCGGCGCGAAGGCGATCGGAGAGGGCGCCAACGCGGGCGTCGAGGAGGGTGATCGCGGCGATGAGCTGCGGCGAATCCGGACCATGGCGATGCCCGGCGCCATTGGTTTCTTCGAGGTAGAACGTGACGACGGCGGGGCGTTGCGCGGCGGGCAGGCGGAGCCAAGCAACGAGTTCATCGAGTCGTTGCTCGAAGGAAATACCGGCGTAGTCGTAGGGTTTCCAATACGTCGGGCGCAGGCCACCGATCTCGGCTTCGGAGCCGGGCCAGAATGAGCAGGCGCTCGCGCGGCCCTGCTTAACGGCGGTGATCCAGATCGGCTCGCCACCCCACCAGCGGGAGTCGCGAGCGGAAGCGGATTGGTTGTAACGAAAGATCGAACCGAGAGCGGAATCGAAGAACGTGTTATTGATGATCCCGTGATGCGCAGGATAGAGGCCGGTGACGATTGAGACGTGGTTAGGAAACGTATTGGAGGGGAAAACCGGGATGAGGCTGCGCGCGGTCACGCCTGCGCTCATGAGCCGGCGCAGGTGCGGCGTCTCGGCCGGATGGAGCGTGCCATAGTCCCAGCGGAAACCGTCGAGGGAGATCAAAACGAGCGGCGGCGTCTCCGCGGCGTAGTTCGCGAGAGTGCCGATCAACGCGAGGGAGAGTGCGAGGACACGGCGCAGCATCATCGGCGGAGCGTAACGACCGTGGCACCCCAAGAGCCGGCATGTGCGTCGCCGAGGCAGTAGGTCTGGACGTGCGGCGAGCGTTGCAGCAAGGCGTGCACCGTGGTGCGGAGCGTCCCGGTGCCTTTGCCGTGGACGATACGTACATCGCGTAAACCGAGCGCGACGCACTCTGCGAGATAGGCCGGGATCAGTTCACCGAGATCCTCGGGCAGAAAGGTATGCAAATCGAGTTCGCCGGTAATCGGCAGCGGCACCGGTGCATCGGGCAAAAGCTCGGATGCCATCGGGCACCCTTCAAGGCTTCGCCTCGGAGGCGGGCGCAGTCGGCGGCGCGACCGGAGGCGTCACCGGTGGAGTGACCTCGGGCGCGGAGACTTCGGGCGCGGGGACGTCGATTGCGGGGACTTCGGGCGCGAGCACTCCGGAGCCCGAAGGACTCACCGCCGCGGACGAGGCCCCATCTGCCGCCGGCACGTCCGTCGACAAGGATTCCGTCGCGGCGGCGCCCGAGGGACCGGCTTCGCTTCCGTCGTGACCGTAGTGCGGATCGTTATGATAGGGATCGTCGTGGTAATCCGCTGCGGGCATGAGCTCCGGAGTCGAGGAGGCCGCGGGGAGTGACGGGGGCGGAGTATATTTATTCTGTTCGTCCTCATCGAGCGCCCGTTTAAACTCTTGCTCAACTCCCGTAGCGGCTTTCTTGAATTCGCGAATGGATTTGCCGAGGCCCCGCGCAAATTCAGGGAGCTTTTTGCCACCGAACAGGACGAGGACAACAATGATGATCAGCCCCATCTCAGGACCGCCAATGCCATCGATGAATGCTAAGGGTGAGAGTGACAAAGCCATGGCAAAAAGCTGACGGGTGATTGAGGTAAATGTAACCGCTAAAATTGGCGGTTAGCTAACCGCGATGCTGGCGACGAATTTTTGCGTTTCGCCGGGGGCTACGAAATGCAGCCCTACTTTGTGCTCGGCCGCATTGGGCGGCCCCATCCACGGTTCGACGCAATAAAACGGCGAATCATCGGCGAGTGTCCACGTGACAACGCACGCATCGGACGGCGGGACGGGCGCGGTGCCGAGCTGAACAGAGATATCGCCCGGGCGTCCTTTTTCGCCGAAGACAACGTCCTGACCGCGGAGTCCGGTGTGGAGGGTGTCGATCAGCGCTGGGTTATCCAAACGTTCCTCTGTCTTGAGCTGAGGACCGGTGATGAGACCACCGGTGGCATCCTGTTTCAGGCGCTTCGTGGCGGGAATGCGAATGACGTAGTCGCGGCGGGTAAGTTCGGCGCTCCAAGGCAGCTTGAAATAGAAATGATGCCCGGCACTCCAGGGCAGCGGTGTGGCGCCCAAATTTTTCAGGGCAAATTCGCAGGAGAGGCCGACCGGTTCGAAGCGATAGGCGACGGTAAACTCATAGTCGAAGGGATAGACGGCGCGCGCGTGGTCGTCCGGGACGAATTGCGCGACGAAGCCGCGCGCATCCAGCCGCGTGACCTGAAACTCACCTTGGCGCGCAATGCCATGCATGGGCATCGCGCGCTTCACGCCGTCGGCGGCGCGCCAAGCATGAATTTCTCCGCGATCGAAGGAGCGGGCGTTGAACGGGAAAAGGATGGGATTGCCGCCGCGGACCTTGGCGATCTCCGCAATGTCGGCATCCTCGGGCCAGTAGAGAACGTCGCGCACCGAGCCATCCCCGAGGGTGATGTTCCAATTCATCAGGCGCGCCCCTTTTTCGGGCAAAGCGAGAAAAGTGGAATGCCCCACCCGCCAGCGGGTGAGGGTCTGGCCTTGATAGGAGATTTTTTCCATCGATTTGCGAGTAAGTGGCAGGGCGGGGCTCGCGCAAATTTTTTCGCGCCGCGGGCGGTTTGCACCGCCCGCGACCCTGCATCGTGGCGGCGACGAAATTCAGCGCAGCTCGATCGCGAGCGCACCGCGGACGTTGTGCGGCGGGGCGCTGGGCGTGAACTGCTTTCCTGAAAAATCGATCCGGATATTTTCCTGGGCCGACGCGTAGATGTAGACGGGGCCGGCTTTGTTGAAGGCGGCCGTTTCGCTCTTCGCCAACGTCGTCGGAGGCAACACCACGTCGCCGTAGCTGTTGTCCTCGTTTTTCACCCAGACCTGCACCCGCACAGCCTCGAGCGCCGTAATGACGGCGCGGGTACCGACGGCGGGCTGGGCGGCCACCGGCGCCGGCGAGGGCGCCGCGGCCGCAGCCGGCTTGATGCTGCGTCCGCTCACCAACGAAGAGACGAGCCAGACCACGAGCACTACGCCGACCCCCGCGAGGGCCCATTTCACGTAGCGAAAAATCACGGCCGGATCGGGGCCGGACGGGAGGCTGCTGCTTCCGCGCGGATACCGAGGCTGCGCGCGCGCCGGTTCGGCGGACGAGGCGCCGTCGTCGGGGGGAGCGGCGCGATCGCTCAGTTCACCCGCGCTGGCGACCGAGATGTCGATCCGGCTGTAAGCGTCGCGACTGGGCTGACGGGGGCGCGCTTCCCCGCTCCCGAGGGCCGAGTAGTCGCTGAGCACCCGGTCGCCGGGGAGCTTCAGAAAATTGGCGTAGTTGCGCAGAAATCCGCGCGTGTAGATTTCGGTGAGACCGATGTCGAAGTGGTTACCTTCGAATTTCTGCAGGTAATCCCCTCGAATTTTGGTCGCCTCGGCGGCCTCGCGAATAGATATGCCTTTTTTTTTGCGCGCCTCCTCGAGGCGTTCACCGATGGTCTGCATGGGGATGGGTTAGGGTGTTGGAAACGAAAGGGAAAGCAGTAACTGCGCGCGATTGTTCACAACGCATCGAGATCGACCAAGATCTCGCGCGGACTGGAGCCGTTTTCCGGACCGACGACGCCTTTTTCTTCCATGAGATCCATAATGCGGGCGGCGCGATTGTAGCCGATCCGCAGACGGCGTTGAATCATCGAGGTCGAGGCGCGTTTGGTGGACTTCAGCACGTCGATCGCCTGCGCGTAGAGCTCACCGTCGTCCCCCATCGCTTCGTCATCACCCTCCTCATCATCTTCATCTTCATCTTCCTTCGCAGCGCGGTCGATCTGCTGCTGGACCGACTGAGCATAGTGAGGCGGACCGTTTTTCTTGAGAAACTCGACGATCTCCATGACTTCCTCATCGGAGACGAACGCGCCTTGAGCGCGCACGAGGCGCGAGGTGCCGGGAGGCGAGAACAGCATGTCGCCGCGACCGATCAACGTATCCGCGCCCTTGGTGTCGAGAATGGTGCGGGAGTCGACCTGCGACGCGACTTGGAAGGCGATGCGCGACGGAAGGTTCGCTTTGATCACGCCGGTGATGACGTTCACCGAGGGGCGCTGGGTCGCAATGATAAGATGGATACCGGCCGCGCGGGCGAGTTGGGCGAGGCGCGCGATGCTCGTCTCAATTTCGGCCGGCGCGACCATCATGAGGTCGGCGAGCTCGTCGATGATCGCGACGATGTAGGGCAAGCGCTCGGGAATTTCGAGACCATCGTCGGCCACGAGAGGATCGACGCCCGAAAGGGCACCTTGGGCTTCGGCCGGAGGGAGTGGCGCATTTTTCTTGCGAGTATTGAACCCGACGATGTTGCGGACATTGACCTTCGCGAACTGCTGATAGCGCTGCTCCATTTCGCCGAGCAACCACTTGAGCGCGCCGGGCACTTTCTTCGGCTCCGTGACCACCGGGATGAGCATATGCGGCAGGGAATTGAAAATCTTCAATTCCACCACTTTCGGGTCCACCATAATCAGGCGCAGATCTTTCGGGCTTTTTGAATACAGGATCGAAGCGACGATGGAGTTGATACAAACGGATTTGCCCGAGCCAGTGGCGCCAGCGATGAGCAAATGGGGCATCTTCGACAGATCGGAAATGAGCGGACGACCAGAGACATCTTTGCCGAGTGCGATCGGAATCTCCGCCTTCGCGCTGGCCCAGTCTTCACTCTCCAGCAGCTCGCGCATGCCGACCGGCGTCGGGTGCTGGTTGGGCACTTCCACGCCGACCGCAGCTTTGCCGGGGATGGGCGCGAGGATCCGCACCGACTGCGCGCGCATCCCGAGGGCGATGTTCTTATCGAGGCCCGCGATTTTTTCGACGCGCACCCCGGCGGCTGGGACCACTTCGTAGCGGGTGATGACGGGACCGACGTGAATCTCACCCAACGTCACTTCCACACCAAATTCACTGAGGATGCGCAGGAGATTCTCGGCGTTGGTGCGATGCTCCTGCTCGCTGTTGCCGATGCCAGGCTTGGCCTGCTCCTTCAGCAGGGTGAGCAGAGGAAAGTGGTAGGTGGCATCGTCGCTCTGGGGGAGACTGATCCGCGCGGCCTTCTTAGGCTCTTCGGGCTTGATGATATTGAGCTCGTGGCCGGTGGCGACGGCGAGGGCCTTCTGGCTGTTCGCCGCTTGACTGACTGGCACCGCGGCAGAAGGTGCATCGGGAGTTCCGTTGGCGAGTTTGAAGGCCGGCACGACCTTCGGCTCAAGCTTGCCGGGCGGAGGCGGTAAAGGAGCGGCGGGGGGCTTGGCAGGCGCGGCAGCGTCGGTGGCGACCACCACAGAGCGGGGTGAGGGCGCCTTGGTGAGCGGCTCCTCGGTGGATTTGGGCACGAAGGTCTGCTTGCCGCTCGGGCCCACATTCATCGGCGGCTGGGTGAGGCGTGCATGAGCAGCTCCGGCGGCGGCAGCCGCGGTTTTTTGCCTCGCCTGCAGCTGGCCTTCCTTCGCGCGCTGCTCGGCGAGGGCCTCCTGCGCTTTTCCACGGCCGGCCCACCACGCACTCAGGGCGGCCATTATTTTTTCAACTTCGGAGCCGATGTCTTTGGTGAAAATAAACAACTGCGCGCCGCAGTAGATGGTGCCCAACAAGAGTCCCGCCCCAAAGGGCCCCAGTGGCTCGTGGAGCAGCCGATGGTAGAGCGTGACGCCGACGTAACCGCCAGGACCATTCGGGAAGTAGTCGCTGGCCCACTTGGCCTCTTGGAACATCGCGGCGAGCGCGGCGAACGACACGCAGGCAATGATCATCGCGGTGATGCGCGTGCCCGTCAGGTGCTTCGAGGCGCGCACCGCCACGTAGAGCATCCAGCCAAAAAACACGGGGAGCAGCCACGTGCTCATGCCCACAGCGTAGAGGAGCGCCCAAACGGCGTTGGCCCCGATCCAGCCGACGGGATTCTTCAGCACCGGCGCGGTCGTGGAAAACGTGCTTTGCGCCGGGTCGTAGGCGACCAGCGCGACCGTCAGGAATGCCCCGAAGACAAAGCAGGCGACCGCCGATGGCCAGTGCGGACGATAGCGTGGCGCTTGAAAGGAGGGTCCGTCGTTTGAGTTTGAAGTCTCGGGCTTGGGCATTTGTGTGGGCCGTCGGATTGGGTGCGGAGTGCACGCTAACAAGAGAGCCGGTCAATTGTAAATGCCTCGGAGAATTTTTCACACCAAACTCGTAAACTCACCATGCACGATCTGCTCCGATTTAAACCCATCTACCAAGAACGCGTCTGGGGCGGTCGTGCGCTGGAGTCTGCCCTGGGGCGCAGCTTACCGTCGGGCGCACCCATCGGCGAGAGCTGGGAGATCGTCGATCGCCCGGAAGCGCAATCGATCGTCGTGGGTGGCCCTTTCAACGGCCAATCACTCCGGAGCCTGCTCGCGCAACACGGTGCCGACGTGATGGGCCCGCGCTGGCCGGCAGGAAAACCGTTTCCCCTTCTGGTGAAATGGCTCGATTGCCGCGAGCGCCTCAGTCTGCAAGTCCACCCGCCCGCCGCGGTGGCCGCTGAACTCCGCGGTGAGCCCAAGACGGAGAACTGGTACATCGCCAGCTCGGCACCCGAGGCGCACTTGATCGTCGGCCTCACGCGCGGCGTCACGCGCGCGCAGTTCGAACGCGCGATTGGAGACAACACCGTCGAAGCGTGCGTCCATCACTTTCCCGTCGCGGCCGGCGATTCCATTCTCGTGCGCAGCGGGCAAGTGCACGCAATCGGCGCCGGGATTTTGATTTTGGAGATCCAGCAAAACTCCGACACCACTTATCGCGTTTACGACTGGGGCCGGGTCGGGCTCGACGGGTTGCCGCGTCAGCTCCACGTCGCACAATCCCTGCGTTCGATCGACTGGACCGACTTCGAGCCCACGCCGATGCGGGCCACCCCCACGTCGGGGATGATCGCCGATTGTCCCGAATTTGCCATCCGCCGGGTCGTGCTCGGGGCCGGCGAGCGCCTCCATTTGCGGGCCGGCGAGCAACCGCGCTTGGTGAGTGTGGTGAGCGGCACGGTACTGACCTTTCTGGATAACAGCACAGGCAGCCGCCCCGCGGTTGGGCAGAAAGTGGTGAGCGGCGAAAACCGCCTCCTCCCGTACTGCGGGGCCTTTACGTTGAGCGCCGAGTCGATGGCCATTTTGCTCATCACGGAAAATTTCTCGGGATGAGCCCAGCGGCGCCACGGGACCCGGGCCGAAGTCGAGGCAGCTGCCTGCTGAAGCTGCTGGCGCTCTTGACCGTGCTCGGGGCCGCGACCGCGCTCGGTTGGATGCTGCTTTTGCCCGTCGTGGTCGTGGCGCAGCTTCGCGAGCGGACGGGTTTCGACGCGACCGTCGAGAGTCTTTCCTGCAACGTCTTTTCCGGCCGCATTGCGGTGCGCGGCTTGGTCGTGAAAAACCCGGCGAGCTTCCCGATCGGCGACTTCGTGGACCTGCGTGCTTTTTCTGCGGAAGCCGACGTGGGGGCGCTCTTCTCCGACCGGTTGGTTTTCGACGTCCTCACCGTAGATGTCCGCAAGGTCACGCTGGTCCGGCGAGCCGACGGCAAATCCAACGCCGAAGTATTGCAGGCGTCACTGTTCGGCACGCCGACTACAGCGGCGCCCACCTCCGGCGCAGCGAGCACGCCGGACGCCCCTCCTGCGCGATCCTTCCTCATCCGCCGCTTATCGCTGCGTTTTGATCACCTCGTGATCGCGGACCACTCCGGCGGGAAACCGACGGTGCAGGAGTTTCCACTCGGGCTCGACCAACGCTACGAAAACGTCACCGACACTCAACAGCTGCTCGTCCCGGACGTGCTGCGTCAGGTCGGCGCGGTCAATCTGGGCCCCTTGCTGAGCCAACTGATACCTGGGAATTTCGGTCAGACCCTGGGAAAAGCAGCACGGGAGGCCAAAGCCCGCGGCGAAGATTTGCTCAAAGACGCCGGGCAGACGGCCACCGACTTTTTCAAGGGCCTGCGGGAGAAACTTGAAGAAAGCAAAAAGCCGTAGTTTAGTCCGCTCCCTTTTGCATTATGACCGAGCCTGAAATCACCGAACCACTCACTCCCACTGAGCCCGCCGTCGCCGACGCGGCGAAGACTCCGGCCGTGCCCGGACCCGCCGCCGCGCTCTCCGTAGAAGCCGCCGCCCAAATCGCCGCCGCCAAGCAGGAGACCGCCGCCAATCTCGATCGCTACGTCCGTTCAGTCGCCGACCTCGAAAATTTCCGTCGTCGCACCGTGCGGGAGAAAGAGGAGCTTCGCCTCTTTGCCGCCTCCCGTGTGCTGGAGGATCTGTTGCCCGTCGTTGACAATCTTGGCCTCGCCGTGACCGCCGCGAAGCAGCCTGGAGCGGACGCCAAGTCCCTCGCGGACGGCGTCGATCGGGTGCTCACCCAACTCAAGTCGGCGCTTGCCAACCACGGGATCAAAGAAATCAGTCCCGCCGGCCTGGCGTTCGACGCCAATTTGCACGAATCCATTTCCGCGCAGCCCAGCACCGACGTAGCCGAAGGCAGTGTGATGACTGTCGTGCGCACGGGCTACTCGCTCAACGGACGTCTGCTCCGGCCAGCCTCGGTCATTGTGTCGAGTGGCTCCGTCACGACCTCCTAAGTCCGCTCCGAACCTGACCTATCATGGCGAAAGAAGATTACTACGCACTCCTCGGCGTCGAGAAAAGTGCCTCCGCAGAAGAGATGAAGAAGGCCTATCGCAAGAAGGCCGTCCAATTTCACCCGGACAAGAATCCCGGCAACAAAGAGGCGGAGGAGATGTTCAAGAAAGTTTCCCACGCCTACGAGGTCTTGAGCGATACCGACAAACGCGCGGCGTATGACCGCTACGGTTCCGCCGCCTTCGATGGCAGCGCGGGCGGTCCCCCCCGCGGGCCCGGGGGCGGGTTTCACGATCCACGCGATATCTTCAATGAAATCTTTGGCCGCAACGCGGGCGGCGGGGGTGGCGGGGGCGGCATTTTTGAAGAAATGTTTGGTGGTGGTGGCGGAGGCGGCGGGGTCGATGGCAGCCGCGATGGCGCGGATCTGCGCTACGATCTCGAAATCACCCTCGAAGAGGCCGCCCGCGGCTTTGAGAAAGAAATTTCGTTTCGCAAAGCCATGGCGTGCGAGCGGTGCGACGGCGCGGGCGCCGAGCCCGGTTCGCGTCGCGTGACCTGTCCGACTTGCCGGGGCGCCGGCCAAATTCGCCGCTCAGGTGGCATCATTACGTTTACGCAAACCTGCCCGACCTGCGCGGGCGCAGGCACCAAAGTTGAAAAGCCCTGCACGGCGTGCCGGGGCGAAGGGCGCGTCGCCAAGAGCACCAAACTCAACGTCCGCATTCCTCCGGGCGTCGATACGGGCTCACGGTTGCGTTCATCGGGCAACGGCGAGGCCGGCATGGCCGGCGGCAACGCCGGAGATCTCTACATCGTGCTCTCCGTCAAAGAGCACGAGTTGTTCGAGCGGCAGGGGGAAGATCTCTTCTGCGAGATTCCCATCAAGTTCACCCTCGCGACCCTCGGCGGGCCGATCGAATTACCCACCCTGTTCGGGAAAGGCTCGCTGAAAATCCCGCCTGGTACCCAAAGCGGCACGACGTTTCGCCTCCGCGAAAAAGGCATGCCGAGTCTGCGCGGCGGGAAACAAGGCGACCAACTCGTGCGCGTGCAGGTCGAGGTGCCGCAATCACTCTCGGCGGAACAGCGCAAGATCTTGGAAGAATTTGCCCGCATCAGCGGCGACGCCGCCGAGCCGACGTCGAAGGGCTTTTTCGAGAAAGCAAAAAAGTTTTTTTGATCGATCCGGACCCAGCGAACGAGTGCAGCTCGGAGCGGTCGGTTCCGCCAAGTAACCGGGATGGCTGGCAGGGGCGGCCGCTGCCGAGGGGCGAGCTGCTGAAGAGATCTCTCGGAAGCGCCCGCGAAATTAACCACGAATGAACACCGATCGACACCGATCCAGGCATTCGGCGGTCTTCCGTTGCATCCGTACGCGTCAGCATGCAAGCAGCCGCATACCGGCAGGAGGCGAAGCAAAGCCAGGTCGAGCGGATGGGCAGTTTGCGGGAGCTCAACGTTCACCGCCCGTCGAATGTTCGTTGCCGCGCCTCGCCCCAACCTACCACTCCGGCAACAAACCGACCGGTTCTCAAAACGAAAACGTGTTCGTCAGAATAAACTGCCGCGGATCCTGGTAGCGATAGGTGATCGGGGCGAGCGTGCGCGGGTGCGTGTTGTTCACGATGAGCTCGCGCTGATCGAGGACGTTGTTCACGTTGAGCTGAACGCTCCAGCGCACCTTCCGCTGGAGAAGGGGAAACGCGTAGCTGAGCTGGAGATCGAAAACGTTTTGGTCCTTCGCATCGACAGTGCTCACTTTGTCGATGGTGCGGCCGTTCCACGTGTCGGTGTAGTCGGAGCCCGGCGTGATGCTGTAGTCGGTGCGCGCGCCGGCGACGCGACCGACGCGCCAGCGCGTGCCGCCGCCGATCGAGAAACCCTTGAGCACGCCCTCGCGAAAATCGTAACGCGTGCGGAGATTCACACTGTGCAGCGGATCGCCGACGAAGCGCTTGCCCTCGAAGACGTGCGGGTTGTCGAAGAAGAGCTGCTCGGTGTCGGCGATCGCCTCGTTGATGCTGTCGGTGTTGACGGTGAAATCACCGGTGGCAGCGATGTCGGCCGCCGTGCGCCAATCGGTGGAGCTCGGCGCGAAGTCGATGCCCGGGGTATTAGCATTTTGCGTGATCGCGTAGGTGCCGTAGCGTTTCCAGGTGGCCTTATGCGCATCGAGGTAGGCGCGGTATTCGGGCGCGATGTTGGTGCGCATGGTTTGGTTCTTGGAATAGTTCACCGACACCGACCAGCCGTCGACGATGCGGCCGACGACCTCGAGTTCGAGGCCGCGACTCTCGGAGTCCTGCGTGTAGCCCTGCACCTGATTCATCACCTCGGCCTGACGGCGTGCGAACGTGGTCTCTTCGGCGTTGAGGCCGCCGGAGTTGGCGAGCGCGTTCCAGATGTTTACCGGGTTACCCTTGTTGAAACCGGAGAAACCGAATTCGCGCTGGGAAACGGTGTGGAATTTCGTGGCGGTGAGGAAAAGGCGGTTCTTCAGCAGCGAAAGTTTCACGCCGTAATCGGTCGTCTTGCCCGAGGGCGAGGGCTGGAGATCGGCGATGGTGGTCTTCCGCGGATCAGCGGGCGTGATGTAGTTCGTGCCCGGCGTGCTCACGCTGTTGGACGTGTTGAAAAATCCCGAGAGCCAGGGCGTGACGTGAACGACGCCGCCGAGCGTGCGCGTCTGGCCGCTAAAAATTCCGGGCTTCGCGGTATTCGGATCGGCGGGCGTCCAAATGCCGGTGTTGGGCGCGATGGCTTCGCCGGCGGGATCGCGGAAGGCGACGCCGACGCGGCTCTGCAGCCGGTCCTTGCGATAGCCAAAGGTACCGACGAGCCGGTTGTTCAATAGGAACGCCTGCGCGACTCCCATCCACGCGCCAGTCTCGCGGTCGACGTAGCCGATGTTGCCCTGCGAGCGGTTGAACTCGTGCATGTAAATATCGGATACGGTGCCGGTGCGCGGGTCCTGATATTTCGTCGCACCAGAAAAAGTCTGCGGACCGGGGATGCGGAAATTTGGATCTTCGAGTGCGGCGAGGCTCGGGATGTAGAAGCGCTGGAGGACCTGATTCGCGGAGTTTTCCGGCGTGGGGTTGAAGGCGCCACCGCTCGCGAGCGAGGGACCGCGAAGGAAATACTGCTGGAGGATTTGGCTGCGGGATTTCGAGGCGGTCATCTCACCGAGTCCGGCTAGGCGGAGGCGGACGAGTTCGCGGTAGGCGCGCTCGTAGGAGAGGGTGACGCGGCCCTGATTGATCCGAGAGCTGGCGGGTCGGTGATCGGGCGAGACGTCGAAATAGTAGAGCTGATTGGCGGGCCGGAGCTGACCCGTGGGTAAAAAACGATTCGTGTCGGCGGTGACGCCATAGTGATTCCACGTCGCGAGATTATGGGTGTCGCCGCGCGAGGTCTGGCGGTTGAAGCCGAACTCGACGTTGAGATCGCGCAACAGCTCGCGCGCGATGAAGAGCGAGCCGTTGTTCACGCGGAAGGCACCGCGCACCCAGTTGGCCTCGAGCACGGCTTCAGGGTTGCGCCGGCCCAGCTCAAAATCGTTGGACTGGACGCCACCCGTAGCCGCCTCCGAGTAGGTGAACTGCCGGTAGTTTTGCGCGAAGGGAAACTGCGGGCTCACGACGATCCAGTCGCCGCCGGACCGCTCGAGCACGCCCGTGACGGCCGTCGCTCCGGTGTCGCGCAGCGGCGTGCCGGGCGTGCCGGTCACGCCCGTGCCCGGTGTGCCGGACACGTAGGTCGCGGGGAAGTTATTGAAGATCGGCTGGCCGCTCGCGTTCCAGACCGAGGTGTTATCGTTGGCGAAAAACGGCCGCGGCACGAAGCGGTTGATCTCGCCGCGCTCGAACTCAATCCGGACGGAGGTCTTACGGTCGGGCTGCCATTTCGACGCGAGAAAGAAACGATCTTGGTCGTTGTGGCCGGCGGCGCGCCACGATGACTCGCGACCGCGGAGCACGACGGCGCGCACGGCGAGTTGGTTTTTGATCGCGGCGAGATTCGCGTCGGCCACCCAGCGCTGGCCGCCCCACGAATCGGTGCGGCTGCTGAGCGAGTAAGCGTTTTTATTGAGGAGGGCCTGCTTGCTGGAGATGTTGATTTTTCCCGCCGGCGAGCCGAAGCCGAAGAGGATGGAGTTGGGCCCCCGCGAGACCTCGAGGCTCTCACTCATGTAGAGGTCCACCTCGCCGGGCGCGCCGAAGAAATTAATGCTGCGCCCGCCGCCGGGCAGGCCGCGGATGCGGATACTGCGCGTGCTGTCGTTATAGCCGTCAGCCACTGGGCCGGCGGCGCGGGCATCGTCGGTTTCCATGCGCGTGCCGACGCCATACTCCATCGCACTTTCAACATTGGTCGCCGCGATATCGCGCAAAAACTCCGCTGTCATCGGGCTGATCGCGGCAGCCACATCTTTCAAATTCGTGCGGAGCCGCGAACCCGACAGCGTGTCCTGACCGGCGTAACCCGTATCTTGAGTGGTCGCGACTTCGAAGGGCGTGAGCATAACCGTTTCCTCGCCCGCCACCCCTGCGCGGGGAGCGGCCGGTCTCGGGGCGGATTGTCCGCTCAAGGAAAGACTCAGCCACGAGCCGGTCGCGGCGAGTGCGGTCCATCGAAATAGTGCTGGGGTGGTTCGGAGAAAAATTGACATGATGAATTCAGCGCGGATGGGGGGGCCGGGAGGCCGAGAGGTTGCAAACTCGTCGCACGTTTGGCGATCACCGATCACTCGCAATCGGCTCTTTCGTTTAACCCAACTGTTCATGAGCGTCCGCTCCCTCCCCCGCAAACTTGGGGATCTCTGCCACCGCGGTTTCCCTCGCACCCAGGGACAGTCCGCGCAGCTCGCCCGCGCTGCGCACCAAGGTGAGGCATGCGGCCCAATCCTAAGAATTTTCCGGGCTCGGGCGGGCACCACGCCCACCGGGCCGATCCTCCGTGTGGAGAGCTAAAATGAAGAGGAATTTCACGCGTGGTTTACGAAGCGCCACTCCGATGTCATCGTCGTCCACCACCACGACGCCTCCTTGGCGCAAAACGTCAGTGACAACCGCAGCCTTCGCCGCAGCCACCGCCAGCGCCATCAGCGCCGCCCGCACCACCATGCGCGTGGCCGTGACTCAACTCTTCCGCCGTGGCGTCGCGCGCGCCGACGATCTCCACATCAAACGTCAGCTCCACGCCCGCGAGCGGATGATTCCCGTCGAGCAACACCTCGTCGCCCTCGATCGCCACCACCGTCACGACTGGTGCCTGGCGGTCTTCACCCGTGCGAAACGTCTCGCCAATCTGCAACTCGCCCTCCACCGGGAGCAGCGTGCGTTTCACCCGTTGCACCTGCTCCGGATCGCGTTCGCCGTAAGCCCGCGCCGCGGGAACCTGCACCCGAGTTTTCACGCCGACCGCCACGGTGCGGAGCTGCTCGTCGAGTCCGTCGATAATTTGTCCGGCCCCCTCCAAGTAAGCAACCGGTGGGTTGCCCGCCGAAGAATCAAGCACGCGACCCTCAGGGTCGCGCAGCGTATAGTGGAAGGAGACGATGCGGCGGTTCATGTTTCGTTGCGAAGGACTTCGAGAGGCGGATGGTCAGCGATACCTCGGTTAGCAAGCAAGCCCGTGATCACCGTGACCGCCACCGCCGCCGCCATCGAGGCGAGCAGCGCGGGCACGGGCAGCACGACGTCAGTCTTGAAAACATATTTTGCGAGCAGCGCATTGCCCATGATCGCGAGTGCTCCGCCCGTGACGGTCGCGAGCACACCGAGCACGGTGTATTCCACCAACTGAATTTGCGTCAACTGGCGGCGGGTCGCCCCCAACGTGCGCAGCAGCACGGTTTCACGAATACGTTGAAACCGTCCCGTAAGAATCGCCCCCACGAGCACCACAATGCCCGTCACCACCGTGAAGCCCGCCATGAACGTGATCACAAACGCCACCTTGGCGAAGATGCCGTCAAAGGTTTGGAGGATCAGCGCGAGGTCGATCGCGGAAATCCCCGGGAGCTCCCGCGCCACCGCCACCTGCGCGCGCGCGGCATCCGCCGGCGTGGCCGCACGGAGGGCGGCCGCATAGGTCTTCGGCGCGGGCTCGAGCACGCCTTCCGGAAACAGCACGAAAAAACTCGGCTGCATGCGTTGCCACTCCACCGTCCGAAAACTCGCGACATAGGTCCGCATCGGCACACCTTGGACGTCGAAGACGATCTCGTCGCCGAGCGTGAGTTGCAGATCCTTCGCGAGTCCATCTTCCACGGATACCGGCACGCGCGGCTCGCCGGCCTTCGCACGACCGATCCACGCACCCGAGGAAATTTTTTCCGACTCGTCGATCTTGGCGCGGTAGCTCGAACGATATTCGCGCGTCAGCGTCCACGCCGGGATGCGTCCGCTGCCGCGCACCCCCAGCTCGCTCGTGACCGCCGAGCCGAAGCGCGTTGGGAGGCCGCCGCCCTTCCCTGCTTTGCTGCCATCCCGTCCAGCGTCAGGCCCGCGGTTAGTGACCATCGTGTCTTCCTTCAACAGCTCCGCCACCGGGCGACCTTTGAGCGACTCGATCTTCATCGTCACAATCGGCGCCGAAACCGTGATCGGCGTGCCGTTGTCCTTGAGGATTTTTTCGAGCTTGGGGAACTGGTCCTCCTGCACGTCGAAGAACATCAGGTTCGGCCGTGCGCCCGCGCCCACGCCCATGATTTTCTCGAGGATCGTCGCGCGCACGAGTACGAGGTTGATCATCAAAAAAGTCCCGAGCCCCAGCGAGAGCAGCAACAGCACGGTGCGATTGTTCGGACGATGGAGATTGGCGAGCCCTTGCCGCACCACGTAGGTGAGCGGTTTGCGCGGCACGAATTTCTTCGCGGCCCACGAAACCAGTTTCGCCATCCCGGCGAGAAGACCGAAGCCCAGCGCCATCATTCCGGTAAAGCCCAGGCCCGTCTTCCAATTCCCCGTTTGCAACACCGCGAAGCCCAGCACGGCCGCCGTAATCGCGACGTAAACGACCGGCGTGAGCGGGTCCATCCGCGCCGTCTCACCGAGCGCCGAGCGCAACGCCACCAGCGGCGACACCCGCCGCACCGTGAGCAACGGCAGCAGCGTGAACAGCACGCAAATCACGAGCCCCGCCGCCGCGCCCTTCGCGAGCGAATTCCACGAAATGAATAGCTCCACTTCGAACGGCAAAAAATCCTTCATCACCATCGGCAACACAAACTGCACCGCCACGCCCAGCGCCGCCCCGACTACCGAGCCGACCACGCCGAGTCCGATGCCTTGCACCAGATAGATGGCGAATCCGGTCCGCCCGCTCGCACCGAGGCAACGCAGCACCGCCACAGTCGCGACCTTCTGCTTGATGTAAACATACACCGCGCTCGCGACGCCGACCGCCCCGAGAAACAGCGCTACGAAACCGACGAGACTCAGAAACGAGTAAATATCCTTCAGGGTCGTCCCGAGCTGGCGCTTGCGGTCCTCAACCGTGTCGAACTGAAAGCGCGAGCCTCGGAAAGTCTCCTTCATGGTCTTCGCGAGCGCGTCGCCATCGACCCCGGGCAGCAATTTGAAATGCACGCGATGCCGTGGGAACCCACCTTTTTTCAACAATCCGGTCGCCTCCATGCCCGCCGGCGAGATGAATACGCGGGGTGAAAACAACGCGATCACCGCCGCGTCGCCCGGGATTTTTTTCAGCGCCCCGGCCACCTTGAACGAGGCCGCTCCCAGCCGCACTTCGTCACCCACCTGCACCCCGAATTGCACCAGCAACGTTTCCTCGAGCAGCGCGGATTTGCCATCGGCCAACTGCGCCAACGCCCCCGCCGGCGTCGTCACCAAGTCACCGTAAAAGGGAAATCCACCCGCCATCGCGACCAACTGGACGAGCTTCCGTTCGCCGGCGCCTTTCGTGAAATTAAGCTGCGTGGGAAACGCCACCTCGGTCGCTACCTCGCCGCCGACGCCGCGAAAATACGTCATCGCCTCCTCGTCAAAGGCCTTGCGCGCCGTCACCGCGAGGTCCGACCCCAGCAGCGATTTCGTCTGCAACTCGACCGTGCGGCGCAGGTTTTCACCCATCGATCCGATCCCAGTGAGCGCGGCGATCCCGAGGACGATCGACAGCGAAAACAGCGCCAACCGCCGCCGCGAGGCCCGCGAATCCCGCCACGCCATTTTGAGGATGAAGTTCATGCGGAGAAGGAGGAGTGTCCCACGGAACACACGGAAGACACGGAAAAATCAGAGCGCGAACCGCTCATGCTCGACCAAGGGGAAGTGCCCGAAATTCACCAGCAACCCGACTCTGAGCCCGGTCGCATTGAGATAATTTTGCACCTGCGCGCGATGCTCGTCGGTGATTTTTGAAACGGCCTTCAGCTCCACCAACACGGTGTCGAAGCAGATAAAATCCGCCTCGTATTTCTTTTTCAGCAACCGTTCCTTGTACGTCAGAGGCAACGGCACCAGCGCCCGCGCCGGCAAGCCTCTTAGCTCAAACTCGATCTCCAGACACTCCTGATAGACCGCCTCCAAAAATCCGCACCCCTTTTCCTTATAAACCTCAAAGCACGCCCCCAGGATTTCATAGGTTTCTTTTTCCCGCATTAGTTTGCTCATGGTTGTCGTCCTTTCGTTGGTTGTTGGTTTCGCCGAAAATATTTCCGCCGCACGCCCCGAATCTGTTCCGCTTTCTCTGCTGCCGATTTTCTGTGTATTCCGTATGTTCCGTGGGCCTCCCTCCGTTCCGTCTTTCTCCGTCCCAGGCTCACGCCGTCTCATCGCTCACCACCGCCCCGCTCTTGAGCCGGATGATCCGCTGACATTTCCGCGCCAATTCCAAGTCATGCGTCACGAGCACGAGCGTCGTGCCTTTCTCTCGGTTGAGCCCGAAAATCAGTTCCACCATCGCCGCCGCCGTAGCACCGTCGAGATTCCCGGTCGGCTCGTCACAAAACAAAATCTTCGGCCGGTTCATAAACGCCCGGGCCAAGGCGACGCGCTGTTGCTCACCGCCGGATAGTTGCACCGGATAGTGGTCGTAGCGCTCTCCGAGCCCCACCCGCCCCAACAACTCCCGCGCCTCGGGTTCGCGCGTGGAATCACCGGCCAGCTCCACCGGCACGAGCACATTTTCCAAGGCCGTCAACGTTGGGATGAGTTGAAAATTTTGAAACACAAAGCCCACGTGGGCATTTCGCACCAACGCCCGCGCATCCTCGCTCATCTCACCAATACTCTCGCCCGCGATGCTCACCGTGCCGCCGCTGGGTCGGTCGAGCCCAGCACACAGCCCGAGGAGCGTCGTCTTGCCGCTGCCGCTCGGCCCGACGATCGCCGCGCTCGCGCCTGCGAGAATATCGAAACTCACCTCGCGCAGTACCGTCAGTTCGCCGCCCGCAGCGGTGCGATACGTTTTGGTCAGTCGCTCGACTTTCAGCATGGATTGAACTCTTGTCATCTTAGCCGCTCACGAAAGACACGAACGACACAAAAGCCAGCATGACTCCGCGCCTCCGTCCCTTTCGTCTCCTCGCTCTCACGCTACTCACCTGCGCCTTGGCGTTCACCCGCGGTGACTCCGCCGAACCATCCCCAGCCCACCGCGCCGAGCCCCGCACGATCGTTTTCTTCGGCGACAGCCTCACTGCGGGCTACGGTCTGGATGACCCCGCTGCTGAATCCTACCCCGCCCTCATCCGCCAAAAAATCGAGGCCACCCCTTCACCGTGGCGCGTCGTCAATGCCGGACTGAGCGGCGAAACGACCTCCGGTGGCGCGCGCCGCATCGATTGGATTCTCCGCCAGCCCATCGCGATCTTCGTGCTCGCACTCGGCGCCAACGACGGCCTCCGCGGCATCGAACCCAACGTCTCCCGCGCCAATCTCCAACGGATCTTCGATCGCGTGCGCGAAAAAAACCCTTCCGCCAAACTCGTCCTCGCCGGCATGATGATGCCGCCCTCACTCGGCACCGACTACGTACGGGAATTCGCCGCTATGTATCCCGCGCTCGCCAAAGAAAACTCCGCCGTCCTCATCCCGTTCCTCCTCGAAGGCGTCGGCGGCGATCCCTCATTGAACCAGCCCGATCAAATCCACCCCACCGCCCGCGGCCACGCCGTGGTCGCGGACACTGTCTGGCGGG
>CAMCHO010000050.1 GCA_945874455.1 Opitutus sp. GAS368 | reverse complement strand
TCGGCGTCGCCGCGCTCCTCACGCTGCTCTTCGGCGTTTACACGATCGGCCCCACGGAGCGCGGCGTGCTCACCACGTTTGGTCGCGCCCAGCGCACCAACGGCACCACCGACACTGATCCCACCCTCGGTGCGCTCCTCACCAATGAGGAAAAATCCCGGTACAGCTATCCCAACGTCCGCGTCATCCCACCCAACGGCCCGTACTTCAAGTGGCCGTGGCAACGTCTCTACAAAGTGGATATGACCATTCAGACGGTCGATATCACCTGAGACCCTGAGATTCGCCAGGACGCGATCGAGGCCGTCACCAAGGATAACCTCACTGTCCAAATCTCCGGCCAGATCCGTTGGCGCCCGTGCGAGCGCAATCTCTACGCCTACCTCTTCGGCATCTCGCACCCCGCCGCCCACGTCGTCGGCTACTTCATCTCCGTGCTGCGCGACCGTATCGCCACCTTCCACGGCGAAGCGGCCGAGGGCGCCGTCGAGGGCGTTTCCATCAACGACCTCCGCCGCAATCTGTCTTTAATTAACAGCTTCATGGAAGAAGCCTGCCGCAAAACCTCCGCCCGCTACGGCGTCGACCTCGACGCCGCACTCATCACCAACATCGATCCGCCCTCCGACGTCGACGAAGCCCTCGCCTCCATCAACACGACGCAAAACCAAGTCGCCGCGTCGATCAGCCAGGCGAAAGCCGACGCCGATCAGAAATTGAAAATGGCCGAGCAGGCCGTGCAGATCGCCGAAAATCGCGCGCAAGCCGAAGCTTCGCCCATTCTCGAACTCGGGAAAATTCTCTCCGGTATGCACGCCGAAGGTGGCAAGGCCGCCCTCGACAGCTACCTCCGCAACGCGAGCCTCCCGCTCCGCGAAAAAGCCGCCCAGACCATCCTCAAACTCTAAAGCCACTTCCGCACGGCCCCCTTCATTAGACATTAGTCATTGGGCCTTGGTCATTGGTCCTTCTCCCCTTCTCCCCATCTCTCCTTCTCTCCGTCTCCGCCCTTCCCTGCCATGTCCCCTCTACTCATTTCCATCTTGATCGGCGTCGTCGGCACCTTCATCGCCGTCCCCATCGTCCTCGCCATCGGCCAGATGTTTCAACTCTGGCGCGTGCTGCCCGAGCGCACCGTGCTCGTCTACACGTTTTTCGGCAAAGTCGTGGGCCAGGTCGAAGAGCCCGGCCTCTTTTTCCCCATCGCCCACTTCGGCCCGAAGGCCCTCCTCTTCCCGCTCTTCGGCAAAGCCTACACGGTCCGCACCGTCATCCACCAAGCCTACCTGCGCAATCAGCTCGTGAACTCCGAGGAGGGCGCACCGATGGGCGTCGGTATCTGGTTCGAAATGTTCGTCAAGGAACCCAAAGCTTTCCTGTTTCAAAATTCCGACCCGATCGGCTCCCTCAAGGCCAACGTCGCCACGGCCGTCGTGAAACAGCTCTCCAATCTGCGCCTCGAAGTGCTCCTCGAGAATCGCGACGCCCTCTCCCGCAAAGTCCGCGAGGAAGTTTCACCGACGTCGTCGCAATGGGGTTTCAGCCTCGGTTCGACTTACATCCGCAAAGTCGCCTTTCGCGACAAAGGCATGATCGCCGAAATCCAGCGTAAAGTCGTCAATCGCCTCCGCCAAGTCACCGCCGCGATGCGCCAGGCCGGTGAAAACGAAGTCGCGATCATCCACTCCGCCGCCGACAACAAAGCCTCGCAACGCGTTGGCCAAGCCCAAGCCGTGCGCCCGCAAGTCGTCGGCCGCGCCCTCGCCGAAATCCAGCGCACCCCGGAAGTCGCCACCGCGCTATTCACGTTGCTCGATATCCAAGCCACGCTCCGCAGCCCCGGTAAAATCACCCTCGCCTCCGGCGAATCAACCGGTCTGTTGCTGAACAGTTAGCCCCAATGCCCTAACCTGCTCGCACCGCTGCGAGCGCATCCCGGCGCTCACGGCGAGCGTTGCGTACGGTCAGAACCGATACGCCGCACTCACGCCGACTTGGCGCGGATCGGCGCGGTCTTCGTAACGCGTGTCGACGTAGTCCGGATCTTCGTTGCCGAAGAAATAGACGCGTTTTTCGTAGCGCGTGTTGGCAAGGTTACGACCCCACACCGTGAACGTCCATTGCTGCCACGTGTAACCGAGGCTGGCGTTGACGAGGCGGAAGGCGCGGCGGGCTTCGTTTTGATTATTGGAATCAAACTGTTCGGCGCGGCCGACGAGTTCGGCGTTGGCGAATAAACCCAACGCATCGCGGTAGCGTGTGCCGAGCGTGTAACCGTAGCGCGGCGTATTCGCGAGACGGCGACCGCCACCGGCATTACCATTGGTGAGCGTGAAGCGGTCGAGTGCGGAGCCCATCTGCGCGAGCGTCGCGTGGAGTGAAAGCGCCTTCGTGAGCGCATAGGCCGCAGAGGCTTCGAGACCGGCGACGTGGGCGCGGCGGGCGTTGGCGGTGAAGAAGCGATAGTTACCGCCGAAGCCAGCGGAGTCGCGCACCTGCGTGTCGCGACGGTCGAGGTAGAACGCCGTGAGTTCGCCGGTCAGCGCGTGATCGAGCCAGTTGCCGCGGAGGCCGACTTCGTAATTCCACAGAGTTTCGGTCCCGTAAGTGAGCGGATCGGCAGGCGGGCTGATGCGCGCATCGATATTAATGCCGCCGGCTTTGTAGCCGCGCGTGAGCGACGCGAAGACGAGTTGGTTCGCGTTCAGGTCGTGCTCGAGCGTGACCTTACCGCCGAAAACCGCGTCGTCGAAGACGGGGTGAAACGTAACCTCGGGATCGAAGGCTTTGCGCGCAGCACGGTAGCGCGTCTTCGTGCCGCGTCCGTCGAGATCGACCCACTCGCTACGGAGGCCGACGACGAGGCGCGTCTGCGCAGAGAGATCGTGAGCGATTTGGCCGAAAAGCGCGGTGTGGTCGGCGCCGTAGCGAGTGCGGAGGCCCCGGAGGTTGTCGGGGTCGGCATTCGTGTACGCGCTGGTTTCGCGGGTATTGGCGAGAAAGGCACCTAGGGTCCAGCGATCGATCCAGCCGAGCGCACTGCGGGTGAGCGTGGAGTCGAGACGGAGTTCGTGGTTGAAAACAGTGCGATCGCGATCCAAGTCACTGAAACCCTGATACGATCCGGCGGTCCAGTCGTCGTCGTAGGCGTAGCGGGATTTCACCCAGCTCGCGCTCGTGACGGACGAGAGGCGCGCCCCCTCCATGCCCGAAAAGGTGGCGCGCAAGCTGGCCGCGCGGGACCGTTGGTCGTCGCGGCCCGGCTGGTCGCTGAACGTGAGCTTCCCGTTATTATCCAAGGCGAACGCGTCATAACCGTTGCTCAATTCGGAAAACAGAAACGTGCCGTCGAGACGCACCACCGACGAGGGATTCGCGGTGAGGCGGAGGCGGGCGTTAAATTCGTCGCGGGCGTTCGTGTCGCGGTTGAGCGTGACGTTGCGGCGGAAGCCGTCGCTGTTGCTCTGGTGGATCGCGACGCGAGCCATGAGCCCCTCCGGATTGCTCGGCGTGAGCGAGCCGCCGAACGCCCAGCCGCCCTCGCGCAACGCATCGGCACCGGCGCTCGCCTCGATCCGGCCGGACCAATAGGGCGTGGGTGCGTTGGTGAGGAGGCGGACGACACCGCCCGCGGCGTTGGCGCCAAATGCCCCGGCTTGGGGTCCGCGCAAGACCTCCACTTGGCGAACATCAAACGTCCCGCCGAGCGTGCCGAGACCCGTGAAGTCGAGATCATCGACGAGAAAGCGCACCGTGGAATCGGGCGTCTCACCTTCGAACTGCGAATTTTCCCCGATGCCACGAATCTGGAAATACCGCGGACGCGAGGTTCCCCCGGTAAAGGTTAAATTGGGAATCTGATCGGTCAGATCGCCAAAGTGCCGCACCGCGCCGGCCCGCAGCGCCGTTTCGTCGAACACGGTGACGCTCGCCGGAATGCGGGCGAGTGGGGATTCCCAGAGGTCGCTCGCAACACGGACGGCGGCCAGCGTCACGGTTTCGGCTGACGCCTTGGACGAGTTTGCGGCGACGGCGGGCGTGGCTGGCGCAACCGGCCGAGTTTGGGCAAATGCGTGTCCACCCACGAAGAGCAGGGCGGCGAGGATTAGATTTCGATTCGGGAGTTTCATGGTGGCGTTGCGCCTGCGCCCTCAACGAACTCCCGACAAAAGGGGCGCTGTGCGCCCAAAAATGGCGCGGTAGCAGCGCCTGCTGTTTCCTTCGTCGGCATGATCCGTCCAGGTTCGAAGGGTCGAGCGGTCGAGCGCACCGCAATCTCAGTCTTCCGCGGAAGACACCCCTACAGGCACGCGCACCCAACGGCGCGCACGAAGACGGCGCAAGCGGAATATACGTCAGTCCGAAAACAAAAACCGAAAAACAAAAAAGCCGGCGGCGAAGGTCTCGAACCCCCAAAACACAAGAGCCGCCCCCGTAAAGGAGCGGCCCGTGTGACCTGACACCAAGCAAACCTTAATAACTACAAACTAAGTACTGTGTTACCAGCACAGCACTGTCTACGCGATGATAGATGCGCGACTACGCCGAACGCTCAAAAATAACTGAGTAATTAAAAAAGAATCTACAAAGACCCTTAAATCCATCTCTAATAACACGTAACGCGTACTGATCGGATATTTTTTTGCGGCCGCAGACGCTTTCTTGAAAAAAGATTCGGGATGCGCCGCGCGGAGACAATTACTCTTCGGGCATCGGCCGGCCCTTGGTTTCGGGCAAGAACGGGAGCACGAGGAGGCCGATCACGTAGATGCCAGCGAGCCAGCAGGCGGCGCTGCGAAAGGCGGTGAGCTGAGCGTCAGCCTTGGAGAGCGCGTCGGCGGTCGCAGGGAGCGCGGCCACGGCTTTTTCGCTCAGATATTTCTGCAAGCCACCCAGCGTGATCGGTCCGGTGGCCGCGATGAAGCGCCCGACGTTGTAGCAAAAACTCACGCCCGTGCTGCGCAGCCGCGTGGGGAACAGCTCGGGCAGATAGATCGCGAAGCCGGCGAAGATGCTGAGCTGACAGAAGCCCATCATGCCCGTCATCCAGATGTCGGCCTTCGTTTGGAAATTTTGATAGAAAAAGATCGTGGCGGCAAACGCGGCGATGAAGCCGAAGGCGAAGACCGTTTTCCGCCCGTAGCGGTGCGCGAGCTTCGCGAAAAGGATCATTCCGAAGAACGCGCCGATGTTCTGCACGATGAGATTGGCGGCGGTCCACCACTGCTTGCCGGCGGCGAGCGCGGCGGGGGTGATCGCCGGGTTTTGCGCCTTGAGCGCGTTCTCGATCGCCGGGCCAATGAGCGCGCCGCTGAAAAAGCCGACTCCCCAGAGGCCGACGACGCCGGACACGCAGAGAATCATGCCCAAAATCGCCGGGCGGCGCCATTGCACCTCGCCGAAGAGGCTGCCGTAGCTGCCCATCGCCTTGCCACCAGCGAGCCGGCTGGCGTCACGCGCCGCGACCCATTTGACCGGCTCCTTGAGGCGGAACATAATGAAAATGCAGAGGAAGGCCGGGGCCGCACCGATCCAGAACAGGTATTTCCACGAGTTCATCGGATCCATCTCCGCGAGAGACATGGCGATCAGGCCGGCAGTGACGTTGCCCACCGCCGAGAGCGCCTGGAGGAGACCGAGCGCCTTGGGCCGCGCCAGCTCGGGCAACGAATCCGCAACGAGTGCCACCGCGAGACCGAACACGCCGCCGACGCCGAGGCCGGTGAGCGCGCGATAGATCATGAATTCAGTCACGTCCCGTGAAAACGCCGAAAGCCCCGTGCAGAGGGAGTAGATGAGCACCGTGATCGAGAGCGTCTTCGCGCGGCCGATCCGGTCGCCGACTGAGCCGAAGATGAGCCCGCCGAGCGCCCACCCCGCGACGAAGATGCTCTGCGCCCAACCGCTGAGCGACTTGAGCTCCGGCCCGGAGGTGCCGGCCACGGAAAGCGCCTTTATGGCGTTGTCGCGGGCGAGGATGAAGAGCTGCTGATCAAGACAGTCGAACATCCATGCGAGCGATGCGACGGTGAAAACAAACCAGTGGTTCGGCGTGAGCGTCCGATACCAAGGGAGGGCGGAAACGGCGGGGGATGACATAGGGGAACGTTAGGTAGGGCGGACTTCAGGCCGCCTTCCAGCGTTAATTTCAAAAACTACGCAAAAGGCGGACTGAAGTCCGCCCAACTCCGCCCTACGCGCCGAGTTTCACCGGCGCACCCTGCTGAGCGGAAGCGTAGAGCGCGCAAATCAGGGCAACCGCTTTGCGCGCCTCGTGACCGTTGATCGCCAACGGCCGGCTCTCACGCAGCGAATCGATCAAATCCTGAATTTGCCGCAGGTGCCCGTGGTGGCTGATCGCGTTCGGCGCGCCCGCCCCGGAAGCCATCGCGGGATCGAGGCCGGCCGCGCGGATGGCGTCGTCTTCGGGCAATGCGGTGCGAAATTTCCATTCCGCCAGATGATCGTCTTCCAGTCGCGCCGAGCCGTTTTCGCCGCAAATCTCAATGCGCCGCGACCAACCCGGCCACGCCGCCGTCGTCGCCTCGATACTGCCGAGCGCGCCGTCCGGATAGTGGAGCGTGGCGCTGAGGGTATCCTCCGCTTCGATGTGTTCGTAGACGCGCCGGGTCTTTCGCGCGTAGACCTCAACGGGCATCCCAGCGAACCACTGGAGCAGGTCGATCCCATGAATGCCCTGATTGATCGCCGCACCCCCGCCATCGAGGGCCAGCGTGCCTTTCCAGCCGTTATAATACTCACGTGAGCGGTGCCACTTCACATACGCGCTCGCGAGCACGAGACGGCCAAAGCGGCCGGCTTCGATCGCTGCCTTGAGCGCCCTCGCGCCCTCGCCGAAGCGTGCCTGAAAAATCGGCGAAATCTTCACGCCCGCGGCATCGGCCGCGCGGAGGAGTTCGTCCGTCCGCTCAACGGTGATCTCGATGGGCTTCTCGACGACGAGATGTTTGCCCGCACGGACGGCGGCCAGCGCCGGCTCCAAGTGCGCCCCGCTCGGCGTGGTGATGCACACGACGTCGATGTCGGGCCGCGCGACGAGTTCGGCGACACTCGTCGTGACGAACGGCACCGCGTGTTTCGCCGCAAAGGCGCGGCCGTTTTCCGCATTGCGCGTCGCCACGCCCACCAGCCGCCCGCCCTGCGTCGCCGCGATCGCCTGCGCATGGTAGTGGGCAATCATGCCGACGCCGATGATGCCGAAACCGAGGGTGGAGCGAGATGACGAAGAAGACATGCGTAGGGCGGTGAACCAGAGGAGATGGAGGAGCGCAGCCGTCACGCGCCAGCGAAAAGTACGCAGACGGCTGCCGCGCGGATCCTCATACCCACGTCTCGTGATCGCTGGACGATCATCGAAACCCCACTCGCTCACGCTCGCAGCCACCAGCAGTCAAACACTCAAATTCTGGCTAACCGCTCCTCACCGCTTCTCTTCCGGCGTGTAGAACGGTCCCAGTAAATCGATCACCTTGTGCTTCAAGACCTCGGGGTCGACGGCGCCGTTGTGACGCCAGAGGATTTTCCCGCCGGGCGCGATCAACACCGTATGCGGGAGCGGGCCGGGCCACTCGGGGTCGAGCGCCTTCACGAGCGCATCGGTGCTCGCGCCGGTGTAGAGGACGTTGAGCGCGCCGCGGCCTTCGGCGGCGAGCAGGCGCTTGAGCCGCGCGGGGGTGGCCACGTGCTGCTTTTCGAGAAACGCCTTCACCTGCGGCTGCATCTTGGGGTCATCCATCGAGATCGTGACCAGCTCAAAATCGCGGTTGCCGACGCGGCGGGCGAGCGAGACGAGCGCGGGGAACTCCGCGACACAGGGCGCGCACCAGGTGGCCCAGACGTTGACGAGGCGGAGGCGGTTGGAGTCGTTCTTCGCCAGCTTGGCCACGCCTGCCGCATTGATCAGCTCGAGATCGACGGCCTCGGATTTCCATTTCTCCTCGGCCTTGGCGATGTCGTCGCGCTTGGTGTTCCACTTCGTCGAGCAGCCCATGACGATGGTCTTCGGCGTCGTGACGGACTTGCCGGCGAGCAGCTCGACGACGGCGTTGCGGGTGTCGTGCGAGGTCACCGTCTTAGGATCCTCGAAGCGCGAGTCGTCCACGCGGCCGACGTAGCGGAGCTTGCGCTCCTGATCGAAGAGGAAGACGTGAGGCGTCGCGAGGCAGCCATAGGCCTTGGCGGCGGCCTGCGTGTCACCATCGTAGAGATACGGAAACGGGAAACCCGAGTCGCGCGCGTAGAGTTTCATCTCCGCGTAGCCGTCGTTGTATTTGCTGTAGCCGAGCTCATCGACGCGGACGCTGTCGGGGCTGTTGGGGTTGATGGAAACGACGTCGAGGCCCTGCGCCTTGAACTCCTTCGCGAGCGGGATGAGACGCGTCTCCGCCGCGTGCGAGTAAGGACAGTGGTTGGAGAGGAAGACCACCATGAGGAGCTTCGCAGCCTTGTAGTCGGCGAGGGTGTGCGTCTTGCCGTCGATGCCGAGGAGCGTGAAGTCGGGAGCGGCGTCGCCGAGTTGGAGCGTGCGGGCGTCGGCGGGAAGCCCGCCCGTGATTTCGCCTTTCGTGGCCTTGCCGGGGGCCTTGGTGGAGCCGGCTGTCGCCGAGCCTGGCTTCTTTGTGGTGTCTTGGGCGGCGGCGGAGAATGCGAGCGCACCAGCGAGGCATGCGGCGAGAGTGAGGCGGAGGGGGTGTTTCGGTTTCATAACTGTAGGGGCGTCGCTGGCCGACGCCCGTTACGGATCTGCGGGCGTCGGCCAGCGACGCCCCTGCACCTCAGCTCATGCCCGCCAACAGGCCACGCACGTAGCCGACGGATTCGGCGAGGCCGGTGACAGGATTGCCGGCGACTTTTTCGTATTCGAAGGCGACGACGCCCTGGTATTTCACGTCGATCAGGGCACGCAGCATGCCGCGCACGTCGAGCCGGCCGGCACCGACTTCGATCGGAACATCCTTCTGTGCGCCGACGATCGCGATGCTGTCCTTCATGTGCACATCGTAGAGGCGCGCTGAATATTTCTTGATCGAGGTCACGACATCGTCACCAAACCGCGCTGTGTGACCCACGTCGATACAGAGCCCGATACGGGCGTCGAGGGACTTGATCGCATTCCACGCCACCTCGGGCGTGGGGTACAGCTTGTCCTCAGGACCGTGGTTGTGGATCGCGAGTTTTTGATCGAACTCCTTCACGAGTTTTTCGACGAGCGGGAGTGCGGCGATATCCGGCTTGCAGACCATGGTCAGCATACCGGCCGCCTTCACGTTTTCAAAAGCCTTGCGGCACTTCGCCTCGTCGTTGGTCAAGTTGACCACGCCCGACCCCGTGAGCGTCAGACCGGCGGCCTTCAATTTTGCGCCGACCGCGCGACACTCCTCGACCGAGGCCGTTTCCCAAGCGCAGTGGTTTTTGAACAAAGCGATATTGGAAATACGCAGCGTCTTCACGGTCGCGATGGCATCATCGAGCGACAGATTGCGCAACGAGTAGGAGGCGATGCCCAGACGCAACCGTTCCACCCGGGCCGGAGTCGCGGGAGCAGCGGCGGCCGCTGCGGCCTGACCGACCGAGGAGAGCAGCGGGAGGGAAAACACACCGAGCGCAGCGGTGCGGAGGACTTCGCGACGGGTCATAATATTCGTAGTGGGCATAGAAAGAGACGTTTCTGGCGGGCAGGACTGCGAGCGGCAAGGCCGATGGCGGGCCACCTGATAGCATCGATAAGGCTCATCGCCCACCGGGCTCAGCTTGGGACCAGCCCGCGGCACGGCTCGCGCGCGAGGTTACCGCAACGCGCGGGCCCCGATCGCAAATTTCCGTAGATACTTCAGCGCGACCTCGAACTCGTGCGGCACCGGCGCGGTGATGGTAAACGGCTCCTTCGTCTCCGGATGTTTGAGCGTGAGCTCGCTCGCGTGGAGCGCGAGTCGATCGATGAGCGGCTTCTCCTCGTCGCGACCCTTGTAACGACGCTTGAGCTCCGACAGCAGCAGCTTGATGGCCGGATCGCCGTAGAACGGATCGTTAAGAATCGGGGCCCCGGCTGCCGCCAGGTGCACGCGGAGTTGGTGCGTGCGGCCGGTGAGCGGACGGCATTCCACAAACGCGAAGCGACCAAACTTCTCCAGCGCACGAAATTCGCTCAAACAGTCCTTGCCGCCGCGACCCTTGAAGACGCGCATGCGCCCCTTCTGGCGCTCGTCTTCACCCAGCGAGAGGTCGACCGAGAAGGCATCGGGCAAGGCGCCCGCCGCATCGCGGATGGGCACAGCCACTTTCATCGCGTGCTCGGCCGCCAGCACGACCACCAACGCGTGGTATTTTTTCCCCACCGTCTTCGACTGAAATTGGCCGCTGAGAAAATCGAGCGCGATTTTGTTCTTTGCGCAGAGCAGGAGGCCGCTGGTATCGGCGTCGAGCCGGTGCACATTGGCCACACCGTGCCCCATTTTGTCATGGACGAGCCCCATGAGGTTTTCGCGTTGTTTGTCCCAGCGGTCGGGCGCGACGAGCATCCCGCTCGGTTTGTCGAACGCGATGAGCGAGGCGTCCTCGAAAATGACGGGCGGAAGCGGCATGGGTGCGAAGATGGGTGCGCCCACCTCCCGTCGGCAACCGTGTATTCCCGCAGGCTCAAATCAGGCGGGTTACCACAGCAGCGCAGGGACTCGCGCGGCGCCCGCCTCGGCGCGCGCCGCGGCCGGAGCGATCGCCTCATCGCCGATGAACGGGCGCCCATCACCAGGTTCAGTCGGGAGTGAACCCGCGGACCCCGGTGCTATTTTTCTTCACAACACGCCACGTCGCATGGCAGGTCGGCGACTCACTTCAAGAGCGCCATGATCTTCTTTGCATACTCTTCGGTCGGCTCGGCACCCACCTTGCGATCCCGAATCTGCCCGTTCCGATCGATGAGAAACGTCGTCGGCAGCGCCTCGATGCCGCCAAACGCCGCCAGCATCTTTTCATCCCCCATCACCATCGGGTAGTTCACGCCAAACTTATCCGAAAACGTCTTCACCACGCCCGGCCCCGCCTCGTCCATCGAAACACCGACAATCACGAGCCCGTCCTTGCCGTGTTTCTTCACCAAGTCGACGTAACCGGGAATCTCCGCGCGGCACGGCGGGCACCACGTCGCCCAAAAATCAATCACGACCACTTTACCCTTAAACTGCTCCGAGGTCACCACGGCGCCCTGCAGATCCTTGAGCGCCCATGCGGGCGCTGGTGCCACGATCGGCAACCCAGCCACCGCCGCATTTGCCGACGGAGCCTCCATCGTGATTTTTGGCGCCTCCGCCTGTTTTGAGCACCCCGAGAAAGCCAAGACGGTGGCGAAGCACAGTGAACACGGAAAGGAGGAGGGGATTTTCATAGAAGGGACCGGAGCATAGCAATCAGAGCAGTCGCCGCAAATTTTCTTCCCATCTTTCGGCAGGCCCGCCGCGCCCTTCGCATCACCTCACGTTCCTCTGATCTCCGGCAAATCCAAGCCGAGGATCTCGATAAACTTCTTCATCGCCGGCGTCAGCACCCGTCCCTTGCGATGGAGAATCGCGAGCGGCCTCGTAAATGCTCGGCCCTTAAACGGCAATACCGCGAGCGTCCCCTGTTTCGCCTCTTGCACGACAGTCGCCTGCGGCACGATGGCGATCCCGTGGTCGATCTCGACCGCCCGTTTCACCGTCTCGATATTGTCGAATTCCATCACCGGCTCGATCTCCAACTTGTGTGCGCGAAAAATCTGATCGACCGCCTTGCGAGTGGGGATGTCCGGGTCAAAGCCGATGAACTTCTGCCCCGCGAGATCCTTCACTTCGACCTCGTTACGCTTCGCGATCGGGTGATTCGGATGGGCGATCACGACCAAGTGATCCTCGCGAAACGGCAACACCTCGATCTGCCGTTGCTTCACCGGAAACGCCACGAGCCCAAAATCCACCGCATTGTGCAGAATATCCTCATACACGAGGTTGGAGCGCCGGTATTCCACCCGCACATTGACCGCGGGAAAATCGTGGAGAAATTTCTTAATGAACGGCGGCAGCTCGTGCAGCCCAATCGAGTAAATAGTCGACAGCCGGATCGTCCCACTAATCACCTTTTTCATCTCCTGCAGCTCCGAGATCAGCTTCTCATAGGTGTGCAAAATATCCTTCGCCGCATCGTAAAGCCGCTGACCCTCAAGCGTGAGTTGAAACTGCTTCTGACTCCGGTCGACCAGCAGCGATTTGAAATCCCGCTCCAGCGCCCGCGCCTGCTGGCTCACCGCCGACTGCGTAATGCCGTTGAGCTTGGCTGATTTCGAGAAACTTTTCGTCTCAACTAGGTCCGCGAAGATTTTGAAGTTTTCAATTTGCATGATTAGCGCGGGTTGTTGGCTACAGAGTAGCCGAACCTTAAGCGTCGTAAACCTCTAATTAGATTCTCTTCACTCAAATCGCCTCCATCCTCACCTCCCACCACCACTTATGATGATCAGTTACGAAGAATTTTCCGACCGGGCCAATGCCATCCGCAGCCAGATCGCCGCCGCCTGCGCTACCGCCGGGCGAGACTCACGCGAGGTCGAAGTCCTCGCTGTGACGAAGACCCACCCGGCCCTCGCCGCCGACTACGCCGCCCGCTACGGCCTGCGTGGTGTCGGCGAAAACCGGGTCCAAGAAACGCAGGATAAACGCCCCCAGACTGCCCCGACCTCCGCCGCGCTCCGCTGGGAACTCATCGGCCACCTCCAATCTAATAAAGCACGACTCGCCGCCCAGCACTTCGACCGCATCCAGAGCGTCGATAGCGAAAAGCTCCTCAACCACCTCGATCGCGCCGCCGCCGAACTCGGAAAAATCCTGCCCGTTCTCCTGCAGATCAACGCCGGCGACGACCCCGCCAAATTCGGCGCCGATCTGGCCGAAGCCCCACGGCTCGTCGCAGCGGCGCTCGCCAAAAAAAATCTCCGGGTCGACGGTTTCATGACCATCGCTCCGCTCGGCACCACTCCCGAGCAGACCGCCGCGCACGCCCAGCGTACGTTCGCCAACCTTCGCCACCTCCGCGACGACCTCGCCACGCGCTTGGGCACTCCGCTGCGCGAGCTCTCGATGGGCATGACCGGCGACCTTGCGCTCGCGGTCGCCGCCGGCAGCACCTTGGTACGCGTCGGCACCGCGCTCTACGGCGCACGTTGAACGGCAGTTATTCGCGTCGCCGAAACTTTCACGGTTGCGCCGCGCCCTAATCTTTTTTCGCATCGCCGCGTGGACTCGCCAACGCTCAGCGCACCCCAACAACACGCGTTCCTTAGTCTGCTCGACGATCCCAGTCCCGCCGTGCAGCGCGCCCTCTTGGCTCACTTCACGCGGGTCGGCCCCGCCGCTGCGCCCTTCCTGCTGTCGGTCGCCCGCGGGCCGGATCGACTCCTCGCCAGCCACGCCTCCCGGTTCCTTCAAGAGCTAAAACTCAGCGATCCCATCCGCGAATTCCGCGACTTCATCCGCTCGCTCAACTACGAACTGGAATCCGGCGCCCTCTTTCTCGCCCGCACCGCTAACCCCCACCTCGAGGTCGGTCGCTGCTGCGCCCAACTCGACGCCATCGCCGCCCGGTGCCGCGAACTGATCGTCGAACCCTCTTCCACCCGCGAGAAATGTCGCATCGTCAACCGGGTCATGTTCCACGAGTGGGGCTTTCACGGCAACCTCGAGCACTACACCGACCCGCGCAACAGCTTCCTCGACCAAGTCCTCGAGCGCCGCACGGGCATCCCCCTTTCGTTGAGCATCGTCTACCTCCTCGTCGCCCAGCGCCTCGGCCTCGAGCTCGAAGCCGTCGGTCTGCCCGGCCACTTCGTCGTCGCCTGTTACACCGACACACTTCCTTTTTTCATCGATCCTTTCGACCGCGGCGTCTTCCGCGACCCCGATGAAATTTTCACTCTCCTGCGGGCCCATCACGTCGTCCCCCAAATCACCGACCTCGCGCCCACCCCCGTCCGCGAAGTCCTTTGCCGGTGCTGCCGCAACCTCGTAAATCACTATACCGCTTCCGGCGAAACCGCGCGCTCTCTCCTCTTCGCTGATTTCGTCCGCGAATTCGAGGCGACCTACGAACGGAACGCGCCGTAAACGCGCCGACCCTCGAAGCCTGATTTTGGCTTTCGCGCGCACCCCGTGCCCCTGCTTCCATCGAACCTTCACCCTTGAACATCGCAGACGCCCCCGTCCTCACCCTCGCCGACTTGGCCGCTTGGTCGCGGCCCGGCACAGCGCTCGCCGTGCTCGGCCATCCGATCAAGCACTCCCTCAGCCCGCGCATGCACAATGCCGCGCTGGCCGAACTCGCCCGGACCGACACCCGCTTCGCCACCTGGCAATACGTCCGCTTCGAAATCCACCCGGACGATCTGCCGCGCGCGCTCGACTTGCTCCACGCGAAGAAATTTCGCGGCGTGAATCTCACCGTCCCGCACAAGATCATCGCCTTCGACCGCGTCTCCGAGATCGACCCCGCCGCCCGCCCTGTTGGTGCCGTCAACACCCTTCGCTGGACCGAGCGCGGCTGGCACGGCTTCAACACCGACGGCTACGGCCTCGCCGCCGCCGTCAGGGAAACCCTCGGCCTCGACCTCACCGGCGCCCCCATTGTGCTCCTCGGCGCCGGCGGTGCCGCCCGCGGTGCCGCCGTCGAATGCCTCCAGCGCCGTTGCGCCTCGCTCTGGGTTGCGAACCGCACCCGCGAAACCCTCGATACCCTCCTCGCGATCATCGGCCCGATCGCTGCCGACGTCCCGTTTCACGGTTTCTCCTCCTCAACGCCGCCGACCGATTTACCCGCGGGCGCCATCGTCATCAACGCGACGAGCGCCGGCCTCCGCCCAGAGGACCCGGTGCCCATCGACCTCGCCGCCCTGCCGCGCCCCCTCGCCGTCTTCGACATGATCTACAATCCACCGCAAACTGGGCTCCTCCGCGCCGCCGCCGACCGCGGCCTCCCGCACGCCAACGGCCTCGCCATGCTCGTCCACCAAGGCGCCAAATCCCTCGAACACTGGAGCGGCATCCCAGCCGGCCAAACGGCCCCCACGATGGCCGCCGCCGCCCGCGCCGCACGGGGTCTCCCTTGACTCCGGAATCTCGCCCGCAAATCTGCCGCTATGCCCGCCACGTCTCTCGCCACCGCGAAAAAATTCGTCGCAAACCTCGGACCGTTTCGCCGGCACGGCGCTCACGCCGCTCCGGCCCGTCGTTTGCGGAGGGCATGAAACCTTTCATCGGCATGGTCAAAAACGCACCGCCCCACCTCTCGATGCGTGAAGGCTTCGGTCATTAGATATTTAATCGATGCCGGACCGCTGGTCGGCACACTGTCCGTTCGCGATCAATGGCACACGTGGAGCGCACGCGTCGTCGCTACGCTCGACGAACCGGTATTTACCACGGAAGTGGTTTTTGGTGAAGCCTGCCACCTGTTGAAGGAGGAACGGGCCGCTCTGCTGGTGCTGGTCCGCATGGTTTCGGAGCGAAGACTCAACCTCCTTTCCGTTTGGTCTGACCACGGTGCCCGCGCGGCCACCCTGCTCAGCCAATACCCGCAGATGGACGCAGGTGACGCCTCGCTGGTGGTGCTTTCCGAACTTCACCCGAAAGCGAAAATCATCACGACCGACGTCCGCGACTTCACCGATTACCGCCGTTGCGGTCACGAACGTCTGCCACTGATCCGACTATGAACCTCGCCTCGTTCGCAGAAACGTCCGCCACCTTCCCTTGGTTTTTCCCCTTGGGCGCATTTCTGGTGGGCGCCTGCGTCGGCAGCTTCCTCAACGTCGTCATCTACCGCGTCCCGAAAGACGAATCGATTGTCACGCCCGGTTCCCACTGCGGCTGCGGCCAACCCATCACGTTCTTCGACAACATTCCCATTCTTTCTTGGCTGGCGCTGCGCGGTCGGGCGCGTTGCTGCGGGCGGGCATTTTCTGTCCGTTATCCTTTCGTCGAACTCCTCACGGGCCTACTCTTCGTCGCGTGCTGGCTGCGTTTTTCGCCCGGTGGCGCCTTCAACCCCGGCATCGCTGCCGCCGGCTGGCTCTTTCTCAGCTGCCTCATCGCCGCGACCTTCATCGACCTCGACCACCTGATCATCCCCGACGTCTTCACCCTCGGGCTGGGCGTCGTCGGCGTGGTGGTGTCTTTCGCGGTCCCCGCTTTGCATGGCCAACACGAGGGGCTTTTTATCGTCGATAGCTTTCGCTCCGGCGTCGCGTCCGTAGGGGGTCTCCTCGTCGGCTCCGGTCTCGTGCTCTGGATCGCCCTGCTCGCCGAAGTCATCTTGAAAAAGGAAGCGATGGGCTTCGGAGACGTAAAATTTGTCGGCGCCATCGGTGCGTTCTGTGGCTGGCAGGGCGCCGTCTTTTCGATCTTCGGAGGCGCGCTCGTCGGCACCGTGTGGTTTGCCGTCGCCTGGACGTGGGAAAAAATTTCCGGCAAGTCCTCGCCGGTCGCACCGCCTGCCGAGACGCCGGAGGGGGAACCGACCGCTCTCGGCTTCGGCGCCCACGTCCCTTTCGGCCCCATGCTCGCGATCGCTGCCGCCCTCTACTTTCTATTTTTACGCAGCTGGGTCGGCGCCTGGTTCGCCGATCTCGCGGTCTTATTCTAAACCGCGACCAGCGCCGCGCCGTCACCGGTCTGCGCAGGGAGCACATCGGGCCGCGCGCCAAATTTTTCGTCGTAAGCGGCCGCCACCGCCTTGGCCTGCGTGTCACCAAAATCTCCTGACGTCAGCGCCATCACCGCTCCGCCAAAGCCGCCACCCGTCAGCCGCGCGCCCCACACGGAGGGTGTCGCGACCAAGTGATCGACCAAAAAATCTAGCTCTGCCGTGCTGTTCTCAAACAGCGCCTGCGAGCTGCGATGCGACGCCGTGAGCAACGTTCCCACCGTCCCCAAATCGCCCGCGCACAGCGCCGCCCCAGCCTGTGCGACGCGCGAAATTTCTTCGACGACGTGGCGCGCACGTTTGAACGGTGCCGGTGCCAGCGTGTGCTCGGCGGCGAGGACGGTGGCCGGCGTCGCCTCCACGAGCAGCCCCACGCCGAGCGTTTTCGCGGCCAGCATGCACTCAGCGTGGCGCGCCGCGTAAAGGCCGTCGACGAGCGCGTGTTTCGTGTGCGTATTGAAAATCCAGAAGCGGGCCCCGGCCGGCAAGGGCACGGTGGAAAACCGCGGACCACGACAATCAATCTGCACCAGATGGTCTCTGCGCCCGAAGCCCGACACGCCTTGATCGAGGATGCCGCAGGGCACGCCGACGAAATGGTTTTCCGCATACTGGCCCACGTTCACGAGGGTCTCCCGCGACGGCGTCTGGTGCGTCGCGGCGAGGAAGACGAGCCCCGACGCCAGCTCGATCGCTGCGCTGCTACTCAGCCCAGCTCCCGTCGGCAGATCCGACATCGCGAAATAATCGAAGCCCGCCGGCACCCGCAGACCAAACACCGGTAACGCGGCGAGCACCCCGAGCGGATAATTGACCCAACTCTGCGCGCCAGGTTGCCGGGCCACGTCCTCGCTAGAAAGCGCCACCACACCTTCCCGTTGATCGCTCGCGAAGCGTCGCTGCCCGTCAGCACGCTTCGCCAGCGCGACCCAGACCCCGCGATCAATCGCCGCACCCAACACCGTGCCGCCGTTGTAGTCCGTATGATTGCCGATAAATTCGATCCGACCCGGCGCGCGGGCGATGATCTCAGGCGCACGGCCAAACGTGGCGCGAAAGGCGTTAACAAGGGCGGTTTTCATTCGGGCAAAGGAGTCAGCCAAGCCCGCTCCGCACACCCCGTCGAACCAGAAACCACCGCATGACGCGCACTCCGCTCACTGCCCGCAGCTCTGCACCCGCCGTCAAGCGCGCGGTCTTCATCGCCCGAATCGTCACTGGGGTTTTCGTATTCGGATTTAAACCACACCGTGCCGGGCGCGCCGCCACCGCCAACACTCCCCTCCTCACCAGCGACACGTCCTTATTTCCCCCGCAGCCCTCGCTTGACCGCCGCCAGCACCGCATCCCCAGCACGTTCGGCCGTGGCCCGGGAGGTCGCTGCGCCCAGCTGTGGCTGCACCGCTACGACTCATGGAGCTGGGTCCGGGGTAAACGGGGAACGGAACCGAGCAGGCGAACGGACGCCCAGAGTCACCGTCACATCCCTTTCCATCCTCGCACACCCGTGCGTTGCACGTTTCGGATATTTCCCGCTCAGGCCGGCGGCGTAGTCGGCGCACCCATCGGTGCCTCCCCCGCCCGCCCCTTCACCACGGCTTCGAGCAATCGCGCCATCGCCACTTCCCGCGTGAGCCCCCGCTCCACCGCCAGCTGCGTCGCACGTCTCGCCAGTTGCGCAGCCATCGTTTCCGCCTGCGCCCGCGGAGCGCCGAGTCGTTCGCACAGCTGCGTGAGTTGCTCGGCCTCGGTCATGGCGCAGACACCAACCGGACCACCGGAGCCGCGTCCGCCGCCAGCGCGAGCACCGTCGTCCCCTCGACCTGCAGCAGCGATACCATCGCGAGGCCGATCCAACCACCCGCACCGTCCCGCACCGCCGACCGCAACTCACCCACCTTGCGTTCACCGACAAACAGCGCCGCCGGTAATGCGCCCAGCACTTCGTCGCCCGGGCCCGTCACCCGTATCAGCCGACGCCGTACCTGCCCCATCGACTTCAGCCGAGCCATCACCTCTTGCCCCAAGTAGCACCCTTTGGTGTAGGAAATGGCCGCGCCCTCCAGCCCGCCCTCTCCCGGCAAATCTCCCGGCCCGATATCCGTCGGCACCGCCGGCACCCCGGCCGCGATTCGCCGCCGCGCCATATCCTCCGCAGCGACTTCGCTCAAGCCCACCACCTGGGCGCGCACCTTCGCCCGCTGGGTCACCGGAAAAACCCACTCCACACTCGCCTGCCCTCCTCGGCGCCCGGGAAACATCACGCCTTCTCCGTCTCCGCCAGCGCCACCCACCGGGTTCGCTGGCAGTGCGCCCAGCGTTTCGCCGAGGCACGTCAGACCAGCCCAGTCCGCCGTGAAATCCTCGATCACCACATCGTCTGCGATCACATAAGTCTCCAAGCGCTCCCGGATCACCAGCGACGATGAAAAATAGCTCCCTACCCAAAACGCCGCCGCGCCCCCCGCCGAGCCCCGGCGCACGACAAAACTATCGGCCAGCACCTTACCCTTGAGCGTCAGCCATAATCCATAGGCCGCACCGCCCTCCGGCAGGCCTCTCAACTCGTTCGAAAACTGCCCTTGTAGGAAATTCGCAGCATCTTCACCCGAAATGCTGAGCCAACACGCCGGCCGCCACTCGTGGATAATCGTCGCTGCGGGAAATTTCATGATTTTTAAGATGCTTCATTTCAGCTGATTGCAATAATGTAACGCTCTTTCACAAACTTGCTATTGACCATGGAAAATTAAAAAGTCTTCTTTGGCTCGTCAGTTAATGACTTCTCCCCGCTTAGCGGGGAGTTTTGGGGTAACTAAGAAAGCAAAGGCGCACCGTATAGGGGTATACGGTGCGCCACTTTTTTGCCCATTTTTTGGGCCCTGCTTACATCAATAATCGAAGCTGGGCTTGCGCGTCGATCGCCCTGCCCGCCAAGCTCGCATCTCATGCAGAAAACATCCGACCTCAATGTCGTCGAGACGCGTCCCCTGCCCTCGCCCGCCGCGCTCTTGGCCGAGCTCCCCAAAACCGAGAGCCAAGCCGATTTTGTCATTCGCTCCCGCCGCGATATCCATCGTCTCATCTTCACCGACGATCGGCGTTTTCTCCTGATCATCGGCCCGTGCTCCATCCACGATCTCGACGCCGGTCGCGACTACGCCCGCCGTCTAGCCACGCTCGCCGCTGAGGTGTCCGACCGGGTGATGATCGTCATGCGCGTCTACTTCGAGAAACCCCGCACCACGGTCGGCTGGAAGGGCCTCATCATGGATCCGAAACTCGACGGCTCTCACGATATCGCCGCCGGCCTCAAGCTCGGCCGTAAGTTCCTCGGTGACGTCCTCGACCTCGGCCTCCCCACCGCCACCGAGTTCCTCGACCCCATTACGCCACAATACCTCGCCGACCTCGTCTGCTGGGGAGCCATCGGTGCCCGCACCACCGAGTCACAGACCCACCGCCAAATGGCCAGCGGCCTCTCGATGCCGCTCGGCTTCAAGAACAGCACCGACGGCACCTTCACCGCCGCCGTCAACGCCATCAAAGCCGCCTCTCAACCCCAGACCTTCCTCGGCATCGACCTCAGTGGTGCCGCCTCCGCCATCGTCACCCGCGGCAACCCCGACTGCCATGTCGTCTTGCGCGGCGGTTCCGCTGGGCCGAACTATTCGCCGGCGCACATCGCGCAAACCGAAGCGCTCCTCGCCAAGGCCAATTTGCCCAAGTCGATCCTCGTCGACTGCTCGCACGACAACTCCGCGAAAAAACCGGAGCTCCAGCCCGACGTGCTCCGCGCCCTCCTCGCCCAAATCACCGCTGGCAGCACTTCGATTATGGGCGCCATGATCGAGAGCAACCTCGGCAGCGGCAGCCAACCCTTCCCCGTGCCGAAGGAAAATCTCCGCTACGGCGTGAGCATCACCGACGGCTGTATCGATTGGGCCACGACCGAACAACTCATCCGCGAGCTCCACGCCGCGCTCGCTCCACGGTTCGCCTAAGCCGGCCCACCCCCCCCAACTGACCGATTCTACAACGCTCTGGTTCGCGAATTTCGTCCGTGTATTCGATCTCGTTCGTGAGCTAGCCTTTTTCCTCTCTCCTATGAAAACACCCATCCGCGTCGCTGTCACCGGAGCCGCCGGCCAAATCGGCTACTCCCTCCTCTTCCGCATCGCCTCGGGCGCGATGTTCGGTCCCGACCAGCCGGTCATTCTGCAATTGATCGAGGCCCCCGTCGAGAAGGCCCTGAAGGCCCTCGAAGGCGTCGCGATGGAACTCGACGACTGCGCGTTCCCGCTCCTCAAGGGCATCGTCCAAACCTCCGATCCCGCCGTCGGTTTCAAGGATGCCAACTGGTGCCTCCTCGTAGGCGCCAAGCCTCGCGGCCCTGGGATGGAGCGCGCCGATCTCCTCAAAGACAACGGCACCATTTTTATCGGTCAGGGCCGCACCATCGACGCCGTCGCCGCCGCGGATGCCCGCATCGCTGTCGTCGGCAATCCCGCCAACACCAATTGCATGATCGCCGCATCCCAGGCGAAACGCCTCCCCGCCGAGCGCTTCACCGCGATGGTCCGCCTCGATCAAAACCGCGCGCAAAGCCAGCTCGCGAAAAAAGCCGGCGTCGATCTCACCGCCGTCAAAGACATCTTCATCTACGGCAACCACAGCCCGACCATGTTTCCGGCCTTCGCCCACGCCACGATCAACGGCGCGCCCGCCGCCTCCGTCATCACCGACACCGCCTGGCTCCAAGGGCCATTCTGCGAGACCGTCGGCAAACGCGGCGCCGCCATCATCGCCGCCCGCGGACTCTCCTCCGCCGCTTCAGCCGCGAACGCGCTCGTCGACCACGTGCGCTCCCTCGTCACCCCCGGCGCCATTCACTCGATTGCGGTCAAGAGCGAAGGCCGCTACGGCTTCGACGCCAACATCTGGGCCGGCATGCCCGTGCGCACCACGACGCCCGGCAGCTACGAGGTCATCGAAGGCTACGCGATGGACGCTTTCGCCCAAGCGAAGATCGCCGCCACCAACAAGGAACTCGCCGACGAACGCGCCTTTGTCGCCGAGATGATCGCGTAAACAGAGCCCAGCCTTCGCTGGCCAGCGTCGCGAGCCCGAGCATTTCCATTGCTCGGGCTTTTTCTTGCCCTCCGCGCTCCGCCCTCCGCCGTCCGCTCACCCGATGAGCCCACCCAACACTCTGCTGATCGCAAAGGCCCCGCATACCGCGGCAAATCCTTCCATTAATTCTGCGGGCCCGCTCGCCCGGGGAAACACCACCTCCAAGCTGCCCCCCGTGCAGCGCACCCGCGCGTCCACGCCGGCCACGATGATTTCGCATGCACTGCAATCCGACGGATAGCTCACCCGCAGCCCACCGTCGTCCTTGGCCTCGAGCGCCTCGATGGCATCGATCACCGCTTCGACACTCGCCCCTTTTTTCAGGCCAAACGAGATCTCCGAAAACTTGCCGGAAAAAATTTCCGCAAACTCCGCCGTCCTCGCCAACTCCGCATTGCGGAGCTCCCGCAACGTCGTCGTCACCGCAAACCGCGTCGGATCGCCTTCCTCCAACGCATAGAAAATCTCCACCGAAAAATCCTTCGCCACCAGCACCGCACTCTGCCCCGCAACCGCGAGCGACACCTCTTTCCGTTTGTAACCCAGCCCGGTCCGCACGCCCTGGAACAGCGTCTCACTCTCCTCGGCCAGTTCGCCCGCGCAGAGTTTCCCCAAGAACGCATTCGTCGTGGCATTCACCGCATCGGGCACCGTGTGGTGACCTTTGCGGAATCCGCCCAAATTTTTTACCACGCCGCCGCTCCGCCCAATAAAGCTGATGCCCACGATGATGCTGGAGGGAAGTGCGCCCGTCATTCGCCCCGAGCAAACCCACCGTCCTCCTCTGCGCCAACCTCGAATATTGCCCCCCGTGGAGCTCGCGACGCGCTCAACTGCCTTGGGGGTAGGAGCCTGCTTGCGGGCGATTTTTACATGTCACCCACCGGCCTCCTCTGCGCCAACCCCGAATATAGCGCCCCCCGTCGCGCTCGCGACGCGCTCAACTGCCTTGGGGTAGGAGCCTGCTTGCGGGCGATTTTTACATGTCACCGGCTGCCCACGTCCTGAATCGCCTGCCAGCAGGCTCCTACCTCCAGGAAAATCAGTCTCATCCTGGAAGCGAACGGGCATGAATAGTGACGATCACCGCGCGGACCAGCAGGAGAATCTTCTGCAACATTTTCACCCTTCAAGAATCCTCCGCTCACCGCAACGATGCCGAACATGTTAAATCCACCGTCCGGCGAGAAATGACGTGGAGCTTCCCCGCGCGCCGTGTCTTTGTGCGGCCGTGGTTCCATCCAAAGCCCTCCCCGTCGCCTGCGCCATCATCGAGGACGCCACGGGCCGCGTCCTCATCGCCCAGCGACCGGCCCACAAACACCTCGCCCTCCAATGGGAATTTCCCGGCGGCAAGATCGAGCCCGGTGAATCTCCCGCCGACGCGCTGCTCCGCGAACTCCACGAAGAACTCGGCTGCCAGGCCGAAATCGTCCGCGCCCTTCCGTCGTTTCGGCACGACTACCCCGCGCTCACCATCGAAATGTTTCCCTTCGTTTGCCGCCTCGCCGCGACGAGCCCAGCGCCCCGAGCCTTGGAACATACCGCACTCCGCTGGGTGCTCCCCCACGAGCTCCCCACGTTCGACCTGGCCGCCGCCGATTTTCCGGTATTGGCCAGTTACCAGACGTAACCCGCCGGCAGCCGTAGCCGCGAGCGCCAGCGAGTGGACATCCGTCGGCTTGCTGGCGCTCGCCGCTACGTCGCATTTTTCGCCGATCGCTGATCAGCCGATCTCCGCTCGCCCGTAGCCGCGAGCGCCAGCGAGTGGGCATTCGTCGGCATCCGCCGGCTTGCTGGCGCTCGCCGCTACGCGGGATCGGCCACGGCGTAGAAGGATACCCACTACACTAACGAGGAACGATCACGACGGAGCGTTTTCGTTTGGTGACGATGTCGGTCACGGACCGGGTCGTCGGACGGGACGTTTTTCCGGGGCCGGACTCAATCGCGTTCCCCGGGGTCCTTCGACCGCACGACGGCGAAGATTTGGCCCGCGCGTTTGCGCTGATCCGCGTTGGGCAAGAAACCGATTTGGTTTTCGAGGTCGCGGGTTTCGATCAGACGGTGGGCGAGCATAGCCGCGACGAAAACGACGTCCTTTTCCCGGCCCGCGACCAATTTCGAACACGCGAGGTCGAGCGGATGGAGGCAGAGTGCCGTCACTCCGCGCGTGTTGTCGTTCTGAAAGGGAATGAGGCGCTCCTGCCAGCCCGAGGGCAGGGGACACGATTCGGGCGGCAATCCGTGGGCATTAGTAGCCGAACGTGCTGTCAAACAGGGAAACCTCGCCAATGGCGCCGGAAATCAGATCGGCTTTTTCCGGCGCGTGCAGCGGGCACAGATCGGCCTCGCGGGAAACGTCGAGCGGCGGCGGCACCGCGGGAAACGCCCCCAGAATCGACTGGCTGCCCAGCACCAAAATCACGGACTCATCGGTGATCGAACCGGCGGCGCGGACGATATGCTCAAGCTGGGCGCGCGTCATGGGCGAACTCCCGCATGATGCGGGTGCGCTCGGCCCCCGACAGAATGCCACCGAGGGGCGCATCCTGCCGCAGCGCGGCGCCTTGTTCGGTCTCGGCGAGGAGTTCGGCGCGAAGCGCCGGCCACGGTTGGCGCAAACGCCGCTGCCATTGGGCCTGCAACCGTGGATTCGGCCAGCGCGCCACGTTCTGGGCGAGCTGCGCGACCAACGCAGGATCGGCACCGATTTTTTGAACCGAGACTTCGACCAGCCGCCGCAGGCGGGCATCAATTGTCTGATGATAACACGGTTTCATCGGAAGGACTATGTGCGACCACCGGGAGCGATTGGCAAGCGCGCGCGATCCGGGACATGCTTGGCCATGATGGCGGCGAGGCGTTCATCCTTGAGTGCGGCGGGGTCGATCTTGAACGCGCCCTGCCACCGGGCGAAGAAGGCCTCGCTATCGTGCTGGCCGGCGGCGGGCGCCAGCCGGTCGAAGTACTCCTCGACCGGCCGGGAGAGCGGCACGCCGCGGTGCCGGGCGACGGCCTTGGCCCGCTGGGAGGACTTGGCTCTGACCGAGAGGGTGAGCGTGTGGACCTCCGTCGGCTTGCTGGCGCTCGCCGCTACGCCGCATTTTTTGGCGATCGCCGATCGCTGATCAGCCGATCGCCGATCAGCCGTAGCCGCGAGCGCCAGCGAGTGGACCTCCGTCGGCTTGCTCGCGCTCGCCGCTACGCGGGATCGGCCACGGCGTAGAAGGATACCAACTACACCAACGAGGAACGATCACAACGGAGCTGCGGTTCCCGCGCGGGTGCGGTTGGCGGCGATCTTCTCGCGCCAGTAGGCGCCATTGGTTTTCGGCGACGTGGCGTGGAGCGGGCAGCCGTGCCAGCAGCAGCCATCGACGAAGACGGTCAGGCGTGGAGATCGTCTGGTGAGCTGACGGAGCTTAATCTGAAAGGCGAAGCGTGAGCCGGTAAGGCGCGGAGGCCGGTGCGGGTCGGGTGATACCGGGCATCGCGGGGTAAAATCCGGGCGAGGCGCGATGGTGCGAGTGCCAAACGCAAGTCGCGCTTCCATGCGTGCTTTGCCGAGCTTCGGCTGGCCACACCTTGCGGCCACGACTTGCCTACGCCCCGGAGAGTGCGCCGTATTTCAAGAGTCAATACGCGAGTGCGTCCATGAAAACCAACAACCATGAGTGAAAGTCTCATCCAGCCAATTAAGTCATTCAGGCTGGCAACAACCGGTCACTGCGTTCCCGCGAGGGAAGGTGGGGAGCAACTGGTTTAATGAAACGGGCAGCCCGTAATGAAAATGAAGCTCATCCAATGAGCCCCGATAGACTCAAAAACCCGCGCAGCCGAACCT
>CAMCHO010000049.1 GCA_945874455.1 Opitutus sp. GAS368 | reverse complement strand
CCGCACCGGCGCACTCGCCACTCCCGCCGAACTCGATACCGCGCTCGCCACCACCGATCTCCTGATCAACACGCTCCCGCACACCCCCGCGACGATCGGCTTCCTCGACCACGCGCGTCTCGCCCGCCTGAAACGCGACGCCGTGGTCGTCAACGTCGGCCGCGGCTCCACCCTCGACGAAGCCGCTCTCCTCGCACTCCTCGACGCCGGCCACCTCGGCGGTGCCGTGCTCGACGTGACCGCGATCGAACCCCTCCCCGTCGGCAGCCCGCTGTGGCGCCATCCCCGAGTCTTGCTCACCCAACACACGGGCGGACGCTTCCCCGGCGAGACCGATCGCAAAATCGACGTGTTCCTCGCCAACGTGACGCGCTTCGAGCGTGGCGAACCGCTGCACAGCGGAGTGGACGTCACGCGCGGTTATTAACCATCGCGCCGTGGCCCACTCACGATCGGCGGCACGGGCTGGCGGTGGACTGCCGGCGGAGGAATCGGAATGGGGAGGGGGCTCACGCATCGCGGTCGGTGGGAGCGAGGCGCGGGGGTAGCGGGCGACTGAAAAGGCTGGCCGCGAGTCTTCGCGCGGAGCGAAGCGAGGCAGAGGAAGTGTGGAGAATGGTTTCACGCCGATCCTCTGCGACAAGCGAACCCAAAGAATCCGCTATTCCCGTGGAAAAAGAACTCGGACGTAAATTCATGCCGAGCTCACGGTGAACCCGTGGGCGGGGGTAGGCAAGGGCGCTGGTCCCGGTCAGACGTTTGTCAGCGCGTGGTCGTGGGTTGGAGGGCGCGGTTGAGGAATTCGATGATGCGGGTTTGTTGGCGGAGTTTGACGAGAGGGTCGCTGATCATGTGCGTGCCCAGCATCGGGAGCAGTTCGTAGGGCTTGCCTGCCAGGTAAAGCGCGTCGGCGAGCTGGAGCGTGTGTTGGAAATAGACGTTGTCGTCGGTGAGGCCGTGGATGAGGAGGAGAGGGCGCGTGAGTTGCGAGGCGTAGGTGGTGACGTTGCTCACGCGATAGGCTTCCGGGGAAAATTGCGGGAGACCGAGGTAGCGCTCCGTGTAGTGCGTGTCGTAGTTTTCCCAGGTGACGACGGGGGCCCCGGCGACGGCGGCTTGGAAAATATCGGGACGGCGAATCGCGGCCATGGCGGCGAAGTAGCCACCAAAGGACCAGCCGGTGACGCCTACGCGGCTCAGGTCGAGTTCCGGTAAGGTCTGCGCGAGCGCACTGAGGCCGGTGATCTGGTCTGCGAGGGCGATGTCGATGAAGTTGCCCTTGATGGTGCGCTCCCACGCGCGGCCGCGCCACGGGGTGCCGCGGCCGTCGATGCGGACGACGACATAGCCCTGGTCGGCCATCCACTGATCGGGGAGGTAGCCGCGCGCGGTGGCGGAAACCATCTTGCTGGTGGGGCCGGCGTACACGACGAGGATGACGGGATATTTTTTTCCAGCGGTGAAATTGCGGGGACGCGTGATGGCGGCATCAAACGTCAGTGTGCCCGCGGTGCGCGTGAGTTCCGTGGTCGGCGGGCGCGGCAGCGGGGCAGCGACGGAAGGGAGTGTGGCGACGATGCGATCGTCGTCGGCGGAGATGATTTCGCTGCGCCAGGTGCCGTCGAAGAGATCTGTAGTGCGAATCAGGAGACGGGACTCAGAGGAAAAAGTGGCGTTGTGCTGGCCGCGGCCGCGGGTGAGGGCGTGGCCGGAGCTGATGGTTTGGCTGTCGCCGTTCAGCGGAAAGGACCAGAGGTGAATCTCGCGAGGGTCGGGGCCGCCACGCACGAGGACGGCACCGGAGTCTTCGTCGACGTCGACGAGGCCGCGATAGTTGAAGGAGGTAGGAGTGATTTCGCGGAGGAGGGCGCCGGTGGGGGCGCGGAGTTCGACTTGCCACGTGCCGCGGCGCTCGGTTGTCCAGAGGAAGCCCTCACCGTCGGCGAGCCAGAAGGGCGGGCGGCGCTCACCGGTGGAGCCGGCGGCGTTGTCGTCGAGGTTGAGCCAGGCGTCGTCGGTCTCGCGGAGGAGTTCGGTGGTGGCACCGGTGGCGGCATCGACGGCGAGGAGACGCTGGTCGGTTTGCTCGCGGTTTTGGACGAGGAGGGTGGGCGGAGCGTATTTTTGCCACGTGACGTGGGCGAGATAGGGGAAGGCGACGTGGTCCCAAGGGATTGGCGTGGGGGCCGGGGTCGCTTGGTTAGCGCGGAGCGAGAGGAGGAAAAGGCGAACAGTGGCGTTGGGGGTGCCGGCGCGGGGATAGAAGAATGGGGTGGGCGCGGCTTCGGGGTGAAGGGCGTCGGCTACGTAGCGAACGGCGACAGCGGATTCGTCGGTCTGTTGGTAGAGGAGGCTGCGGGAATCGGGGGACCACCAGAAGCCACGGGGGCGGCTCATTTCCTCCTGGGCGACGAATTCGGCGGTGCCGTGGGAGAGGGTGCCGGTGGCGCCGGTGGTGACGGTCCGCGTGGTGGGTGGGGAGGCGGTGAGATCGATGACGTGGAGTTCGCGATCGGCGCCGGCGGCGGCGATCATGCGACCATCGGGGGAGAAGCGAGGATCGATCCAGCCGCGTCCAGGAAGTTCGGTGACACGGAGCGAGGCGCGTTCGACGAGGTAGAGTTTGCCGGAAAGGGTGACGAGGAGGTGGGTGCCGTCGCTGGAGAGCTGATAGGAGGTAAAGCCTTTCAGGCTTTGGCGGGAGCGCTCGCGGCGGGCTTTTTCTTCGGCGGACACGGCTTCGTTGGTATCACCGAGGATGTGAGCGGGGGTGAGGAGTTCGCGTTCGTGGCCGGTGGCGAGGTCGAGCTCGTAAAGTTTTAACGTGGGGTCGCGCGGAGCGGAGCGGAGGAAGAGGGCGTGTTTGCCGGCGGGGGTGAGCTGGGGTGAGACGGGGCGACCCAACGTGTAGTTCCTCGTCTCGGCGAGATCGCGGAAGTAGGTGAGGTTGGCGTCCTCGGCGGCGGATGCGGGGGCTGAGGCGGATGCGGGGGATGCGGCGGTGGACGAAGGGCAGGGGAGAAAGAGAACGATTAAGAGAACGAGAACGAGCACGAGGGTTCGGGCGGGAGAGGCGGGCGGCATGGCGGAGCGGTGGGTTACTCGCGCAGGCGCGAATCAATGATCAGCGTGACGGGGCCGTCGTTGACGAGGGAGACGGCCATCATGGCGCCGAATTGACCGGTGGCGACGGGGCGACCGAGGGCGGCGGAGAGCAGGCGGCAGAACAGCTCGTAAAGGGGCAGCGCGAGGTCGGGACGAGCGGCGGCGTTGAATGAGGGGCGGGTGCCTTTGCGGGTGCTGGCGAAGAGGGTGAATTGGCTGACGACCAATGCGGAAGGAGCTGAGAGCGGAACGTCCAGAGCTGACAGACCGGATGACAAGTCCGCGGCGCGCGGCGGTGGAGCGGCGTCGAGAAGGGAGCGGTTCATGTGCCCCTCGGCGTCGGGGAAGATGCGGAGCTTGGCGATTTTCTCCGCGAGCCATTGAACGTCGGCCTCGGTGTCGGTGGGGGCGACGCCGAGGAAAACGAGGAGGCCAGGGCCGATGTCACCGACGATGGCCCCGGCGACGGTGACGCGGGCTGCACTGACTCGCTGGATGACGGCGCGCATGAATCGACGGCGGGCGGGTGCGGTCACCGCTCACGGGTGTCGGCCAGCGGCGCCGCCGCTACAGCATCGGCACATGAGGTTCGGTTTCGGCGTCGTAGTTGATCCCGGGAAGGCCGAAGCCGAACAGTTTCAAGAACTCGGTGCGGTAACCGGCGATGTCGGTCTCGGCGGCGAGATTTTCGGTGGTGACGCCCGGCCAAATTTTGGCGACGGCGGACTGGATCTCGGGCCGCATTTCCCAATCGTCGACCCGGGCGCGGCCGGATTCGTCGAACGTGGGTTTACGGCCATTATACATCTGGGTGGCGAAGAGGCGCTGGATCTGTTCGACGCAGCCCTCGTGGGTGCCGGCGGCTTTCATGATCTTGTAGAGAATTGAAATGTAGAGCGGGACGACGGGGATGGCGGAGCTCGCCTGCGTCACGAGGGCTTTGTTGACGGAGATGAAGGCGCGGCCGCCACCGTTGAGCTTGAGGAGCGAATCGATGTGGCGGGCGGCGCGCTCGAGGTCGTTTTTCGCGAGACCGATGGTGCCATTTTTGTAGATTGCCCAAGTGACTTCTGGCCCGATGTAGGAATAGGCGACCGATTGGGCGCCGGGGGCGAGCAGCTTGGCGTCCGCGAGCGCCTGCATCCACATTTCCCAATCTTCGCCGCCCATGACCGTAACGGTATCGGCGATTTCTTGTTCGCTGGCGGGCTCGATCGCGACGGTGCTGACGATGCCCTTGTCGGTGTCGACGGTCTTGTTGGTATAGGAGGCACCGACGGGTTTGAGACAGGATTTGTGGACGACGCCGGTGGTCGGGTGAGTGCGGCGGGGAGAGGCGAGGGAGTAGACGACGAGATCGACTTGGCCGAGGTCGGCGCGGATGGCGTCGAGGGCTTGTTGTTTAATGTCGGCGGAGAAAGCATCGCCGTTGAAATTTTTGGCGTAGAGTCCGGCGGCGCGAGCGGCTTTGGTGAAGGCGATGGTGTTATACCAGCCGGGCGTGGCGGATCGGCCCTCCTCCGAAGGACGCTCGAAAAAGACCCCGAGCGTGGCCGCACCGGAGCCGAAGGCCGCAGTGATCCGGGAGGCCAAGCCGTAGCCGGTGGAGGAACCGAGTACGAGGACGCGCTTGGGGCCGCCAGAGATGGGGCCTTGGGCCTTCACGTGGTCGATCCATTGCTGAACATGCGCGGCACAGCCCTCGGGATGGGCAGTGACGCAAACGAAGCCGCGAACCTTGGGTTTAATAATCATGCGCCGCAGAGATTTCGCGGCGTGGGGGCCGAGAGCAAGCGGGGAGTTGGCGCAGACAGTTGAAGCAGAAGCAGGGCGTTTGGTCGGCGACGGCGCGTCGGCTCGATGAAGGGAAAGGAGGGGGAGGATAACCCCAGCCCCACAGCCCTGAAACCCTTACTTGCCGAGGAGTAGGAAAGGGCCGGCTGACTTCACGACGCCGCCTTTAACTTCCTGCGTGATGGCGTAGGCGGCGATGTTCGCGATCGGCTGTTTCGATTTAATCGAATGGCGGCGGGCTCCGGTCTCGGGATCGACGGTGAAAGTCCCGGCGTCCAAGGGATCCTTATACTGGGGATCGACGACCCAGAGTTGGTAGTCCTGATCGCTGGCGAGCGCGGGGAGGTTTTCAACGTGAAGCACGCCCGCTTGCTTGGCGGGATCCCAGACGGCGACGGCGACGGCTTGCGGAGAGTTTTTCAGCAGAGAAGCCAGGGCGGTGATCTTGAGGGTGGCGAGATCGCCCTCGCGTTTCAATTGAGCGGAGAGGTCAGCGGCCTCGGCGGTGAGCGTGGTTACACGCGCGGTCAAAGTCTTGAGTTGGTCTTCGTGGAGCGAGCGTTGGCGTTGGGCGAGAAGGCGTTCAGCTTCGAGTTGCTGAGCGGCGCTTTGGAGGGAAAGGGCGTTGAAGGCTTGGGTATCCCGCAGAAGCGTGGCGTCGGAGCGGCCAGAAACATACAGCAGGCTGAGCCAAGCAGCGGCTAAGGCGCAGCACGCGGCCGTGGCCCAGCCAAACCAAGGTTGAAAGGCGAACGGGGAAAACGGAACGACGGGGGCGGGATCGCGGACTGACGAAGCACTAACAGATGCGAGCACGCGTGCCCGGAGGGCGGTGGGAGGCGTGGCGGTCGGGGCAAGGTGGGCGAGGGCAGTGCTGGCTGCGCGGAGTTGGCAGACGAGTGCGGCGAGGGCGGGGTCCGTGGCCAGTGTGGATTCGAAGGATACGCGCACAGCGCCTTCGAGCAGGTCGAAGGCGTGCAGTACCGCGAGTTCTTCTTGGCGGTCGTCGATCATAGTCGGCGCGCGAGCAAGTCGCGGAGTTTGATGAGACCACGGCGGATACGCGCCTTCACGGTGCCGAGGGGTTCGGAGAGTTTTTCGGCAATTTGCTGCTGCGTGAGTCCGCTGAAGAAGGCAAGTTCGAGCGCGCGCTTTTGATCGGCAGGGAGGGTGGCGACCGCAGCGCGGACCGCGGTCGCTTCGTCGCCCAAAATGGCTTGGTCGGCGGCGGCGGTGCCGGAAAGGTCTTCGTCGTAACCGAGGTCGGCCGGAGCCGAGGACGTGAGGAGTTCGGCGCGGCGGCGACGCTTCCGGACTCGGTCAATCGCACGATTGCGGACCAGCGTCAGGGCCCACGCGAAGGCAGTGCCGCGCCCGGCTTCGAACGAGGACGCCTTTTCCCATAGAGTGACAAATGTATCATGGACGATATCCTGGGCCTCGGTGGCATCGCGAATGACGCGCAGGGCAGTGGCGTAAAGCGGGCCAGAAAAGCGGTCATAGAGTTCGGCAAAGGCGATCTTATCGCCCTCCGCGACGAGGCGGAGGAGGCGTGCGTCCTCGAGCTGACGCTCGTCGGGAGGAGGGGAGGGCGCGGCGTTGCTCATGCTTCCGTGAGCCCTCAGGCGTGGCTCGCCGGACACCCACCCCACCGAAAAGGTGAACAGGTCGGGCAAAGGCGAGAGCAGGAGATGCATTTCCAATTCATACGTTCGTCAGCGGCTAGAAGATGCAGGCAGGAAGGAATGGCGAGGAATTTAGAGAATCGCCTGCCCAATCAGGCCGAGCACGATCAGCAGTGCGAGGGCGGACAAGATTTGTTTTTCGAGGCGAGTGACCGGGAGGGGCATGGGCGGGGGCAAACGGTGAGAAGAGCGGAGGGACGGTCGCAGGAGAAGCGTAGATCTCCGCCGCTGCTAAAACGTCACCCCACTCAAGGCGGAGACGTTCGGCGGCGGAGGAGGGAACGCGGTTTACACCCTCACCGCAAACAGCTCGGGGTGCATCGTGCCCTCGGCGACCTTGTTTACGGTGCCGGTCATGCTGATCGAAACGTTGTCGCCGATCTCGATACCGATTTGCCCGCCGGGCATGTGAACGGTCACGCTGCGATCGACGAGGCCCAAGCGATGGGCGACGGCGGCAGAGGCGCTGCTGCTGCTGCCCGACGCGAGCGTGTAGCCGGCGCCGCGCTCCCAGATTTCAATTTGGATATTGGCGCGGTCGATTACGCGGAGGAATTGGACGTTGGTCTTGCGCGGGAAATTTGGGTGAGTCTCCAAGTGCGGGCCGTATTTGTGCGCGAGTTCGGGTGAAATCTCCGGGAGCGGAATCACGCAGTGCGGGTTGCCGATGGTGGCGGCATTATAGGTGAACTCGCGGTCAAGGATGGTGATTTTTTCGTTGAGCACTTCCCGAGGCGCACCGGTGACGGGGATTTTCGTGCTGTCAAAACTCACCGAGCCCATCGCGATGGTCAGGAGTTGGCCGCCGTCCTTGATGGCGACCTGGACGTGGCCGCCGGGCGTCTCGACGGAAAAGTTCGGATGTTGGACGAGCTGTTGGTCCCACAGGAAGCGCGAGAAGATGCGGAGACCGTTGCCGGATTTTTCGGCCTCGGAGCCGTCGGGGTTAAAGATGCGGAGAGCAAACTCGCTCTTTTGCGAAGGGAGCGGGCCCCAGAGGATGCCGTCGGAGCCGACGCCGAAGTTGCGATGGCAGACGACGCGGATCTGCTCGACGGTGGGTGCGGGTGACCACGCGGGAAAATCGCGCGGGTCGAGGACGATGTAGTCGTTGCCGAGGGCGTGGTATTTATGGAAGCGCATGGAGGTTCAAGCGGGGAAATTGCGCACGGAAACGCCGAAAGACACGGAGAAATTGCTGAAGCGAGTGACGAAATTTCGATCAGGGGTTGCGGCGCTAGGCTGCCGCACGACACGTGCCGTGATGACGGAAAAGGGCGGTGCGGACCCCGCAGGAGGGTAGTCCGTCTACGTGACCGCGGGGGGCACTGTGTAACCAAAGAGACCGCGTTTCTTGATCGCGGCAACGACGGCGCCCGGGACCATGTGCTCCCAAGTTGGATCGCCTTCCTTGATCCGGCGCAGGACATCGCGGGAGAAGATATGCAAACTATCGCGTTCGAAGCCGACGATGCATTCGATGTAGTGATTCTCGAGCAGGTGATCGTAGAGGTTGCGCAGGTGGTCGGTGATGTGGACGTTTTTCGCGGTGATGAGCACGCTCGAGGCGAAGGCGTGGTGGGCGACGAAACCGTGGATGGGAGTCGTCTGGCCGGTGATCAGGTATTTGTCGTAGGCCTGCTGGTGCATCGGATAAATGTAAAGTCGAACCGCGTTGCGGAAGAGGCGGCCGAAGGATTCCAAGATGCCGCCCTCGAGGTTTTCGTAGTATTTTTCGTTAAACAGTTCGAGGAGGTTGTTGATGCCCATCGCCACGCCGATCATCTCCTTCGTGTATCGGCGGAAATAGGACGTCAGGCGGTAATACTCGGAGTAATTGGAGATGAGAACGGTGAAGCCAATGTCAGCGAGGAGGTCGACGCGGGACAGGAAATCAGCTGCGTCGAGTTCGCCGGCGGCGAGGAGGTTGTTCATGGTGATCTCCATGAGGACGATCACGTCCTTGCCTTTGACATTGGGCTCTTGGACGAACTGGGCGGTGGCACAATTCAGCATGTCGACGTTCACGTGGGTGACGGGGCGAAAGCTGCCGCGTTCGACGAGAATGGCTTTTTTATAGAGCACTTCCGAAGGCTGGAGAACCTCGCCACCGGAGCCGAACATCACGGCGTTGGTGAGGCCGTTTTGGACGAGGGCGAGCGACATGAGGCGATTGTCGACGGTCGCGAAGGCGGGGCCGCTGAATCGGAGCATATCCACCTCGATGCGGGCGGGTGTGAGATTATCGAGGAGGGAGGCGATGAACTTGTGCGGGTCCGCGTGGTAATAGAAGGCCCCGTAGATGGCATTGACGCCGATAATACCGAGGGCCTGTTGTTGCAGAACATTTTCTTTGTCCCACATGCGCACGTGCAAGATGATGTCGCTGGGCGGGCCACCGGGCGCGGTCTGAAAACGAACGCCCAGCCAGCCGTGGGCCTCGTTGGTGCCCGTGAAATTTCGTGCCGAGACGGTGTTGGCGAAAACAAAAAAAGTGGTCCGCTCGCCGCGCTGCTCAGCGAGGCGCGCGAGCAGTAGATCGTATTCGTGGTCCAGCATGAGCGCGAGACGCTCTTGGGAGACATAGCGGGGGGCCTTGCCGTAAATGGCATCGCTGAACGACATGTCATAAGCGGAAATCGATTTCGCGATGGTACCCGAGGCGGCGCCGGCCTGGAAAAACATTCGGGCGACCTCCTGCCCGGCGCCAATTTCGGCGAACGTGCCATAGATGGGCTCATCGAGGTTGATCGTCAGCGCCTTGCGGTTGGTGGTGAGAAGTTCTTTCTCCTTTTGCTCGCTCATAATTGGCTACAGTAGATGGACGACGGCGGCGCGCAACGCGTTCGTGGCGCGGAGTGTGTCGGTCGCGTTAAAAATCGGCACAGGGGCAGCCGCGTTGACCGGTGTTTGCAGACATCGTGATTCGACTGGAGGAAGCGAGGAAAGCGACTACTGTGCCAGCTACGCATGAAAAATTTCTTCACTTCGATGCTGGGCGCGCTGGTCGCACTGCTGATCTTCGCGGGCGGTGCGTTCGTGCTCGTCATCGGATTTGTCGGGGCGATCGCGGCGATGGGCGGCGGCGAGAAGGCTACGCCCGAGCTCGAGCGGGGTGCGTATGTGGTATTCGATCTCTCGACGAACATCACGGATGCCCCACCGCCGATCGACTTTGGCTCCCTGGGCGTCGCGCAGGACGAGCACCTGCAACTCCGCACGGTGACGCGAGCGTTGCGGGCGGCGGCGAAGGACGAGCGGATTGCGGGCGTTTTTATCACCGGAGGGCTCCGTCCGGCGAGCTATGGTTCGGGCTATGCGGCTCTCAGCGAAGTGCGAGCCGGGATCGCGGCGGTGAAGGCGGCGGGGAAACCGGTGATGGCTTACCTCACCACGGCGACGACGAAGGACTATTACTTGGCGTCGGCGGCGAGTGAGGTCGCGATCGATCCCTACGGAGTGATTATGATGTCAGGGCTGGCGAGCGAGCCGATGTTTTATGCGGGCGCGTTCGAAAAATACGGCGTGGGCGTGCAAGTGACGCGCGTCGGTAAATACAAGTCGGCGGTCGAGCCGTTCACGCGCACGAGTATGAGTCCGGAGAATCGCGATCAGATTCAAAAACTGCTCAACGATATTTGGAGTGGTCTTTTGGCCGACATCGCGCCCAGCCGCGGGACCACCGCAGCGCAGCTTCAGGCGATCGTTGATCGCGAGGGATTCATCCGTCCCGAACAGGCGAAGGACGGCCAGCTGGTGGACCGGATCGCGTATCGCGATGAGGTTTATGACGAGCTCAAAGCCAAGACGGGGCGCGCCGGGTCGAAGCAGCCGTTTAAGCAAATTGGTTTGGCTGATTACGCCCGACAATCGAAGGACATCGCGGATGTGCCGGCGAAGGCGTTGGAGGTCGCGGTTATTGGGTCGGGCAAAGGCCGCGTGGCGGTCGTTTACGCTGAGGGAGAAATCGTGGACGGCGAGGGCGATGCCGACCAAGTCGGCGGAACGCGGTTTTCCCGCGAGCTGCGCAAGCTGCGGTTGGATGACGGCGTGAAGGCCGTGGTGTTGCGGGTGAACAGTCCCGGTGGCAGCGCGTCAGCCTCGGAAACGATTCAGCGCGAAATTCGCCTCATCAAGAAAGTGAAACCCGTGGTGGTCTCGATGGGCAGCTACGCGGCTTCGGGAGGCTATTGGATCGCGGCCTATGGAGACCGGATTTTCGCTGAGCCGACCACGATCACGGGATCGATTGGCGTTTTCGGGGTGCAGTTTAACGTGAAAAAACTATCCGGTGATTTCGGCCTGACCTTTGATACCGTGAAGACAGGGAAGTTTGCCGACGTCATCAGCATAACGCGCCCGAAGAGCGAGGAAGAACTCGCTGTTTTTCAGCGGATGGTGGACTGGATTTACGGGGAGTTTATCGGCAAGGTCGCGGAGGCGCGGAAAATCAAGCGAGAGGTCGTGGAGGAAATTGCGCAGGGCCGGGTCTGGTCGGGCGTGGAAGCGAAGAATCTCGAACTCGTGGACGAACTCGGCGGACTGGACGCGGCCATCGCGTATGCGGTCGCGCAGGCGAAGCTGGGGCCGAATTATCGGATCGTGGAGTATCCCCATCCGAAGGAATTGTTCGAGGTTGTGCACGAGCTGATCGAGAAAATCGCACCCCACAACGTCCGTACCCCAGGCTTGGCGGTAAAGCTCGCGGAGCGGATCGAGCGGGAAGTCAGCGTACTCCGAACGTTTAATGATCCTCAGGGCGTCTACGCCCGCCTGCCGCTCAATCTTTCGCTCCGCTGAGCCCTCATCCTATGACCCATACATTGATCCAAGATTGCGCGGCGACGGCGATTCCCGCCGGCGACGTGCTGACGCTAGTGGCGGGTACCGAGGTTTACATTACGCAGACTCTGGGAGGAAACGTGACTGTGCGCACGGACCGCGGATTGTTCCGTATCGCCAAGGAAAACGTTGCCGCGATTGGCGGGTATGTGCCCATCGCGCCGAGTGAGACCGAGCCGGCGGCCGGGGATTTTTCCGAGCAGATGGTGTGGGCGGCGCTGAAGACGTGTTTTGATCCGGAGATTCCCGTCAACATCGTGGATCTCGGATTGGTTTACGATTTGGCCATCGAGAAAAATGCTGCGGGTGGACACGTGGTCGAAGTGAAGATGACGCTGACTGCGCCCGGTTGCGGGATGGGGCCCGTAATCGCCGAAGATGCGCGTGAGAAAATCGCGCACTTACCCACGGTGGCTAGCGCCAAGGTGCACATTGTGTGGGACCCGCAATGGACGCCGCAGATGATCTCTGCGTCGGGGCGCAAGGCGCTCGGACTGGAGTGAGCGGCCGCCGACCCACTCGGCGCGAGCGCGGGCGCTCAAGCGGTGATAGTTGCGAGCGAGCAACCGTCGGCCGTACCGTCGGGCGTCTCGCAATTAGGGCGGGCGATTACCCCGGGGTAGGGTTCGAGCGAAAAATTACGGGTGGGGTCGGTGAGGAGATGTTGGTCGCAGATGCCAAAGAGCCCGCGTTCAGATTCGGCTCGGCGCATATCATAGAGAAACGCGCCGGTCGGGTCCACGCCTTGTCCGACGAAGTTTAGATATTTCTTCATCTTGTTGACGTGATCCCGCTCTGGCAGACTGGGCGAAAGGGTCGCGTGGTAGAGGCGCTGGATATAGTCATGCACATCGGCGAGCGTGATCCGTGAGACCGGTTGGCCGCTCAAGAGCTCGCGGCATTGGCTAAAGATCCATGGGTTGCGGATGGCGTGGCGGCCGATCATCACGCCGGCCGCACGGGTGTCGGTGAGGACGGTGGCCGCTTTGTGGGCAGAGGTAATGTTGCCGTTGGCCAAGACCGGGCAGCGGGCGCGGGCGACGGCATGGGCGATCCAATCGTAGTGGACCTCGCTGCGATACATTTCTTTCACCGTGCGGCCATGGACGCTCAAGAGGTCGACGCGGTGTTCATTGACGAGTTCGAGGACGCGGTCGAATGGCGTCGTATCATCGAATCCGATGCGCATCTTGACCGTGAAAAGACCGGGGACGATGGCGCGAAGCGTGGCGAGGATTTCTCCGATGCGCTCCGGGTCGCGCAAGAGACCGCCGCCGACGTTTTTCTTGTAAACCTTCGGCGCGGGGCAACCGAGATTGAGATCGATCCCCGCGACATTGTGGCGGAGGAGTTCCTCGGCGGTCCGAGCGAGGTGCCCGAGATCCTCGCCGATCAATTGGGCGAACACGGGGCGGCCAGTGGCGTTCTCGTCGATGGAGCGGAGGATGTGTTTCTCTGGACGCGATTGCGCATGGACGCGGAAGAACTCGGTGAAAAAATAGTCTGGAGCGCCGTAGTGGGCGATGACGCCCATGAACGCGAGGTCCGTCACGTCCTGCATCGGGGCCAGCGCGGTGAGAGGCTGACCGACGGTCAGCGGGGCGGGGAGCGGCGTGCTCACTTATCGTCGGCGGACGATTCGCCTTCTTCGGCTTGTTGTTTCAAGACGCGCTCGAGGATTTCCGTCATATCCTCGACGGAGTCAAAGACGGAGCGGGCGACGTAAATGGGGCGTTTTTGTTGCAGAGCGAGGACGATCGAGTCGCTGGGGCGGGCATCGAGTTCGATGATTTTTTTACCGAGCTCATTTTCCATCTTGAGCAAAATCCGGGCAAAGAAGGTGCCTTCGCGGGCGTCGTTGATGACGATGTGCTCGAGACTGGCGCCGAGGCCCAGCAGGACGCTGCCGATGAGGTCGTGGGTGAGTGGGCGGTCTTTCTTGACGCCGTTGAGGGTCATTTGGATCGCATTGCCGACGGAGTGGTCGACATAGATAACAAACGTCTTGGCGTCGTCGCCGAGGAACACAGCGCAGCCGTTGGCGGTCGGCATGACGCCTTTGATGGTAGCGGCGACTACGTCGTTTTTCATGGAGGTGAAATGTGCGGTCCGTCGAGCGGAGTGCAAGCAGGCGAACACGTTGAGCGGAAAGACCCGCGCGGGCCGTCACTCGAAGCCAAAGAGACTGATGCCCCAAGCGCGGGCCTGCGTGAGCACGGCGGGCTTGTCCAACATGAGAACCTTGCCGGCCTCCAAAGCGGCCGCGTTGAGGTGGGCGTCGCGCATGGTCTCGAGCGTGCGCGTCCCGAAGCACGGGACGTCGAAGCGCCAATCTTGCCTAGCCTTGACGGTTTTGACGAAGAGGGCGTCGTCGGTCTTGAACGCGCCGGCGCGCCGGAGCATTTCGTCGGTGCCTTCAAAAGCCTCGACCGCGAGGACCGTACCCTGGCGAACGACGCAGCCTTGGCCGATGTCGAGGCGAGCGGCCTCGCGGGCGATGTGGATACCGTGATCGAGATACTCGCGTTCGATTGGAAAGGACTTGCCGGTCATGCAACCGGCCGACGCCACATGAGCCTCGAGGAAGGAGCGAGCGTCGAGGAGCGTGATCCCCAGGTCCTCGATCTCCCGGGCAATCGCGCCGAAAATGGTTTCTGCGTTGCGGCGCTTCAGCGAGGCGAGAATGCGAACGGCTTTCAGATCGGGGTGGAGTCCTTTGAAGAGCCGGCGCGGGGTGATTTGGCCCGCCATGATCGCGTAACCGGCGTCAAACTCACGGAGCGATTTGAGCATTTTACCGAGCTGACCGACGAGCAGGGTGCGGCGGTCGGCGGGGGCAAAGGAGTCGACGAGGTCCGGGCGCGTTTCCTCGTCAAACGCCACCAACTTCAGGGAAACGCCAGCGGCGCGGGCCGCCGCTGCGACGAGGACAGGATAAATGCCCTGTCCGGCGATGAGCGCAACGGGTCGATGGCGGTCAAAAGGGGTGGGGAGGAAGGAAAACGGCGGCGACACAGGAAAACGGTGGAGGCGAAAAGCGGAAGGCGGAAGGCGGAAATGCAAGCGATCTGAACACGAAAAAGGCCGTGCGGATGAGGCGCGGCCCGATCGTGCTGAGGAGCGGCATTGGTCAACGACGATCTACGTAGGTGGAGAACCGTCGGCGCGCCGGAAGAGTATTTTTATTCCACGACGAGATTAAGGATTTTCCCGGGCACATAAACGATCCGTTTGATGGTTTTCCCCTCGAGATGGGGTGCCACCCGCGGATGGGAGTGAGCCGTGGCGAGGGCGTCCGCTTCCGAAAGGCCAACGGCGACCATCTGGTCGCCACGATGTTTGCCGTTCACTTGGAAGACGAGTTTGACCTCGCTGGAATGCAATGTCGCGGCGTCAAACTGCGGCCACGGCACATTCATGATGGTAGCGGCACCTGGGGCGCCGCCGAGCCGACCCCAAAGTTCCTCACCGAGATGGGGAGCGAACGGCGCGAGTAGTTGCAAGAACGTCTGCATGGTTCGGCGGCTCACGTGCGGGGCTTTTTGCAGCGCGTTCGTGAAGATCATCATCTGGGAAATGGCCGTGTTGAAGCGCAGGCCCTCGATGTCATCGCCCACTTTCTTGATCGTCTCATGGAGCAATTTAATGAGCTCGGTAGAGTCGGTGACGGTGTCCGCGATCTTAGCGTTGACCTCGCCCTCGCGGCCGACGCATTCGCGCCAGACTTTTTGGAGAAAGCGATGCACGCCTTCGATCCCGTTGGGATTCCACGGCTTCATGGCGTCGAGCGGCCCGAGGAACATCAGGTAGAGACGCAAGGTATCCGTGCCGTGCGATTGGATGATCGTGTCGGGGCTCACGACATTGCCGCGGCTCTTGGACATTTTTTCGCCGTCTTCGCCGAGAATGATTCCTTGGTGGAACAGCTTGGTGAATGGCTCGCTCTGCGGCACGACGCCGAGGTCGAACAGCACCTTGTGCCAGAATCGCGCGTACAGGAGGTGGAGCACCGCATGTTCGGCACCCCCGACGTAAAGGTCGGGCACGCCCCAGTAGCGGAGCGCCTCCGGTGAGGCGAGAGCCTGGTCGGCGGCGGGGTCCGTAAACCGGAGGTAGTACCAACACGAACCCGCCCATTGCGGCATCGTGTTCGTCTCCCGCCGCGCGTGGACCCACTGGTCGCCCAGTGGCCGCACGTGGGTCGCCGGGACGGCGGCGCCGGTGGCAATATTAAACCAAATCTCAAGCCACTCGGTGACGTTGGCGAGGGGGCTCTCGCCGGTGCCGCTCGGCAGGTAGGACTGCACGTCGGGCAGGTGGAGCGGTAAGGCACTCGCGGGCACCGGCAGCGCATAATGCGCCACGCCGTCCTTGATGAAAGTCACGGGTGATTCCGGCAGCGTGTTGCCGGGCGCGCGCTTGGCCGTCGCATAGTCCGCCGCGTTTACCCACACGATGGGAAACGGCTCGCCCCAGTAGCGCTGGCGCGAGAACAGCCAGTCGCGGAGTTTGTAGTTCACGGTGGGCTTGCCCACACCGCGCGCGGCGAGTTCGGCGGTGATCGTCTTCTTCGCGTCGGGCCAGGCCATGCCGTCGTAGCCGGGTGAGTTGATGAGTTTGCCGTCGCCGACATAGGGGAGGGGCGTCTCGCCCGCGCCGCTGGCGATGACCTGCACGATGGGCAGGGCATATTTTATGGCGAATTCGTGATCGCGCTCGTCATGCGCGGGGACGGCCATAATCGCTCCGGTGCCGTAGCCCATGAGCACATAGTCGGCGATCCAGATGGGCACGCGTTGGCCGTTCACGGGATTGATCGCGTAAGCACCGCTGAACACGCCCGATTTGTCCTTCGCCAGATCGGTGCGCTCGAGGTCGCTCTTGCCTGCGGATTTTTTCCGGTAGCTAGCGAGGTCGGCCTGCTGTTCCGCCGTGGTGAGTGCGTCGGTGAGCGGGTGCTCCGGGGCGAGTACCATGTAGGTGCATCCGAACAGCGTGTCCGGGCGGGTCGTGAAAATCTTCAGCGCGCCGAGCGCCGTGTTCTCCAGCTGGAACAGGATTTCCGCGCCTTCGCTCCGGCCGATCCACGCCTCTTGCATCCGTTTGGTGGAGTCGGGCCAGTCGACATCTTTGAGGTCGGCGAGCAAGCGTTCGGCGTAGGCCGTGATGCGGAGGACCCATTGGCGGAGATTGCGACGCTCCACGGGAAACCCGCCGACCTCGCTCTTGCCGTCGATGACTTCTTCGTTGGCGAGCACGGTGCGCAACTCGGGACACCACCAGACGGGGCGTTCGTCGACGTACGCGAGGCCTTTGGCGAAGAGCTGGAGGAAGATCCACTGGGTCCAGCGGTAATACTGGGAGTCCGTCGTCGCGAGTTCGCGCTCCCAGTCATACGAAAAGCCGAGGGCTTTGATCTGGCGCTTGAAGTTGACGATGTTGGCTGCGGTGTTCGTGGCCGGGTGGGTGCCCGTTTTTACTGCGTGCTGTTCAGCCGGTAGGCCGAACGCATCCCAGCCGATCGGGTGGAGCACGTTGAACCCTTTGGCACGCTTGTAACGCGCGATGATGTCGGTCGCCGTGTAGCCCTCGGGATGCCCAATATGCAGCCCCGCGCCAGAGGGATAAGGGAACATGTCGAGCACGTAGTATTTCGGCTTCGACGAAGCGTTGTCCGCCCGGAACGAGCGATTTTGCTCCCAGAAAGATTGCCAGTGCGGCTCGATCTCATGGAAATTGTAGTCAATGCACTTGGTAGCCATCGTAGAAAATCAGTCACTGTGAAATCTTTCGTCACTCGGTCAATCTCCGCGCTCGTCCTCATCGTTTTCTTTGCTTCCTCCTTCGTCTTGCCAGCGCGTGCGGACATGAAGCGCGGGTTTAAGCAGCTCCTCGAATCCGTCGTGAAGATTGATGTGCGGGAGGTCGCCTTTGAAGCGGGTACTAAACGATTCACCGGCGGGATTGGCTCGGGGGTGATTCTTTCGGCGGACGGTCTCGTGCTCACGAATGCTCATGTGGTCAGTCCCCAGGCGGTTGAAATCAACGTCACCCTTGCCAACCTCGAACGCGTCAGCGCGAAACTCGTCGGGTGGGATCACTGGACCGACCTCGCGCTCCTGCGCATCGATTTGGTCGAAGTGAAGCGCCGCAGCCTGAAGTTTTCTCATGCCGACCTCGGTGAGAGTGGGAAACTCTACCCCGGTCAGGAAGTGTTCGCCGTCGGCACACCCCACGGGCTCACGCGCACCGTCACCCGCGGCATCATTTCAAATAATAACCGCTATTTTGAGGACACGCGCGGTGTGAACGGTTATGAGACGGGTGCGTTCAACACGTGGTTGCAGACTGACGCCGCCATCAATCCGGGCAACTCGGGCGGCCCGCTCGTCACCAATGATGGCAAGGTCATCGGGATTTCGTCCCGCACCTACCTAGGTGCCAACAATCTCGGATTCGCCATTCCCGCGAGCACGGCGCAGCGTGTGGTGGCCGGAATGTTGCGCGAGGGCGGCGGAATCACCCGGAGTTATATCGGGATTGTGCCGAAGGAACTGCAGGACTTGGAGAATTTCTATTCGCTCGCGCTCAACACGGGTATGTTGATCAACAGCGTCGAGCCGGGTTCACCGGCGGCCAAGGCCGGGCTGCGCAGCGGCGACATTTTACTCACCCTGAACGGCGCCAGCATCGACGGGCGTTTCCCTGAGCAGCTTCCGCCGATCCAAAACCTGATCGCTAACCAACCGGTCGGCGCGTCACTCAAACTCACGGTGAAGCGCGGCACCGAGACTCGGGACTACGCGGTGGTGACCGAGAAGCTTGAGAGCCGTGTGGGCGAGGAATGGGCGCTCGAAAAATGGGGCCTCAGTGTGCGCAAAGTTTCCCGGGCGTATGCCCGTGAAAACCAACTCGACGACGCCAGCGGTGTGATCGTCATCGGGGTGCAGCCCGGCTTTCCGGCCGCCGCCGCCGGTGTCTCGCGCGGCGACATCATCACCAAAATCAACGACCAACTCGTCCACTCCCTCGGCGTGATTAAGGCTGCGCAAGCCGCCTATGAGACCAAGCCCGAGCCGACGCTCTTCGAGGTGCAGCGCAACCGCCGCGTCTCACTTTACATTTTGAAACCATGACGTTCCGCCTGTTGTTTTTTGCTGTATTCCTGCTTGCGCCGGCCGCGCTGCGCGCCGCTGCCGATTTGCCCGCGTTGTGGGCCGAACGCGTCAAATGCGTCGTCTCTGTGGAATACGTCACGGAGACGGAGACCGAGCGCCGCCCGACGATTTCGATGGGCACGGTCATCGATAACCACGGTACGATCATTATTCCATCGGGTGCGATCGATCCGCGTGCGGCTACGTGGCAATTGAAAGATTTTAAGGTGTATCTGCCCGGTGACGCCGCGAGCTCGCCGGCCGAATACCTCGGTCAGGACGCGTTCAGTGGCTGGCACTTCGTCCGCGCGGACGAGACGACGCGTGCGAAGCTGACCCCGGTCACGGTCTTCAACGCGCAGGGTGCAGCGCCGGTGCCCGCGCTGGCGGAATTTGTCTGGGGCATCGGCCTGCGGAACAAAGACGAAGATTTTGCGCCCTACATCATGCAGAGCCACGTCGCCCTGATCCAGTCGCTGCCGCAGCGCACGGCGATCGCGCAGCATGAAGTGGCCGGTCCCGGGCTGCCGGTGTTCAACCGCGACGGTGTGCTCATCGGGATTGCCGCGACGTCGTTCGGCCAAAGCTTTCTCCAGTTTTCGCGACGCAGCCGCGGCGACCCCGTGCTGTTGGTCAACGTCGAGGAGAGCAGTGCGTTTATGCTCGCGGAGGAGATTCTGCCCAACCTCGGCCGCATTCCGAAGCACGTCTCCGGGCGTCCCCTCGCGTGGCTCGGCGCTTACGGCCTCGAGCCGATGGACCGGGACGTGGCGAAATTCTTGAAACTCGATGCGCAGTCCGGTGCCGTGGTCAGCGAAGTGCTCGAGGGCAGTCCGGCGGAGAAGGCCGGACTCAAGGATCGCGATATTATCCTCGCGCTGGACGGCAAGCCGCTCCCGTCGCTCAAGCCCGAGCGGGTGGTGGTCACGTGGCTCGAGCGCGAGATCGACCGTCGTGTCCCGGGCGATACGTTTGCCCTGACGGTTCTCCGTGGCAGCGCCCGGATCGAGCTCAAGGCCGTGCTCGGCGAGGAACCCAAGCTGCTGCGCGAGGCTGACCGGAAATATTACGACCGGCTCGGTTTCACCGCGCGGGAGTTTGTTTATGGCGATGCGATTGAGCGCCGGGTGAAGGCAGCGGAACCCGCGGGCGTCGTCGCCCATTTCGTCAAACCCAGTAGCCCCGCGGCCATCGCCGGACTGCGACAGGAGGACTGGATTAAGGAAATCGACGGTGCCGAAGCGACAAGTTTTACTGTGGTTGCGGCGAAGCTGGCGGAAATCGAAACCGATCAGGCGCGCGCCGAGTTCGTCCTCCTCGTGAGCCGCAGTGGCGAGACCGCCGTGCTCCGGATCAAACTCAAATAATCATTCCCATGTTCACGGGCATTGTCGAAGAAGCTGGCCGCGTCGTCTCATTTGCGCAGGGCGCCGCGTCCTGGCGGCTGCAGATCGCCGCGGGCGCGACCCTCGCGGGCGTCGCTTTGGGCGACAGTATTGCGGTGAATGGTTGCTGCCTCACCGTGACGCATTTCGACGCGGGACATTTTTATTTTGATGTCCTAGAGGAGACGCGCCGTCTGACTAATTTCTCCGCGCTCGCCCCCCAGACTCCGGTTAATCTGGAACGAAGCCTGCGCTTCGACGGAAAGGTCGGCGGCCACTTTGTCTCGGGCCACATCGACGGGCTGGGGGTGGTCGAGGTCTTCGAGCAACGCGGCAATGACTATTTTCTGCGGGTGCGTGGGCCGGCCGGAAGCGGGCGACACGTGATCCACAAGGGTAGCATTGCGATCGACGGCATTTCTTTGACGGTCGCGGAAGTCGCGGGTGACAGCCTGGCGGTGTGGCTGATTCCGACGACGATTGCGGTGACGAATCTGCGCGGGCGACGCGCGGGCGAGAGCGTCAACATGGAATTCGACCTGCTCGGCAAGTATGTCGAGAAGCTGCTGGCGCATCGCTCCCCGTAATCTGCTGCCATGCGCACCGCCCTCCATGCATTGACCGACGAGCTCCGCCGCCTGAAAACGGCCGGGGTGAAGACGGTGGCGGTGTCGGACGAGAGTGTCGCGGTGCTCCGCCGCATCGTGCAAGCCCGCGCCCGCGGAGGAGCTGCGGCGGCACCACGAGACACGCCGGAGCCAGCCGCCTCGGTCTTTGAAGCGCGCGTGGCAGCCGTTCCGCTCAAGCCCTACGAGCCACCGGTGCCGGTTTACACTCCGAAGCCCGCGCCAAAACCCGCGGGTGAAGTGCTCCCGCCACCGCCGACCGTGAGCCTGCCGCCGGGTGACAAGCAGACACGTTGGAACGTACTGCTTGAACTCGTGCGCAACGACGCCACGTGCAAGGCGCACGTGCGCCCCGGCAAGAAAGTCGTGCTCGGCGCTGGCAGCGTCGAGGCCAAGATCATGTTTGTCGGCGAGGCGCCGGGAGCGGAAGAGGAGATTCAAGGCGAACCGTTTGTCGGTCCGGCGGGGGAACTGCTCACCAAAATGATTCAAGCCATGGGGCTGAAACGCACGGAGATTTACATCGGAAACGTCATGAACTGGCGGCCCGAGATGCCTACTCCGCCCGGCGAAGCACAGATCGGCAACCGGCCACCGACCGAGAATGAGCTCCGCTACTGTCTGCCTTATCTCCGTGCGCAGATCGACGTGGTGAATCCGGAGGTGATCGTCGCGCTCGGTGCCACGGCGGCGCACGGACTGCTCGGCTTCGCTGCGTTCAAAACCTTGGGCGACGTGCGCGGGCGCTGGTATGAGTTTGGGGGGAAACCGCTGATGATCACCTACCACCCGAGTTATCTGCTGCGTCCGCCCGTCGACAACCGCAAGAAGCGGCTCGTGTGGGAAGACCTGTTGAAAGTGATGGAGCGCGTCGCGCTGCCCATTGCGGACAAGCAACGAAGCTATTTCTTGGACAAATGAAATTCCGTGCACTGCTCCTCGCGTGTTTTGCTTTGTGCACGTCATGCGCGTCGGCTCGCGCGTCCGACGAGATGTTCGATTTCGAGACGCTGCGCTACCGTGCGAAGATGCTCGCGGCGCGCGCCTATGCACCGCGGGCCACGACGGTGCCGGAAGCGCTGCGCAAACTGAGCTACGACGAGTATCGGCTGATCACGTTCAGTGGTGACCAAGCGTGGTGGCGCCGCGACAGTCTGCCCTACCAGCTGCAGTTTTTTCATCCCGGCTTTGTACACCAGAAGTCAGTCCAAGTCTTTGAGCTCAATGGTCCCGCGGTGAAGCCGATTAAATTTTCACGCGACATGTTCAACTACGGAGGCCTCAAGATCGGCGGGGGGCTACCGGACACGGTCGGCTTCGCGGGTTTTAAGGTGTTGGGCCGTCTCAATCTGCCGGCGGATGAGTTGGTGTCGTTTGTCGGGGCGAGCTACTTTCGGGCGCTCTGCCTGAAGACGGTTTACGGTCTGTCCGCGCGCGGACTGGCGATCAACACCACGGAGCCGGAGGGCGAGGAGTTTCCTGTCTTCGAGGAGTTTTGGATCGAGCGACCGGTGGCGGGAGCGAAGCAATGTGTGATCTACGCGCTCATGGACAGTGCGAGTGTCGCCGGGGCCTATCGCTTCACCGTTACGCCCGGTGCCGATACCGTGATGCAGGTGAAGGCCGTGGTTTATTGTCGGAAAAATCCGAAGGTCCTCGGTCTCGCGCCACTCACGAGTATGTTTTGGCATGGGGAAAACTCCGGTACGAACCATGGGGATTTTCGTCCCGAAGTGCACGATTCCGACGGACTAATGGTTTTCAACGGTGCGAACGAGTGGTTGTGGCGCCCGTTGTCGAATCCGAAGGCGACGCGAGTGTCGGCGTTTTCGGACGACAATCCGCGCGGCTTCGGCCTGATCCAGCGCGACCGCAACTATGAATCCTACCAGGACCTCGAGGCTCATTATCACCTGCGCCCGAGCGCTTGGGTCGAGCCCGTGGGGAATTGGGGGCGCGGGTCTGTACGTCTGGCCGAGCTGTCGGCAGCGGACGAAACCAACGACAACATCGTTGCGTTTTGGGTGCCTGAACGACTGCCGGAGGCGGGTCAGGCGATCGAGTTCGAATACAAGTTGCACTGGTATTCCGACCAGATCCGGCCGCCGGCGGGGTTTGTAGCGTCGACTCGGACTGGTCACTCGCAAACGCATGAGCCCGAATTGCGGCGATTTGTGGTCGATTTTGATGGGCCGTATTTGCGGCAGCAGAAACCCGATCCCGCGATCGTGCCTGAAGTGAGCGTGGGCGATGGCGCGAAGCTGGCTTACATGACCGTGCAGAAAAACCCCTACAACGGGATGTGGCGGCTGGGCTTTGGCATCAAGCCGGACGCCAGCGGACGCCCGGTGGAACTGCGTTGTTTCCTGAAAAAGCCTCCCCATGTTCTCACGGAAACATGGACATATCTCTGGAGTCCCTGAGTGCATTTCGTCCGCGCACGGGCACGATGGAGGCGTGGAACGCCGCCTACGTGCGCGTCGAGGACTATCTGCGCGCCCACCGGATCCATAACCGGCTGCATCAAAGCCGACTCATTTTGCAGATCCTCGAGCGCGCCGCGCGGCGCCATGAAGCGCAGCCGGCCAGCGAGCCGACCACGCTGGCGGCCGAGGAGACCGAGGCTATGATGGACCTGTGGTTCGCGGACGTGCTCGACGTCCGTGGTCAGCCGCATGAGCGCATTGCGGTGGACGGGCGGGTGGCACTGTTGCTGTCCGACGGACCGGAAAAATGGCCCTACGCCTTCCTCGACGAGCAAAATGTCCCAGTGGATTTCGCGCAGGCGATGCGCCGGGGTGGGCTGCAGGCCGGACCGGACATGGCGGTTTCGAACATGGCACCTCAGCCGATTGATCTCGGGTTAATCCCTCAGGCGGCGGGCGAGACCCTGGAGCAGTTTGAGAAGTGGCCGATCTTACGCGCGCTGTTGTTGTGGCTGCTGTTTGCCGCCGTGTTGGCGGGGCTTTTCTACGCGACTCGCTGAACCATGCGACTCTATCTGACCGAACACATGGACAAGCGGCGGCTGGGGCGACGTCGGTTCTTTTTCTTTTCGGTGATCTTTGGGCTCACGAGTCTCGCGACTTGGTTCATGGCTGATTTGCTGTGGCGCGAGGGCATCAGCGTGCTTGAGGGATTGATCCTCGGCCTGTTCGTAATCCTGTTTGCCCACATCGCCGCGGGGTTTTGTACGGCTTTGGTAGGTTTCTATGTGATCAATCGTGGCGGCGACAGCTCCCAGATCACGGCGACGTTGCCGGACGGCGGTGAGCCGATGCTGGCCAAGACGGCCATTGTCATGCCGGCGTTTAATGAGGACGTGAGCCGCGTCTTTGAAGGTCTGCGGGTGGTTTTCCGCTCGCTGCAGGAGACCAAGCAACTGGAACACTTCGATTTTTTCGTGCTCAGCGATTCGAACCAGCCCAATCAGTGGATCCAGGAGGAGGTTGCTTGGGCCGAGTTGTGCAAGCAGGTCGGCGGTTTCGGAAAGATTTTCTACCGGAAACGCCGACAGTCGATCAACAAGAAGGCCGGTAACGTCGCTGACTTCCTCCGCCGCTGGGGCCGGCGTTACCGCTACATGATCGTGCTCGACGCAGATTCGATCATGACAGGTAAAGCGCTCGTGCAGCTCGTGGCGCTGATGGAGAAGAATCCTCATGTCGGGCTCATCCAGACGGCGCCGCGGATCGTGAACGGGGAGACGCTGTTTGCGCGGATCCAATCGTTCGCGAGCCGACTTTACAGTCCGCTGTTTCTGGCGGGGCTGAACTACTGGCAGCAACACGAAGGGAATTTTTGGGGCCACAACGCCGTCGTGCGGGTCCAGCCCTTTATCGATCACTGTTCGCTGCCGGAGCTCCCGGGCAGGGAGCCGTTCGGCGGGCGCATTTTGTCGCACGATTTTGTCGAGGCGGCGCTGATGCGCAAAGCAGGCTGGGCTGTGTGGCTCGCGGGTGACATCGACGGCAGCTACGAGGAGGGCCCACCGACGTTGATCGAGTCGGCGAAGCGCGACCGACGCTGGTGTCAGGGCAATCTTCAACACGCGTGGTTGCTCACGACGCGCGGCTTCCGACCGGCGAGCCGGTTTCATTTGCTGATGGGCGTGATGGGCTATGTATCCTCGCCCCTTTGGTTGCTCTTCATGATTCTCAGCACGATTCATGTGTTCTCCTCGCCGGCGTCGTCGATTGCGGCGGTGCCGAGTTGGGTGACTGATACGACGTCGTTGTTTGGCTTTGTGCTGCAGGTGCCGCCGGCGCTCACGCTCTTTGCGTTGACGATGCTGCTGATTTTCGTGCCGAAGATTGTGAGTGTGGTGGTGACGTTGGGTGATCGGGCGGAGGCCGACAAATTCGGGGGGAAGGTGCCGCTCGTGGTGAGTGCGCTGCTCGAGACCGTGGTGTCGGCATTGCTCGCGCCGATCAACATGGCGTTCAACTCGAAGTTTGTGCTCTTCACGCTGCTCGGGCAAGGCGTCGGCTGGGTTACGCAGAAGCGCGGCAGTGACGACGATGGTACGGATTGGCGCGAGGCGATCATCACGCACGGGGGGCAAACGGTCTTTGGACTGGTGTGGGGCGTGTCGGCGTTTGTGGTGTCGCCCGCATTTTTCTGGTGGCTCAGTCCAGTACTTGCGGGGCTGGTTTTGGCGGTGCCGGTCTCGATCTTGCTCAGCAAGGCGGGGGTGGGGCGGGCGGTGCGACGGTGGGGAGTTTTTTTGACGCCCGAGGAGACGGCTCCGCCCTACGAACTGAAGCGGCTACAGCAGAACCTGGCCGAGTGTTACCGGCATTTGCCGCCCTTCGAGCCGTTGCGGGCCGACTACGGACTGTTGCAGGCGGTCCTTGATCCTTACGTGAACGCGCTGCATGTGGCCTTGCTGCGGCAGCGACGGCCGAGTGAGGAGGCGCGGGAATGGTTCGTGCAGCTGCGCGAGCGACTGCTGCGGGACGGGCCGGCGAAGTTTGCGACCAAGGAAAAAATGGCGCTGCTCATGGATGCCGAGTCGATGATCTGGTTGCACCGGGAATTATGGAGCTGTCCGGCGGGATCATTGGCGGAGTGGTGGCGGCTCGCGATGCGCCAGTACAACGTCATGACCTACGCGCCGACGACGGCACTTTATAGGTAGCGGGCACCGAATGGGGCGTGGCCACTGCCAGCGCGCGCGAGAGGCACGACCGGTTTTTTGCATAAAAAAGCCGCGCACCCCAGAGGGTGCGCGGCTCGCAAATTCAGGCGGGGGCCCGATTATTTCTTGGCCGCGATGGCGCCCGCGCCACCGCACTTCGTGCAATTATTCTTTTCTTTGGCAGCGGCCACGCAGCACGGGTGGGCGCAGGCCTTGCTGTC
>CAMCHO010000048.1 GCA_945874455.1 Opitutus sp. GAS368 | reverse complement strand
TTCACCGAACGCCAAAGCTCTTCAAGAACCGCGTCGATTGGCGCCTGCAGTTGAATGTCCGCAACGTCCTCGATCAAAACACCGTTTACCCGCTGATCGACGTCGACACCCGCGACGGCAAACACACGCCGAATACCGCCGTTTACACCCTGAAGGAGCCGCGCACCTATTCATTCACGAGTGCGTTTAAATTCTAAAACGCCTCCGTAGCCGCGAGCGCCAGCGAGTGGCCGCGCCCGCAGCCGCGAGCGTCATGTCGGCATTTTGAATGACAATGCCGGTGCCGGTACCGGAGCTGATGACCACGATCGGTTTTCCGCCGAGTTTCCTATGATTGTCGGAGGTCAGGTTCTCGATGACGATGCCGCTCGCGTTGCCGAGATTGAAGCTGGCGCCGCCCTTGCGATCCGCGTTGGCGTTGGGATCGTCGCGGCGGTCGTTGATTTCCCAGACAATGCGAGTTTTCCAGACAATGCGAGTTTTCAGCCGGTCCTCGCCGAGCAGAGTCAGAAAGGAATTCTCGAGCCGGATATGTTCTCCGTAGGTGCCGCTCTTGATGAGAACAATCTTGCGCTCCGTATTGCCCTTGGAGATCGAGCCGAGAGCGGCCTGCACACTTGAAAAATCCCCCGAGCCGTCCTGAGCGACGACGAAGTCGGGCGCGGTTTTCGCCGGGGCCGCACGCGCGGTGAGATCGAAGAACGGGATCAGGTAAGCAGCGCAGCCCCTCGCGCGGTTACTGAAGCGGGGTTGAATTCGTGGCGCTCAGCCGCCCGCAGCCGAAGAACATGCTGGCTCCTTGACCCCGAGCGTTCCGGGGGTCTGCATCCGTCGTTCATTCCGCGGCAATGATTGCACCCAAAAAAACGGCAGTCAGCGCCTCGCTTCGTACCCGAATTCTCCCTTGCCGCCGCAGCCACTCCCCACCCCCAGTCCCCAGCATTAGCCGATTCCGCCGCCATCTCACAATCGAGTCATTTACGGCTCACTCTTCCGGTTCTACCATGGCCCTCCGCTTTAACCTCGCCCCCCGCAAATCCAGTTTTCTCGCAGCCCCCGCACCCAAATCGGACTTCGGCCGCGACAGAAAAAAACAGCGCCCCCATTGCGTCGAGGCTCGTAAAAAATGGCGTTTCTCAAGAGGCGGCGTTGATCAGCCGTCCAGTGTTGGACGCCCCGGACGGGCGCTCTTCCCGGGCATGACGCACGGCGACACCCCGTTGCCCGCCGTGCCGGCGATGGCGTTGACCGACCAGCAGGGAAAATCCCGCGGAAACCACACCCCTCGCGTTGTGGCAGTGAACACCGCCGGTCTTCACTCAGTGGGAACGAAGGCGGAATGAAAACGGTCTTCACCACCTTCGTCGCCCTTTCGCTCGCGGGTGTGCTCCGCGGATCGGACGCCGCCGACATCGGCTGGGTGACAGTCGGGGATCCGGGAAATCCTGCCGACGCGACCGGCTTCGGCGCCGTCCCCTACGTGTTTCAAATCGCGAAGCACGAGGTGAGCAACGAGCAGTACGTAGAATTTCTCAACGCCGTCGCGAAAAGCGATCCGCACGGGCTCTGGAGCGACAGCATGGGTGAGCCCTTGTTGCGGGACAACGGCCAGGGCGGGATCCAGGAGAATCTACCCGTCTTTGCGGAGCGCACCGGCCCACCCGGAGCCTACCACTATGCGTGCCGAGCCGGTTGGGAAAAGAAGCCGGTCGTCTACGTCACGTTTCTCAGCGCGATGCGGTTCGCGAACTGGCGGCACCACGGCGGCGGAAACGGCGGCACGGAAAACGGCGCGTACGATCTGGCAAAGGGCGGCCTCGCGCCGCGGGAGGCGGGGGCGCGGGTCTGGATTCCATCGGAGAACGAGTGGTACAAGGCGGCTTACTATCAGCCGGCGAGCCAGGGCGGGCCAGCCGGCGGCTACTGGCGCTATGCGACGCGCAGCAACGACCAACCGAAGGCCGCAGCGCCGGGCTCCGAGCTGGCGAACGCGGCGATTTTTGGCCATCAGCACCAGTTCCGCCTCCTCGCGCCCGTCGGCAGCGTGCCAAACGCGACGAGCCACTACGGCACGCTCGATCAGGCCGGCAACGCGTGGGAATGGAACGAGGCGATCATTTTCGAGACCAAACGCGGCATCCGCGGCGGCAGCGTCTGCCACCCCTACGAGTACCTCCAGGCGATCGTCCGCTCCAACGCCCGCCCCTCGCGGGAGTATCCGGACACCGGATTCAGGCTCGCGCGCCGCCTGCCCGCCGCCGCCGGCAGCCCGCCATGATCCGCCGACTTCCCAGATTGGCCCCGCGTTGGCTAGCCCTTGCGCTGCTCCTGCTCGGCAGCGAGAGCGCCGCCGCCCCAGGCTGGCGCGCCCGACTCGAACCGCTGTTTGAGGCGCATTGCCTGACGTGCCACGACGCGGACGAGAAGAAAGGCGGACTCGACCTCGCCTCACTCGCTTGGAATCCAGCGGACGCCGGAAATCAACAGCTGTGGACGAAGATTCTCGATCTGGTGGAGCAGGACGAAATGCCGCCCAAGCGGAAACCCCGCCCGCCAGCGGACCTGCGCCACGGCGCGCTCACGGCCTTGCGCGGGGCCCTGCACCACGATTCGCTGGAGCGGCAAAAACGCGATGGGCGGGTCGTGTTTCGCAGGCTAAATCGTGCGGAGTATGTGAATACGCTGCACGATCTGCTGGGCAAGGACACGGCGCTGCAAGGCCTCCTGCCCCAAGACCCGACGGCGGGCGGCTTCGATAATATCGGAGCCGCGCTCAACCTTTCGACCGAGCACCTCGAACGTTACCTTCAGGCCGCCGACTCCGCCCTCAAGGCAGCCACCGTGACGACGCCCCCGCCCACCCGCGCGAAGACCCGCCTCGACTACTCCGAAACGTGGCACGACTGGAACCACGGCTTCCAGACGACTTCGTGGGCCGTGTCGCCGGAAGGATTCCTCGCCATTTACTGGGGCGGCGGTGGGCCGTCCCACGGGACGCTCGGGGCGTGGTCGCCGCCCGTACCGGATGAGCGCTATCGTTTTCGCGTGCGGGCGCGGGCCATGATCACCAAGGAGGGCCATCTGGCTAAACCAGCCGACCAAGCCCGGCCGGACCGCAACATTATCCTCAAGCTGGCCCTCACCGGGGAGTCGCGCGCCAGCGCCCCGTACGGAGAGGCGTTTCACGAAATGAGCCCATCGGAATTCGGCGAGTTCACCTATGAGGCCACGGTGCCCGAGGGACACACGCTCTACGTCGCGCCGCATCGCATCGTGCCTGCGGCGGCCAAGGAGAAGCCGATGGAGCGCGGGCTCTGCGCGGTGGTGGAATGGGTGGAGATCGAGGGCCCGCTTTACGAATCATGGCCCCCCGCCGGCCATCGCCTGCTTTACGGCGACCTGCCGCTCGTGCCCGAGAACCCCGCGGAGCCCGAGAAAAATCTCCGCCCGTATTCACGGCAGCCTGACGCCGACGCCGCCCGGCTCCTGCGCGGTTTTCTCGGCCGGGCCTTCCGCCGGCCGGCGACCGAGCAGGACATGGCCGAGCATCTCGCGCTCTTCCGCGAGCAGCAGCGCGCCGGGCGGCGTTTCGACGAGTCGCTCCGGGCTTCCTACAAGCTGGCGCTGTGTTCGCCGGCGTTTCTCTTTCTGCAAGAAAAGCCCGGGCGCCTCGATGATTTCGCACTCGCTACCCGCCTGAGCCTGGCGCTTTGGAGCAGCGCCCCCGATGAAGAACTACTCCGGCTGGCCGCCCAAAGCGCACTCTCGAAACCCGCGACGCTGCGCGCGCAAACGGAGCGGTTGCTCGCATCCCCGAAGGCCCGGCGCTTCACCCAAACCTTTCTCGGCGGCTGGCTCAACCTGCGTGAAATCGACTTCACCCAGCCCGACACCAAGCTCTACCCCGAGTTCGAGCCGTACCTCCAGCAAAGCATGCTGCGCGAGAGCGAGGCGTTCTTCGAAACGCTGCTGCGCGACAACCTCAGCGTCCGCAATGTCGTCCACAGCGATTTCGCGATGCTCAACGAGCGTCTGGCCGAGCACTACGGCATCACCGGCGTGAAGGGCGATCACCTCCGCCGCGTCCCGCTCCCGGCGGATTCACACCGCGGCGGTTTCATCACGCAGGGCGCCGTCTTGAAAGTCTCCGCAAACGGCACCTCCACCTCACCCGTCGTCCGGGGAGCCTACGTGCTCGATCGCATCCTCGGCACCCCGCCCGCCCCGCCCCCCAAGGACGTGCCCTCGCTCGAGCCGGACATCCGCGGAGCCACCACCATCCGCGAGCAATTGACCCAACACCGCGACCAGCCGGCGTGCGCCGGTTGCCATGCCAAGCTCGACCCGCCCGGTTTTGCTTTGGAGAACTTCGATGTCATCGGTCGCTGGCGGACCAGCTACCGTGCGATCCCGGAGAAAGCGAAGGACGCCATCGTGAAGATTCCGGGAACCGACATCCGCCATTATATCGACGGACCCGCGGTCGATCCGAGCTACACGCTCGCCGACGGGCGGGCCTTTCGCGACATCGACGGGTTCAAGCAACTCCTGCTGGCACATCCCGAGCAACTCGCCCGTTGTGTGGTGGAAAAGCTCAGCGCCCATCTCACCGGGGCAACCCCGCAGTTCGCCGACCGCGAGGTCGTCACGGAAATCGTCGCCCGCACCCGCCCGGGGGACTTTGGCCTGCGCGATCTCCTGCACGCAGTCATTCAAAGCCGCCTCTTCCTCCACAAGTGATTACCTCCATGAAAAACGTCACCTTCACGACCCGCCGCACGCTCTCCCGCCGCACGTTCCTCAAAGGCACCGGGGTCGCGCTCGCCCTGCCTTGGCTCGACGCGATGCACGCCGCGCTCGCCGCCGAACCGGTGGCACCACGGCGGTTCATCGGCATCCTGAACTATTTCAGCTTTCACGCGCCGCACCTTTTTCCCGCCGAGCAGGGCACCGATTACACCCCCACGCCTTACCTTGAACTGCTCGGTGAGCATCGCCGCGACTTCAGCCTCATCTCCGGACTCAACCACCCCGAAGTGCGCGACGGCCATACCTCCGACAAGTCGTTCTTCACCGGCGCGCCCCACCCCGCGTCGCCCTCGTTCCGGAACACTGTTTCACTCGACCAACTCGCCGCCTCTCGGATCGGCCGTTCGACCCGCTTCGCTTCGCTGAATTTTTCCACGAGCGGAAACTACAGCTGCAGCTACACCCCCAGCGGCGTGGCCGTACCGCCCGAGACGAGCGCCGCGCGCATGTTTACTCGCCTCTTCGTCGACGGCACTCGCGCGGAGGTCACCGCAGAGGTCGCCCGCATCAGCGAGGGCCAATCGATTCTCGACCGCGTCGCCGGCCAGGCCCGGCAACTTCAGCGCGACGTCGGCTCCGCCGATCGCGATAAACTCGACCAGTACTTCACGAGCGTGCGCGAGTTGGAGGTGCGGATGAAAAAGGCCGAGTCCTACGCCCGCCAGCCCAAGCCAAATCCCGGCGTCCCTCCGCTGCGCGACCCCGGACTCGGTGAGGACACCGCGCATTTCGGCTGCATGATGGACGTCGCCCGCCTCGCGCTGCAGACCGATCTCACCCGGATTGTTACCCTCTACTTCGTCGGCACCAGCAAGACACCCTCCCGCCCCGCCGACAGTTTTGCCTACCACGACCTCAGCCACCACGGGCAGGACAAGGGAAAGATCGAGCGACTGGCGATTCTCGAGCGCGACGTCATCCGCGAATGGGGCGGCCTGATCGGCAAACTCAAGTCCACCCCCGAGCACGGACGCCGGCTCCTCGACCAAACCATGGTCGTCATGGGCGCCGGCATGGGCAATGCGTCCAGCCACGACGCCACGAACCTGCCTATTTTCGTCGCCGGGGGCGGTTTCAAGCACGGCCGCCACATCGCCCACAACCCCAAGAGCCCACCGCCGCTCTGCAACCTGTGGGTCCAGACGCTGCAACACCTCGGCGTCGAAACCGAGAAGTTCGGCACAAGCAAAGGCCAGGCGATTGCCGGGCTGGACGTGGCCTGAGCCGCCCTCCCTCAACCGGCTACCGCGGACGGACACAGTTCCCGATTCGTGAACCGGCCGCCGAGGGAAATTTCCCCCAGCCCTTCCCCCTAACTCTTCCCCTAGCCCTCCCCCCGCAGCTCCCGATTCCGAACAGGCCAGCCCGTCGCGCGATGTCACCTTTCCCCCATGTCCAAATACCCCGAACCAGAACCCCTCTCTCGCCGCGATTTTGTCCGCACCACCTCCGTGCTCGCCGCGTCCACGCTGGCGGGCGCAGTGGTCAGTCGGTCCACGGCGGCAGTCGCTGAGGCCCCGCAGAGCGTGCCCGCATCGTATCCCCATGCGCTGCTCACGCCGACCGATGATTACTACGACGTGTCGCGCGGCACGCCGAAGCCTCACTCCCTGCAAGGCGAGGCGCTCGTCCAGGCGCGGCTCACAGCCGAGGCGTGGCGGCTGGAGATTGTCGCCGATCCATTCACGAGCGAGTCGGTGAAGGAGCCGGCGAGCCTCACGCAAGCGCTCACGCTCGAAGGTGGCACCGCGCTCGATCTGCCCGCCCTCATCGCGTTGGGCCAAGCGCACAAGATTGCTTTTCTCAAGGCCATCCAGTGCCTGAACATCGCCACGCCGCTCGGCCAGGGTCTGTGGGAGGGCGTGCCCTTGCGCGAGGTGCTGCGGCTCTGCGGCCCGATGCGCAACGTGCGCCGCATCTACTACCGGGGTTTTCACAACAACGATCCCAAGCAAGTCTTCCAATCGTCGCTCAGCTACACACAGGCGATGGAGACGCCGCCCGGAGATCCGACGCCCTTTCTCGCCTACCGGTTGAACGGTAAACCGATCCCGCTCAAGCGCGGCGGGCCGGTGCGGCTCATCGTCCCATGGGCGCATGGCTTCAAGTCGATCAAGTGGCTCCAGCGGATCGCGGTCACCAACGATTTCAAGGCGAACGACACCTACGCAAATCAGAACAACGATCCCGAATCTTACCTCAAGACCGCAGCCTACCTCGACGGCGCACCAGAGAAATTTCCAGCGGGAAACCCGATCTTCCTGAGCGGCCTCGCGCTCGCCGGCTTGTCGGGCCTGAAGCGCGTCGAACACTGGTTGCATCGCGTCGAGCCCGGCGCAAACGCGGTGGTGCAGGACGACGCGACGTATCGCGCCGCGCGCTGGACGCCGTGCGAACTCGCCGCGCCGCCTTCGGACTGGAGCAGAGTTCTCCCGGTCGGCGTCGCAGCCAAGGAGGTGTTCGGTTTTGATCCGAAGACCGGCCAGCCGGGGACGTGGCCGCTGCGTTACAGCATGACGTCGTGGTCGGCGACGCTGCGGAATTTGGCCCCCGGCAAATACGAATTTCGCGCCCGCGCCGTGGACCTCAACGACTTCGCCCAACCCGAGCCGCGCCCCGTGCAAAAGGCGGGCAAAAACGCAGTCGGCGTGCATCGCTTCGAGGTCACCTGAATCACGCGTCCGGGTGAAGACCAACAATCTTCGTCGAGGTGGACGAGGGTGATTTCAGCACCGTCCCCTGAATTTTAGCCGAGGGGAGCAGGACGGAATCATCGGGCAACGCGACACCCCCAAGGCACTGCTCCAAGACGCGTGCAACCCGCTCAACGGACGTTCGCTCGCTGCCTGAAATTTGAGTGTGCTTCAAAGTGAGCCGGACGCAGCTTGGACGTCCCACGCATCGCACCGACTCGCGGGCGATCTGCTCTTGCCCCACGCATGCACGCGCTGGATCAGAGCGTTTGTCCGCGGGCCAGGTCCAGTCTGAATGGCCGGACGGTCCGACCCACCCCATGATTTATTTGACAGCCGCGCGCCCGCTCATCCGCCTTCCTCTCTCCAGCCCAGCATGTCCCCTGCCCCGCTCCTCGCACTCCGCCAACTCGTAAAAAACTACGGCGGCGTGCGTGCGCTTCGCGGCGTGGATTTCGATCTTCAGGCTGGCGAGGTCCACGCCTTGCTCGGCGAGAACGGCGCGGGCAAAAGCACGCTCATTAAGGTCATCACCGGCGCGCATCAACCCAACGGCGGCACCCTCACCCTCGCCGGCCAACGCGTCGCTAACCTCACGCCTTCGACCGCGCGCGCGCTCGGCATCGCCTGTATTTACCAACAGCCGGCCTTGTTCCCCGACCTCACCGTCGCCGAAAATCTCGCGCTCCGCCTCGAAGCCACGTCCGCCAGCTCGCGGATCGATTGGCCCGCCCGCCGCGCCCGAGCCGAGCAATGGCTCGCCCGCCTCGGCGCCGAGATTTCCCCCGAAGCCGAAGTGCGCTCCCTCTCCATGCCCGAGCAGCAGCTCGTGGAAATCGCCTGCGCCCTCGGCGCCGGTGCACGCATCGTGATCATGGACGAGCCCACCGCGTCCCTCACCCAAAAGGAGCAACGCCTCCTCTTCGCCGTCGTCCGCGACCTCCGCAAAAACGGCGTCGGCGTCATTTATATTTCCCACCGCCTCGAGGAAATCTTCGCCCTCGCCGACCGCGTCACCGTCCTGCGCGATGGTCAGAGCGTCGGCACGCACGCCGTCGGCGACATCGACGAAGCTGGTCTCATTCGTCTCATGGTCGGCCGCGAAGTCGCCCAAATCTATCCCGCCGCCGAGTCCACCCCCGGCCACAGGGTGGCGCTCTCGCTCCGGGCCGTCGGCTGCCGCGCTTCCGGAGTGCACAACGTTTCCTTTGAGGTCCGCTCCGGCGAGATTTTCGGCCTCGGCGGACTCGTCGGCGCCGGCCGCACCGAGCTCGCCCGTATCCTCTTCGGCCTCACGCCGGCGGACTCCGGCGAGATCACGCTCCACGGCCAACGCCTCACCCTCCGCTCGCCGCAAGCGGCCGTCGCCCAGGGCATCGCCTACGTCCCCGAAGACCGCCGTCGCCACGGCGTCGTGCTCGAACTCCCCATCGCACACAACCTGACGATGGCTATCCACCGCCGCTTCTTCCCGACGACGTGGCTGCGTTTCGGCGCCGAACGCGCCCTCGCGCTCGATTTCATCCGAGATCTCGCCGTGAAATGCGCCGGCCCCGACGCCCCCGGCGGCAGCCTCTCCGGCGGGAACCAACAAAAAGTTTCCCTCGCCCGTTGGCTCGCCACGAAGCCCAAGCTCCTCATCCTCGACGAACCGACCCAGGGCGTCGATGTCGGCGCAAAAAGCGAGATCCACAAGATCATCCGCCGTCTCGCGAAAGAAGGCCTCGCTGTGATTTTAATTTCCAGCGATCTCCCCGAAGTCATCGGCATGAGTGACCGCATCGGTGTGATGGGCGGAGGCACGCTCCGCGCGATTCTCCCCGGCGGCTCCGCCCCCCACGACGTCATGGCCGCCGCCCTCGGCACCACCGAGAAAGGGTCCGTATGAAACGTTACTTCCGCGAACTGTCCGTCCTCGGTGCGCTCGCCGCAGTCCTCGTCGGCATGGCGATTTTCGCACCCGCGTTTTTCTCGCCGCAACCGCTTCTCTCGCTGCTGACGCGCGAAGCGCCGACCCTCGTCGTCGCCTGCGGCATGGCCTGCGTCATCATCACGCGGCAAATCGACATCTCCGTCGGTTCGATGTTTTCCGTGTGTAGCGTATGCGCCGGACTCCTCGCCGCCCGCGGCTGGCCGCTCCTGCTCGTCCTCCCCGCCTCCGTCGCGCTCGGCGCGCTGCTCGGTGCAGTCAATGGTCTCCTCGTCGCCGGCCTGCGCCTGCCGTCCATCGTCGTCACGCTCGCGACCATGGTCACGCTTCGCCAAGGCCTCAACCTCGTGCGCCAGGGCGAATTCGTAAACCTCCCCGACCGCATCCAATGGTTCGGTCTCAGCCAAATGGCCGGCCAACTCGTCCTCGTGGGCGCCTCCGTCGTCTTCCTCGTGGCGCTGGCACTCGCGATGCGGCACGTAGCCGCTGGCCGCTTTGTTTACGCTGTCGGCACCGATGCCGAGGCCGCGCGCCTCGCGGGCATTCGCCCGCAGCTCGTCACGTTTCTCGTTTTTATCTTCATCGGTGCCCTCACCGGCCTCGCCGCCATGATGAACCTTGCCCAGTCCCCCCAAGTGCAGCCGCTCAGTGGCGCCGGCCTCGAACTCAAGGTGATCGCCGCCGTCGTCGTGGGAGGCGTCGCGATCTCCGGGGGCCGCGGCAACCTCTGGGGTGCCTTCACCGGCCTGCTCCTCCTCGCGTGCGTATCTCCCGCCCTAATACATCTCCACATCGAAGCCTATTGGGAAAAAGCGATCCAAGGAGCCATCATCCTCCTCGCCGTCGTCGCCGACGGCCTCAGAGCGAGAGGACTAAACCGCTAATCTACGCTCATCGGCGCTCATATTATGAAACCAGAAATCTACCAAGATGAGGGCTACAAAACGATGGGTGCAGTGATGAGCGCCGATTAGCCGTCCACCATGTCTGTTTCTCCCGGCACCAAAAATCCCCGCGACTGGAAAGCCCTTCTCACGCGACACGAGATGCTGCTCCTCTACGTGCTCATCGCCGAGTGGTTGTTCTTCTATTTCGCCGGCACCACAACCAACCGCCGCGGCGTAGTCGTCGGCTTCGGCACGCTCGACCGGCAATTCGACATCCTCCGCCATTCCTGCGAAATCGGCCTCCTCGCCCTCGCCCTCACCCCCGTCATCATCACCGCCGGCATCGACCTCTCCATCGGCTCGCTGCTCGGCTTGTGCGCGATCCTCTTCGGCAAACTCTGGCACGACGGCGGCCTCACCATCCCCGTCGCCGCAGGCCTCACGCTCGCCCTCGGTGCCTTGGCCGGTGGCATCAACGCCAGCTTGATCACCGCCCTGCGCCTCCCGCCACTCATCGTGACACTCGGTACTTACTCGCTCTTCCGGGGACTCGCCGAAGCCATCACGCACGGTGCCATCACCTACACGGATTTCCCCGCGTCGTTTCTTTTCGTCGGCCAAGAACGATGGCTCGGTCTCCCGACTCAAGCGTGGGTTTTCTTGGGCGTCGCGCTCGGCGTCGGACTGCTCGTCCACCGCACGACCTTCGGCCGTGCCTTCCGCACCATCGGATTCTCTCCCGAAGGCGCGCGCTACGCCGGCCTTCCCGTCGCGCGCCGTCTGGCGTTGGTTTATGTGCTCGCCGGTCTCATCGCCGCCATCGCCGCGATTATCTACACCGCACGTCTCGGCCAAGCCAAGGCCGACGCCGGCACCGGCTACGAACTCTTCGCCATCACCGCCGTCGTACTCGGCGGCACCAGCATTTTCGGCGGCACCGGCAGCGTCCACGGCACGCTCCTCGGCGTCGCCGCCATCGCCGTCCTCAAGAACGGCCTCGCCTGCCTCCCCGTCGTCATGCGCATGAACGCCGCCGAGGAAATGTCCGGCCTGCTCACCGGCGCCTTGCTCCTCCTCGCCCTCACCGCGAGCGTCCTGCCAAAAATCTTGTCTCGCTTCCGCACCCGCCACCACGCTCCCGCCCTGTAGCTTCTCCGCACCCTGCCCCTTTTCGCTCCCCCTTTCACTTTCACTTCCCCTTTCACTTTCCCTTTCACTTTCACTCCCGCTTCCCCATCCATGAAAAAAATCCTCCTCCACCTCTGCACCGCCGGCGCCGTGCTCCTCGCCTCCCTCGTCACCGCGACCGCCGCCGACTCCAAACTCGTCGTCGCGATGCTCCCGAAGTCCAAGGGCAACGCCTACTTCATCTCTTGCAAAGTAGGCGCCGACAAAGCCGCCAAGGAACTCGGCATCCAGCTCCTCTTCGACGGCCCGACCGACTCCAACGCCGCCAAACAAAACGAAATCGTCGAAAACTGGATCACCCTCGGTGTGGACGTGATCGCCGTCGCCGCTGAAAATAAAGAGGGCATCTCCACCGCTCTCCGCAAAGCCCAGAAAGCGGGCATTAAGGTCCTCACCTTCGACGCCGACGCGATGACCGACGCCCGTTCCTTTTTCGTCAACCAAGCGACTCCCGAGGGCATCGGCCAGGGTCTCATGGACGAAGCCGCTCGCCTGACCAACAGCGAGGGCGAGTTCGCCATGATCGTCGCCTCCCTCACCGCCTCCAACCAGCGCGAGTGGCAGCAACACATCGAAGCCCGCCTCAAAGAAAAATATCCGAAGATGAAGCTCGTCGCCGTCCGCCCGTGCGACGACCTCAAGGACAAAGCCCAATCCGAGGCCACCGCCCTCCTCAGCGCGAATCCGAAATTGAAACTCATTATGGCCATCTGCTCCCCCGGCGTCCCCGGCGCTGCCGAGGCCGTCAAACAGGCCGGCCTGACCGGCAAAGTAAAAGTCATGGGGCTCGGTCTCCCGAACGAAAACAAACGTTACGTCCACGCCGGCGTCACCGATAGCATCATCCTCTGGAACACCGGTGACCTCGGCTACCTCGCCATCTACGCTGGCGTGGCCCTCGCGAAAGACGAACTCAAGAAGGGCGCCAAGACCTTCAAGGCCGGCTCGCTCGGCACCTTCAGCATCGCCGGTGACAACATTCTCCTCGGCAAGCCCTTCATTTTTAACAAGGCCAACATCGACCAGTTCGACTTCTGAGACCAACGTCAGGGGAGTTTTCACCGCTGGTCGCTGCGAGCGTGAGCGCAGCGTATTTCGACGATCGTCCAAATATCACGCGACGTCGGTCTGCGCCGCCACTCAGTACACCGGCGCGCGCAACCTTAGCTCCAGCCCGGGCGTCCTGCTCTGAGTATGTCCTTCCGTCCCCACTGCGTCCGCACCTTGGTTTTACTCACCTTCGCGCTGCTGGGGACAGCGGCCCAGCTTTCCGCCGGCTTCCTCGGCTTCGGCGCGCCGAAGGACGCCGATGTCAACGTGGTCGTCGACATGACGGATGCCGGTCGCAAGGTCGCGCCACCCACCAAGGAAAAACCCGCGTTCTACTTCCCCGTGCTCGCCGGTTATCGTGAGGCCGGCTCACTCGTCGCCGGCGAGAAAACCCCGCCCCAAAACAACGTCGCCAAGCTCCTCGCGAAAGCCCTCGCCGCGCAGCACTACTACGTCATGGGCACGACGACGCCGGCGCCTACGATCATTCTCGTGTTTCATTGGGGCTACATGAATCCACAAATCGATGACACCGGGGACGACGAGAATCCCCAGCAGATATTTTGGAATCAAAAAGAGATGCTCGCCCTCGTCGCCGGCAACACCGTCAAGAACGTCGGCGCCTTTGGCTCCGACCGTGACGACATCCTCCAAAACATGCGCGACGACCGCTACTTTGTGATCGTGTCCGCCTACGATTTCGAAGCGGGGAAAGAAAAAAAGAAAGTCCTCCTCTGGCAGGCCAAGATGAGCACGCCCTCAAACCGCGTCTCTCTCGCTGAAGTCATCCCTTCGATGATCACCGCCGGCGGCCCGCGCTTCGGCCGCGAGACGAGACTCCCCGAATCCGTCACCGCACCGCTGGCCAAAGAAGGCAAAGTCGACATCGGCACCGCCGTCGTTGTGCCCGACGCGCCCGCCAAGGCGAAGCAGCCCGAGCCAACAAAAAAATAGCCCCGCACTTCAGCCCGTGCTGGCTGAGTGTCGCGACCGCGACCGTCTGCAAACGTCCGTCCGCCGTCATGCGCTTTCTCTCCAAATCAAAACTCATCGCGTTTCGCCAATGCCCGAAGCGCCTCTGGCTGGAAATTCATCGGCCAGAACTGCGCGAGGATTCCGCCGGCACGCTAGCGAGCTTCCAAGTCGGCTATCAAGTGGGCGACATTGCACGCCGCATCTATGATCCCGAGGAGAAAGGGCACGTCATCGATGTAAAAACGGAGGGCTTCGACGCAGCCTTTACTCGCTCCGCGCGGTTGCTGGCCGATTCTGCAGACCCTATTTTCGAGGCCGGTTTCAAGGCCGGAGGCGGACTCGCGTTTGCAGATGTGATGCTGCCGGTGATTGAAAACGGCGAACGTGCTTGGCGGATGGTGGAGGTGAAGTCGTCCACCAGCGTGAAGGACTATCACCGCGAAGACGTCGCCGTGCAGGCCTTCATCGCTCAGGCTGCGGGCGTCACAGTGCAGTCCGTCGTGTTGGCGTGCATCGACAGCTCCTGGGTTTATCCGGGAGAAAAAGACTACCGAGGCCTGTTCGCCGAGACCGACCTGTCGGCGGAAACGTTTGCACGATCGGACGAGGTCAGCGGTTGGATGGCCGAGGCTCAACGCGTGGCGGCTCAGCCCGCCGAGCCTGCGGTCGGCGTCGGGACTCACTGTCACGTCCCCTTTGCTTGCGGATTCTGCAATTACTGTAACCGGGCCAACCCACCGAGCGAGTATCCGGTGGATTGGCTGCCCCAGTTCTCGGCCGCGCAACGCCGGCAACTGGCGGAACAGGGCATCACTGACCTGCGCGCCGTGCCCGACGAACTCCTCAACGCCAAACAATCCCTCGTCAAAAAGCACACGTTGAACAAAACCGTTTTCTTCGACGCGGTGGGCGCGGCCGCCGATCTCGCCTCCCACGGCAGCCCGGCCACCTTCCTCGATTTCGAGACGATCCAGTTTGCGGTGCCCATCTGGAAAGGCACGCGTCCCTACCAGCAAATCCCCTTTCAATTCAGCCTCCATACGCTCTCGACGGACGGTCAATTATCCCAAAGCGCCTTCCTCGATCTCACCGGCCGTGATCCCTCCCCATCATTCGCCGAGGCGTTAATCGCGGCCTGCGGTGCGAGCGGCCCCGTCTTCGTGTATAGCGCGAGCTTTGAGACCAGCCGCATCAACGAACTGGCGCAGCGTTTTCCTCACTTGGCGAGTCCGCTGTCAGCCATCAACGCACGGGTCGTGGATCTGCTCCCCATCGCACGCAACCGCTACTACCACCCGTCCCAACAAGGCAGCTGGAGCATTAAGGCGGTGCTGCCCGCCGCCGTTCCCTCATTAAGTTACGCCGCACTCTCCGGCGTGAAGGATGGGGCCATGGCCATCGCCGCCTACTTCGAGGCCATCCGGCCTGACACCACGTCAGCACGCAAAAACGAGATCACCCAACAGCTCCTCGCTTATTGCCGACTCGACACGTTTGCCATGGTACGGCTCTGGCAATACTTCAACGGACGGAATCAACCGGCGCTCAGCGATGTCTCGCCAGCACCTCACCCGGTCAGGCCCGGCATCGGCAGCGACGCGGTGCGCGAAGGCATCGGGGCATAGTCGGGCCGCACCAAATCAGGCAACAGGTCGGCGACCTTCACGCCCGCGCCGGTTTGCAGGCTGCGGTTCGCCGCGATTCCCACGGCAATGGAGCACGCCCCCGCCCGTTCATCCGCCGCGCGGATATATTTGTCGACCGCCCGATTCGGCAGAAAAATATCTTCCAACATGAGGCGGTCGCCGCCGCCGTGGTCGCCCTCCGCACTCCACGGCACGATCGTCCGCGCCTGCCCGCGCAGGGGAATCACCCGGATCGTCACGCCACCGTCCGCGATGCCGCCCTGCACGGTCTCCGTGCCGTTGACGTAAACCGACTCGACCATCGCGTGCTCGATCCGTCCTTGAGTGCCGTTAAACGCCACCGTGTAGCCCTCCCACGCATTAAAGGTGTTCAGCGAATAGCTCAGCGTCGCACCCGTGTCGTAGGTCACGAGCGCGTTCATCGTGTCTTCGATGTCGATGTCGTCGCGAAAAACGCAGCGGTCGCGAAAATAGCCATCGTGCCCTTCCTGATCGCCGTAGAGCGCTTTCAACGAGGGGCTCGCCGAAAGATCGAGCGCGAAGCCACACTGCGACTTCTCCGGACACGTGCAGCATCGCTCGTGCGGGCCCGTCAGCCCCATCCGCCGCGCCGTCGCGGCCGTGTAGAATTCCCGCTTGCCCGTCGCCATCACGGACACCGGCATCGCGCCGAGCCACCAATTCACGAGGTCGAAATGATGCGTGGACTTGTGAACAAACAACCCACCCGAATTTTCCTTTTTGCTGTGCCACCGTCGAAAATAATCTGCGCCGTGGTGGGTGTTGAGCAGCCAGTGAAAATCTACCGAGAGCACGTCGCCGATCGCGCCGCTCATCAGCAAATCCTTCACCTGCGAGCGCGGCGGCGCATAGCGGTAATTGAACGTGACGCGACAACTCCGGCCTGTGCGGCGCTGCGTTGCCAGCACGCGCCGACACTTCTCCGCGTCCGTCGTCATCGGCTTTTCCGTGATCACATCGCATCCCGCCTCCATCGCCCAGATCAAGTAATCATGGTGCGTCGCATCGACCGTCGTGACGATCACCGTGTCCGGCCTCGTCTCGGTCAACATCCGCCCAAAATCTGCGGCCAAATATCCGGGAGGAATCGTCGAGCCATTCTTCGCCGAACGCCGCCGAGCCAGTTCGACGCGACCGGCGTTGACATCGCAGAGGCCCACCAACTGGGCGTTCGCCGCGTGGACCGTTTCAATCCCATCCTGATACAGTTCGTGGCGCGAACCGAGCCCCACGATTGCATAGCGGCGACGCTCGGAAGACTGCGCGACTGGCTGCGGTGTGGAGGGAGCAGACATGAAGTAAACAGACAGATTATTCTGGGACGAAAAATGAATAGGGACACGGCTCCGGGACGGCGGGCAAGCACCCATTTGCAACCGACCCAGCGACGACATTTGAAACCTGCGGGTGCCGCGAGACCGAGCAACGGCGGCGTTCGCCTGACAGTTCGGGCGCAGACGAGCGCACGGACATTATACAAAGAAAAATCCCGCGCCGATGAAGGCGCGGGATCGGGAAAAGGGAACGAGCGAGCCGTCGCGGTTACTTGGCGCGAGTAGCCGCCCACTCACGCTTCTGCACCGCACCGTCGCGACCAGGGCTTTCGATGGTGCCCGTGAGCTTGTCGCCCTCGAGCTTGGCCGAGTATTTCGAGACGCGCTTGTTACCGTTAAACTCCGTCGTCACGGTAAACGCCACCGTGCCGGCCTTGAAGGAGGCGTCGCTGATCGCGGCCTCGGGGATCGTGTTATCGCCCATCTGCCAACTCTGGAGCGCGCCCGTCAGCTTGCCGTCCTTGAGCTCAAGTTTCATCGCACGCTGAGTGGCTGGATTGTCGCCGCGACCGGGCTGGGACCATTTCCACGTGCCGGTGGGCGAAGCGTCAGCCGCAATGGCGGCGACGGTGATAAAACAAGCAGCGCAAAACGCCGCGAGGAACTTCAGGGGGGATTTCATGGGTATGTTTTAGGGATGGTGAGCAACCGATGGACCTAACGTCCGAACGTTGTGCACCCCCACTCGTCACCCACAAGTTCGCCCACAACGGACAGTCCAGCCCCTTCCTCGGCCGAACCCGCCTGCTCGGGGCGATCTAAACCTCGGAACGCAATTGCTGCAGCAGCGCCTGAATATAGCCGAAACAAAACGCGAAGGCCTTCTGCCCGCCGACATCGCCGACGATCTGCGGCACATGGTCAGGCATGATCATGCCGTCATAGCCGATCTCGCGATAGGTCCGGAGTGCCCGCGGCATATCGACGTCGCCATCGTCGGGCATCACTTCTGAAAATTTGAGGAAACCGCCGCGGATATTGCGGAAGTGCACATTGAAGATTTTTCCCCGGCTCCCGAAATACCGGATCACGTCGTAAATCTCCTCGCCAGGTTTCTGCAGCATCTCGGAGACCGTGCCCTGACAAAAATTCAGCCCGTGGTAGGGACTCGCCGAAGTCTCGACGAAGCGCTTCAACCCATCGACGGAGCCCAGCACCGTCTCGACGCCGCGCCAACCTTGGCCTTTCGGCATGCCTGGATCTTGGGGATGCAGCGCTATCTTCACCTTCGCTTCCTCGGCGACGGGCACCACGCGCTTCAGAAAATATTCGATCCGATCCCAATAGATCTGCTCGGTGATCCGCCCGGCCTCCGTGAGCGGCGGCTCCTGCTTGCCGAGCGCATAGTCAAACGTGCTCAAACCCGCTCCGCCGCGCCCCGTCGTCCGCTCCGTGCGCACGACGCCGATGAACGTAAGATTGTATTTCACCATCGGGATGCCCGCTTGGCCAGCGCGGCGAATCATGGTGCAAATATCTTCGATCGCCCGGTCACGCGCCGGATCTTTGGCGAGCAGGATCTCCGGCATCTCCGCTCTGGCAATCGGGGCGGAGGACATGGGCAACGGCACACAATCGAGCGTGATTCCAAACGACTCGACGTGCTTCCGCAGGCGGCCAAGCGCCTCGAGACTCCACGCCTTCTCAACGTCGCGCCCGAGGTTTCCGCTGCAGATACGCGTCACGCCAAACGCCGCGAGCGCCCGCAGCGTCATCTCCGTGTGGTCGTGCTGGTGGCCTGCTTTCATCAGCACCGGCCGACGCCGTTCGGGCGTCGCCGCCGTGGCCGCGGTCGCCGCTTGCGCAGTGCCGGTCAGGCTCAGCGCCGCGGCACCCACCGAGGCGGTGGACATAAATCGACGCCGCCCCATGGGAGCGGCCGACGTTAGCGGTGGCAGGGCAGGTGGCAAGCGGGGGTCGTTCATGCGCGAGTGAAACGGTGCAACCACGGTGCCGCGTTGCGAGGAGATTCCCCCGGTCGGATGCCATTGAAAGTAAAGTCAGCTGGATCGATGTCGGCGTGGCAGGGGCGTCTCGCCCGCGCACGCGCGGGGCATCTTGCCCGGTCGTTAACGAACTCCTCCGCGAGACTGGACTCCGCCCAGCACCGACTTGACACGCGGCTTCTCCTTGGGCTTTTTCGACGCTCATCTATGAACCTTAACGGCACGACGCTCGTTCCATCGCTCGCCCACTTCTCCGTGGTCGCAGTATCCGTCGTATCCGTATCCGCTATTAACAAGGCGCCGAGAGGGTTCTAAACGTCAAAACGACTTTAGCCCCTCCGGTGCCACACCGGAGGGGCTTTTTTTGGCCTCAGCGGTGTGATCACGGGAGTGGGCGCCACACCGCCATGCCAACGCCCCCCATTGAAGCCACCTGGAATCCAGGATTGTTTGAACCGCCGCCGCTCCGCCCGCGCGCCGAGTTGCCCGCCCTGCCCCGCATTCCGTTGGACACAGCCCTGCACGATTTCCTCGTGCCCGTCCTCTGGCCCGAACTGAGCCCGCAGCCGGAACCGCAGGCGGAGCGCAGCGAACACCGCCGCTGCCTCGATCCCGACAGCATGTTCTGGAGCCCAGCGTCGCACGGCGGCGACGTTGCATGAATCCACTCCAGCGTTTCACGCGCCTCAATCGTGCGATCCGCGATAAGTTTTCTCGCCCGCCGTCACCGCCAAAGGCAGCCGATTTTCCTTCGGCGGTAGCGGACACGTCGCAAAGGGCGTGAACGCACAGGGCGGGTTCTCCGCGCGGTTGAAATCAAGCACGACCACGCCATCCTGCGGGGCCTCGGCGTAAACAAACCGCGCTGCGGCATAGGTCTCTTGGCCACTCGTCGCGTCCGCGATCACAAAAAATAATGGCTCGCCTGGTCCTTCATCAATGGCGAGCAGCTCAACGGTTTTACCATCGCGCTCGAACACCGCTTTGCCCGGCACGAGTGCCGGCGAAGTCTGGCCGAGCCTATTCACGAGCGGAATCATCCGCGATTTCTCGAAAGCCACCCAGCGCGCCTCAATCCGCCACGACGGATCGACGGGAAAATAATCCAACCCCACGAACTGCGCCCGCCGCGCCGCCGCACTGTCCCGCACCCGCAGGGCCATTTTCCCGCCGCGTTCGATCACAAAAAAACTCACCGTGCCAGCAGTGACCAGCGTCGGCTTCACCGCGCCCCCACCGAGGAGCAGTTCACCGGAGCCAACCACCTGCCCGGCAATCTTCGCATCCAACCCAGGCGCGATTTCGAACCGCACCTTACCCGCTGCCCCGACCGTCGCGACGCCGAATCGGGCCGGGCCTTGCGCCAACACGACGGCGTTGCCTTGATCGCTGCCAACCGTGTTCGGCCCCGTCTGCAGAAAATGCAGCCCGATCAGCGAGAGCCAGCCGTCCGGCTTCGTCAGCTCCGAAACCCGCACGCGACGCCAAGCCTCGATCTCCTCCCGATGACGATCTGCGGTTGCTGCGAGGGTAGCGGATGAAACAACGAGCGCGGCCAACAGGCTGGCCAGAATGTTTATTTTCATGGGCGTCACCTCGCTCACCGGCTCGCCGCCATCAGCCGGTCCATCACTTCCGCATTGCGCAGCGTCTCGATGATCGTGAACTCCGGCGCGCGTTCTTGCAGAATCGCCTCCGCGAAATCCTCCACCTCGTGCCGGTAGCGGTCGCTCGCCGCCACGGGGATTTGGCTGCGCTCCTCCCCCACCGTCAGCGTGAGCGCGCCCGCGGGGTCCAGGAACGTATCCGGAATTTCCAGCACACCGAGCGTACCGGTGATTTCTGCACGCACGCGCTGGTGCGCGTTGAACCCGCAGTGCGCCGTCGCCAGCAGACCCGACGGATATTGCAACACCGCGGAAACATTCACGTCGATGCCGCCCGCCCGCACGCATTCGAGCGCGACCGCCTCCGGCAACCCGCCCGCACCCGGCGCGCCGCCTGCCATCGCGTCGGCGACCATCCCGATGAAGTTTACCGGATAGCAACCCACGTCGTAGAGCGCCCCGCCGCCGAGCTCCGGACGGAGTTTGATCGACGCCGGATTCGCGAGCAGGAAACGAAACGTCGCGTCCACCTGTTTGATTTCACCGAGCACGCCGCTGCGGATCACTGCCAGCACCGCGCGCGTCCGTGCCGTGTAGCGATACATGAACGCCTCCATCAGTCGTACGCCGTTGGCCGCACACGCCGCGATCATCTCCCGACACTCAGCCGCGTTCAGCGCGGCGGGTTTCTCGACGAGCACATGCTTGCCGTGCTCCGCTGCGCGGATCGTCCACTCGCGGTGCAATGCATTCGGCAACGGAACATACACCGCGTCCACGTCCGGGTCGCGCAGCAGGCCCTCGTAGCCGTGAAACGTCTTCGCCACGCCGGGAAACTGCGCCCGTGCCGCCACGAGCTTCGCGCCGTCACGCGACGCCAGGGCGTGGAATTCCGAGTTCTCCGCGCGCAAGATCGCCGGGATAATTTCCACGCGCGCGATGCGCGCATAGCCGAGGACGCCCCAGCGGACTTTGCGCTTCTGCAGGTTCATCGTTTTTAAAAAAAATCTTCGATTGGCGATTTGCCCGCAACATTAAGACCTCACGCATTCAGCGCGTCGGGCCGAAAATTCCGCACCGCCCGCACCCACGCACCAGCCATCAGCACCGTCCATTCGTGGGTCCCCGCTCCCCAGCAGCAGCATGGAAAAGATAAAATCTCGCGCCGGCTGGCGCGGTGTCGAAGCACTCATTCGAGCAGCCTTCCACACGCCCGCCACCGAAGGCGAGCCCGCAGGATCTCCCCTACCTGCAAAAAAAGAAACGGCACCCGCGAGAATATCCGTGAGTCCTCGCCTGCCGTGAGCCAACATCCCCACTTGATGAAACTTTGGGTGAGACTAATCGCGTGCGGACGACTGGCCCTTCTAACCGCCCTCACCCTCGTCGCCACCGCCGCGGACACCCCAGCGCCGACCCGTTTCTCCCAGTCCCTCACCAGTGCCGACCGCACCGCGACCGGCCTAGACCGGCTCTCTTCCGACGAAATTGCCGTCATCGACGCTTTGATTCGCCGCGATCTCACCACCCAATCCGCCCCCCGGCGCGCCGACGCCCCGCCTCTACCCAGCCGATTTTCGCAACGTCTCACCGGTGACGAACGCCGCAACGCCGGCTTAGCGGCATTGACCGAAACCGAACAGCTCAAACTCGACAGCCTCGCCGACCGCAACGCGGCCCGTCTCCTCAGCCGCACTTTCCTCGCGCCACCGGCCTTTGTCCCCTTGAGCATCCGCGCGCGGGTGGCCGAAGCCAAGGCGACCGGCCCCGAAATCCACGGCTCATTCACGCTCGGAATGGGTTTTGGCAAAGGCTACAGCGAACGCTTCGGCGGCATGACGCTCACCTACGAAGACCCCGCGAGAAACCTCGCGATCAGTTTCAGCTACCTGGAATCTCACGTGAAAGGTGCCGGCCCCTTCTATTTGCGCGACCCGCTTTACGACGCGAATCGCATCCCACGCTTCGGCATCGAGCGGGAGCCGTGAACTGACCACCGCCGAGCACACGGGCAGCGCCGCGCGCGGCCTCAGCGGGCGGCGCGGCGTCTTCAGCCTCGCTTTGCTACCCGCCCACCCAGTAGGACTGCCTCATGGCCACTACGCCCACCGGACTCGATCGACCCATTCACGGACAAGCCTGCCCCTGCGGCAGCAGCAAACTCTTCGACGCCTGCTGCGAACCGGTGCTGACGCGCCAACGTCCCGCCGCGACCGCCGAAGAGCTCATGCGCTCGCGCTTCACGGCTCACGTCGCCGACGACAACCGCTACCTCCACGACACCTTCGCGCCCACCGCGAAGCTGCCCTACGTCGAGGAAACCGGAGAGTCGCCAGTGCGCTGGACGAAGCTCGTCGTACACTCCCACGAACTGGGTAAACAACCGGACACGGCCTTCGTCGAGTTTTCCGCTTACTACATCGAAGCGAACCAAGAGGGTGTCTTGGAAGAGAAGTCCGAGTTCCGTCGCATCGACGGCCAATGGATCTTCACGCGCCCGATCCGCCAAGGTCCCGCCCCGGCCAAGGCCGCCGTGAAAGTCGGGCGCAACGACCCGTGCCCCTGCGGCAGCGGCAAGAAACACAAGCAGTGCTGTCTCGGGAAGGCGTAAGGAGCGTTCCCCTACGCGCGGTGCCGGGCTAATCCCCGGGCACTGGGCAGTCGCGCCCCGCCCCGCTGCCCCGACGTCGGCCTCAGAACGTCCCCTTGACGCCCATCGTCCACAGCGCGCCGAAATCCTCGCGCGAATTGAGCTGCGCGTGTTCGGGCGTATTCGGCCCACGGCGCTCGGTGTCCTCGGTGGCATCGTTGAGATTGCGCATGCTGGCGAAGATGCCGATCCGCCGCGTCAGATTGTATTCGCCACTCAAATCAATGTAGAGGCGCTTGGACTGCCACGTGTAGGTCCCCGCTTCGATGCTGCGCGGCGACTCGGCGATGTAGGCGCCTCGACGGCGTCCCCGGTAATTCCAATTCATGCGTACATTAAATTTCGGCCGCGACAGGCTCACGCCCCAGTTGTAAGTGCGCGGCTGATAGTTCGAGAAACTCGCCGTCGTATCACCCACCGCCCGCTGCGCACTCATGTTGGCAAAGACCTGCACGCCCCGCGCCCACTGCGGTAAAAAGGTGAGCGACTGCTTGTAGTCGAACTCGGTGCCTTCCATCCGTACGCGACCGGGCGCGTTGAAATTCGTCGTGACGTAATAGGGTAAAAACGTCTCTTCATCCAGATCGTAGAGCGCCAAGAATTCCGGCGTCGCTTGGAACACCGTCGAGGCGAACATGTTTTCGAAATCGCGGCGGAAGGCTCCAATCGAAATCTGGCCGACGCGTTGAAAATAATACTCAAATCGAACCTTCATCGAATTCGCACTCCACGCCTTGATACCGGCATTGTTCACGCTGATGCGGTTGGATGTCGGGGTTCCGGGCAATTCCGTATCGGGCAGTGTCAGGCCACCGGCGTATTGATCGAAATTGGGCCGACCCACCGATTGGTAAACCGAGCCACGCGCGATCAGATTTTCGGCCAGATTATAGCTGACGTTGAGGCTCGGAAAATAGCGGAGGTATTCCTTCTTCGTACTCTGACCGCGGTCAAGGTAGGTGAGTTTCGAAACCGCCAAGGCATTCGAGAGCGCCGCGCCGCCGGCGGGATTCGGGATCGTCGTCGGCTGAATCAAGACCGGCGCCGGGATCCGATTCACTCCCGTGCCGGTGAAGATAATGTTTCCATTGGCGTCACGCTGCGGAATGACTTCGCCGCTGGCGTCCCGACGATAGTTCCCCGTCGGATCATTGAGAAAGCCAAATGCGGTAACGTTGGTCTGCTCCGCCCGGACTCCGCCGACGATCTTCATCCGCCCGCCGAAAAGCGCTAAGTCTCCCCGAACGTAGGCGGCAGAAATCACCTCGGCCGCATACTTGGAGCGCCCCACCGCGTTGCGATAATCGGCATTCGCATCCCGCGTGAAATAGTCGGGGTTGGCCTTATAGAGCTCCCACAGGTCGTAGTTGCTCGGATATTGCACCTGCGGGAAGCCCCACGGGGCGAACCGTTTTGAGAAAATCTCATCGAGCACGAGACCCGCACCGTCGTCGCTGCCCGGGACGGCCGCCGTACCGCTCGGCGTGGTGGTGCGGATCTTGTCCTTGCCGACAAACGTGTAGCCTTCGTTCGTGCCGCGGATATCGCGGATGGACTGGCGGACCTCGGCGCCCGTCTTGAGTGCCAGCGGGACATTGAACAGGCGAAAGTCGCGGCCGAGATTGCCTCGGACACCGCGCTGGACATCCGCGGTTTCCCACGTGTCGCTCGTGCCGCTGTTAATCACAAAACTTGAGAGGCTGTAGGGATCGACGACCGCACCCGTAAGGCCGTCTTTCACCGAGATTTTCCCGGGCCGAAGATAGGTGATTTCGCTGAAGGCCACCGTGACGTTGGTCCGCTGGGTGTTGGTCCCGTTAAAATAGCCTTTGTCGATGTCGCGGTAGTGATTGCTCGAATGGGAAAAACTCCCACCTACGTCGGCCTTCCAGATCGGGCCATTGTGCCGCCAAATGAGCGTCGGCATATAGGTCGTCCCGGCCTTCTGCCGGGCTCCGCTGTTCACACTCATCGAGCCTTGACCCACGTCGCCATTGGTCGTGCGGGTATCGAAATTACCCGGCAATACGCGGGAAATCGCGAAGTTCAGATTCCGATTATTGAACTCGGCATCGAAATACGCGTATTGAAACGAAAACGAGATCATGTCGTTCCGCGACAATTTGAAATCCATCGTCGCCCCCATCGAGTCGCGCGTCGTGAGCTTGGTGCCATCACGCACCTGATAGTTGGTCAGATACGGCTTGTCGGGGGTGGTGTCGGGCAGCGCCCCGGGCACGGTTACTCCGGCCACGGTCACCGGTGCACTGGTCGCCTGACCGGCGCCACGCCACGTGTTCGCGAAGTAATCCTGCATCGTGTATTGGGAGGAATGGCCGCCGGAGAGCGTGAAGCCGAAGCGCTTATTGACGGGCACGACCCACGAGAAATCGAACCCCGGATGAATCTTGTAGGTCTCGTCCCGCGTCGGTCCGGGCGTCTTTTTCAACTCCTTCTCCGCATCACGAAACATCAAATACGTACTCCAGTTGAGCACCGGCTTCGAACGTTCGAAGGCTCCGCGCGGCACCATGTTCACCCCGCCGGCGAGCGCCGAGCCCGGCGACTCCGGCGTTGGCGAGTGATACACTTCGATCCGCGCGATGTTGTTGATCGAAACCTGCTCGAGCTCGACGGTGCGGCTCGTGCCCGACGACGCCGCGCTGGAGAGACTGAAGCCGCCAATCGTCACCGGCACGTTGTTCGACGGCGCGCCGCCGAGCGAGATCGTGCGCGCATCGCCACCACCGTAGTCCATGCTGATACCGGGAATAAATTTCAGAAACTCACCGACGTTGCCCTCCGCCACGTGGCCGAACTCGTCCGCCGAAACGACGTTGACCATGTTGGACGCAAAGCGCTGCTCGTTGATCGCAATCGCGGCGCCATCCATCTCCTTCGAGGCGCCGACCTTAAACTCGGAGAGTTTAACCACCCCAGTGTCCTTGTCTTTGACCGAGGACTTCAGCGTCGCATCCAGAGTGAAATCACGTTGCACGGTGGCCCCGTCGGCCACGACGACCGTCTCGGTTTGCATATCCAAACCCGTGAAAAATACGCGCACCTTTACTGCGCCCGCCGGCACGCCCGTGAAGCGATACTGGCCCGAAGAATCGGTGAATGTCTCGATCCCGGTGCCCTCGATCGTGAGGCGCGCCTTCTCAAGATATTCGCCGTTGCGGGTGTTGAGGACGCGGCCCTCAATTGTGCCCCTCGCGGTCGCTTGCGCCGCTGCCGGTGACGCGGTCAGACACGCGATGAGAACAAATAGACTGAAGCGGAGAGCCGCCAAGGAGGGATATTTCATA
>CAMCHO010000047.1 GCA_945874455.1 Opitutus sp. GAS368 | reverse complement strand
TGCACGGCACCAGCGATATACGTCGAGGGTCGGACTTGGTTCGCGACGGAAGCCGGAACACCGCAAGGCGTAATCCTCTCGCCGACAGCTCGCGAATCTCGCGCTCGATGGGCTGGAGGAGCTGTTGCAAAGCACATTTCAAAGCTTCCTGTATGAGCCCGGTCTGGTCCACTCTGTCGAGAAGTCGAAGATCACGCACGTGCGGGAAAGCTTCGACTTCCTCGGACAAACCCTGCAGCATATTAGCCCAATCGCCGAAGTTCAACGCAAGGCGCGCTTCGCGCTCAACTTCGGCGTTCGAGTTTAACGACGCCATAGGCATCCCCGCTACACTGCCCGTCCCCAGCCAGACACCTACGGACTTTCACCAAACGAAAGGAGAAGACCCGCTTCAGTGACCGCTGAACAGTGACGCTGTCGAGCTGCCCCGCCTCCGCGTCATCCGCTGACGATCCTACTGGCGGGCGCCGAGCCATTAAATTAGAGGGGTTTCCACCGTTTCACCAACGATCGGGCGGGCATTCTTTCAGCGCCGAAAATTTAGCCTCTCGCCCGATTTGCCCCGTCCCGCCAGCTGCCACTCAGAAACCGGGCAAATATTTTTCAGACTCTGTCTTTCTCCTGCTCCTCGTTTTTCGACATCACGACATAATAATCTTTATACGATTTGTCGTAATACTGAGCGTAATAATAACCAGAAACAGCAAGGTTCAGGCCGTTCAGCACCGCTCCAAAATTCGGAACATTGGCCTCAAGGAGTTTCTTCGCGCTAAATTGCGCAGCTTTGCGCCGAACTTTATTAAAGAAAATCGCGAATATAGAGCCATCGACCAGCGGAAGAACGATCAGTGCGTCACTCACGGCAGCTAACGGCGGGGTATCAATAAATACCCGGTCATAACGCTTGCGCAACTCGGAGATCATCAATTCAAACCCTTTGCTATTAAGTATTTGCGTGGGGTTCTTCGCTCGACCACCCGCAGGCAAGACATCGCAATTGGGCTGAATACCACGAACAATCGCTTCCTCAAGCGTCGCGGTACCACCACAGACATCAATCACACCCTTAATATTCTCAATTCGGAACGATTTGTGAATATTCGGTTTGCGGAGATCGCAATCAACAATGAGTACGCGCTCACCATGCGCCGCAAATGTGAGCGCAAGATTCGTTGTCGTAAACGACTTACCTTCACCGGGAATTGTGCTCGTGATAAGGATACATTTCGCATTCTTGCTCTCGTCTTTCAATCGCAGACTGGAGTGCAGGGTTAAAAACGCCTCGGCGACTTGGCGATCAGCATTATTGATAACAATCTGCGCTTTGTCTGGCTGCTCCATTCGTTTAATTTGTGGAATAATGCCAATGAGCGGAAGACCAACCACTCCCTCAATGTCAAAAGAGCTCTTCACCCGGTCATCAATAAATGCGACGAAAAACGCAAAAGCTAAGCCAAGCCCAAGACCACCCACCAGACCCAGACCAAGGTTAAGCGGAACATTGGGCGAGATGGGTTTGTTTTCAGCGGAAGCCCCGGCCCTATCTACAATCCGGGCACTCTGGGTTTGAATCGCCCCTGTCATCGAAGTCTCGCGAGCGCGTCCGGTGATGCTTTGCAATATTTGCTCGCTCAATTTCAGGTCTCTCTCGAGCTTGGTGTATTGTAACGCATAGCGATCAAGTTCGAGGGATTCGGCCTTTTGCTTCCGGAGATTATCTTGCACCTGCTCGTGATTGCGTATCGCCGATTGATAATCGGATTCGACCTGCGCAAAAACCGACTCAATGGCTTTCGTGATCTCTCGCTCAGTTTGCTCAAGTGAATTGAGCGCCTCATTCATCTTGGGATGCTTTGGCAGGTAACGCTCCCGCAACTGGGCAATCAAGATTTGCTGCGTCGAACGCTGCTGATTAAGGGCAGCAATTAACGGCTGATTCGCGATGAACGGTAAATCAGTTAGGTTAATTCCTTTGGCGCGATGTTCTTTTACCTGATTCAAGCGAATCTCCGCCGCATTCAAGGCACTGGCCAAACGATTAGCCTCGAGGTTGATCGCTTTCAGTGTCTCGTTCACTATATCCTTGCGACTATCGAGCGACACCATATTGTTTTTTTCTTTGTAGGCCTGCAGATCGTTAGCGTTCTGGTCTACCTTCCTGCGTTGGTCGTCAACCGTCAGGGTGAGTTGGTCGTAGGCTGTCCTCGAGTCGTCAAACCGGATTCGTGTGTTATGGGCGAGATATTCGTCCGCGAACAAATTAGACACTCTAGCCGCAACGAAACGATCTGGATGATCGTAGGTTACATTGACGATAAGTGACAGACGAGTCTGCACTACCTTTCGGTTTAATGCTAAGATTTCCGTTACGGAGGACGTATCTGCGGCGCTTCTCTCGTAAGGCGCAAGAAATGCTCGTAGATCATCACCCGAAATACGTTCCGCTACTTTGCGAATGATACTGACGCTCTCCAAAACCTTAATCTGAGTGTTCAGATCTTCTGCCGATCGGATGTCATTGTCCATGACCTGTTGCATCTGAATGACGTTCGGATCTCGGCGGAAAATTTGCACCGTAGCACTCGAACGATATACCTTAGTCTGGCTGAGTGTATAAACCAGCGAGCTGGAGAACACGACCAAAAAAACTACAACCACATACCAGATTCGCTCACGGAGGATCAACAGATAGTCTTGGAAACTACGTTGGACCGAGCCTCCGCCGGCCCCTCCATCTCCGTAGCCATAGCCAACAGCGGAGTATCCCGCATAGTTACCGCCATAGTTATAGCCGTAGCCAGAACCTTCCTGTTTTTTCTTATCGGGAGCGTCCATCGATGGATTTTTTGAATTTAGAGAATCTTCTCCGGAACGTTAATAACGTCGTTCGGCTGAAGCGGCCAGGTCAAATTCGAATCACCCTTCATTAGCTCTTCGACGTTGATGGTGAAAATCTCCGCAGATCCGTCTGGTTTCGTGCGCTTTAGAGTCACGCGCTTCCTGTCGGCCAGTCGATTGAAACTTCCGGCGCGTGAAATGGCACCAATCAAGGTGAGACCCTGCTCCTGCAGGAAAAGAACCACGCCCGGCGTTAGGACAGCGCCTGCAATGAAAACGCGCTGCGGAGCGTATTCTAAGACGAACAAATTCACCTGGGGTTTAGCCAAATATTCACGACCATAGAGATCACGGATGTGTTCCTCGGCCTGCCGGGCAGTCTTATCTTTGAGATAAACCGTATCGATCAACGGTAGCTTTACCGTAAATTCCCCGGAAATACGCACTTCACGCTTGAGGTCGTCTTCTTGGAAAATCTCAATGCGGATAAGGTCTTGAGGCTGGAGAACATAGTCCGCCTTGGTCGATTTGGGCTGGGAGGCGCCCGCCTTTACGGCGGTGTCTGATTGGGCAGCGAAGAGGCTGGTTACCCCCATAAACAGCCCAAAAAGCATTAGTCTCGTTCTGCGCATGGTTATCGGATGCAGGTAGAAAAAAAGCGGAAGAAGATCACGAGGATCATCTTCCGCCAAAGGTGAATCAACTAAGATTAGCTATCAGTAGCGGAAATTCGTAGAAAGACTGAAGACATTCTGAGTGAAGCTTGCTCCAGCTAGCGGCGAGCTGTTATCGCGATACGTGTAACTTGCCATGATCTTCACATACGTATTAACAACGTAGCCTGCACCCAAGATCCCCTCGAGATAGTCATCGGTCCGAGTGTAGTAGTCGATAGCGCGGAAGCTGAGGCCACCGTTAACTGACCACTGCTCGTCAAGCTTGATGTTGATTCCACCATTGAGCGACAAATTCTTCTGCTGCACGCCTTGAGGAGAAGTTCCAAAGTCGTAACTAGAGCCAACCTCAATGGAGGTTTTCTCAGTGAGCGCGTAAGTCAGTTTACCATCAAAACCTGGAAGTGTCTCGGAATTACGAAGATCGAATTTACGTGTAGCCACACCAGCAGAAAATTTACCGGCCAATTTTGGGGTAAATTGACCGCGCGCACCTACATTGAAAAAGTGGTCAGTTGAGTCTAGTCCGATTGTGGTTTCATAGCTCCTGTAGGAATAACCAAAACTCAAATCGACCTTCTCCGTCCATTTGTAGTACATCTTCAGAGGCACAGATAATTCGTCGGTATCGGCATAGCCTTTGACCTTGAAGTTGTCGTGGGTGAATTTGACGTCTGCACCGAGCGCCGTGATCGCGCTGATTTCAATTTCCGCGCCAGTGCCGATAACAAATTGATCGCGGCGGGTAAGACCGGAGAGGGTCGGGGTGTTCTGGTTCATCTCGTGGAAACCAGTGTTAAAGTTTAGCTTCAATTTGCCTTCCTCAAAATTCGCCCGGAGGTCACCCGTGAAAAGGTTGGTGTTCAACTTACTGTTGTCGGAATAATTAGAGAAACTATCCACGAGCGTAAGAGAGCCTTTGAGGGCGGCATCTTTTCCAAAAGTAATTTCAAGGCCCGGATTGATATCGAAGATCGTATCGCTGGTGGCCTTCTCGACGGTGTAGATGTTATCGTCTGCACGGATACCCAACGTGCCCGTGACGAACAGTTCAGCACCATCCCCGATGGCGAGAAATGGGGCTGCAGTTAGGAGCGAGCCTGTGGTGGCGGCCGCAAGGAGGGTTAGGGAGATTTTCTTCATTTTCGTATGCGGTTTTTAGAGGATTCGTAAGCGAGAGGTTGGCGTGAACACTTGAAAAAATCATTTGGCGAAGCTGACGTGAAGCGTCGCCGAAATTATTTTTTTAATGAAACAGAAGGAGACTAAATTGGGTCTCTTCCAAAACCGCAAGACTGAATTACGATAGAATTACCGACGGCATGAGCAATTATTTTTGGCAGGTAATTACCTCATTACGTTGGATGATAGGTGTTTTTTGCAGCACATTTTCTGTCGGATCTGGTGACCACGGCGGGCATGGCCAAGCCGAAAGCACAGTTCCGACAGCCTTTGGTGAGCGGACAACTTATGCTCGAGCACCTGCAATTGCGGCGGCTGGGTGAACCGTCGGAGTCGGCCCGCTGTGACACTTCGATCGTCGAAGATCACTGCTGGCCTTCTTCGGCCGCGTCGCGATGGGCGTGGATGAGTCGAACCGGTTCCGTGGCGCCGAGGCTGCGCGCTGCCGCGCAGAGCTTTGTCGGCGAAGCCAAGGCGTTCAGCATCGAGAGCGCCGAGCCGATGATCACAGGCCCCTACTGACGTCAAAGGCCGTAGCTTTACGTAAAAGGCGCAGCTGATTTTCCGCCATCTTGGCGCCATCGAACCGCCTCGCTCTCGTTGGACTCGACCAAGCTCCGATGATATGTGAGAGCGAGCGAAACGCGGGCTGTTGCCATGATCCAAGCATCCTGAGCGCACGCTTGTGCTCGCCGCCAAGCAGGTAATTATTGAGCCCGCTTTAACCTTCCTCTTCGCCCTGCCCCGTGTCCATGCCGCGCATCCCAGTCATTGCCATCGTCATCCCTGTCTTCAATGAGGAGGCCGTCTTGCCCACGCTCTTTGCCCGCCTCAGCGCGATCTTTGACGCGCTACCCGCCCTCTGCGCTTGGCGTGCGGTCCTCGTCGACGATGGCAGTCGCGACCGCTCGGCCGCCCTGATCCGCGATCAGGCGGCGGGCGACCCGCGCTTCGAACTCGTCGAGCTTTCACGCAACTTTGGTTTTCAGGCCGCACTAGCCGCAGGCCTCGCTTATGCACGCCAGGCGGACGCAATCGTGACGATGGATGCCGACCTCCAAGATCCGCCCGAGGTCATCCCCCAACTGCTCGCCGCGTGGCGCGCGGGCGCCGAAATCGTCCGCGCGACCCGTCGCACGCGGGCCGAAACCGGCCTGCGCCGCGTGGGCTTCAATGTGTTTCACGGTGTCTTCGGCCGACTCTCCGACTTCCCGATGTCGCCCAACAGTGGCACGTTTGGCTTGATCGGCCATGATGCCATCGAGGCGTTTCACCAGTTTCCGGAGCGCCACCGTTTTTTCCCCGGCCTGCGCGCGTGGATCGGCTTCCCAACCACCGACGTGCTCTACGACCGCGAGGAGCGGGCGGCCGGCCAGCCGCAACAAACCTTGCGGCAGCTGGTGCGCTACGCGCTCGACGGGCTTTTTAGTTTTTCACACCTGCCACTGCGCATGCTGACCTACACGGGGGTGTTCATCGCGTTCATGGGTTTCGCCGCCGCCGTGTTCTACGCCGCGCGTCGTATTCTAAATATCGAGACAGCCCCCACGGGTTACACCACGCTGGTCACGATCGTGCTGTTTCTCGGTGGGGTGCAGCTTATCGGCATCGGGGTGATCGGGGAATACTTAGGGCGGGTTTACGACGAGGTGAAACAGCGCCCACTCTATGTGGTGAAGCGCCGCCCGGGCGGTCCGCGATGAGCCGCCTCCGTTGGGCGCCGCTCGCACTGCTGGGCGCCACCCTCGTGGTCGCAGGTGCCACGCAGCTGTTCTCAACGTTTATGGTCTATGACGATGAGGGCTACGTGCTCTTCTCGTTGAAGACCTTTGCCGAGGGCGGCGGGCTCTACGAACGCGTCTACAGTCAATACGGTCCGTTTTTTTTCCTCTTCAACCAAGGCCTGCATCTCGCGGGGCTCCAGTTTACGAACACGGACGGACGGCTCCTGACGCTCGTCTGCTGGCTGGGTGCCGCCGGGTTCTGCGCAGCAGCCGTCTGGCGACTCACCCGATCAATGACCGCGACGAATGTCGTCTTTGGCGGCGTGTTCCTGCACCTCTTGCAGATGACGGATGAACCGTCGCACCCCGGCGGCCTGATCACACTCGCCACTGCCGCTGCAGCGTGGTGCGGCACGCGGTGGACGACCGCGCCGCGCCGCCTGGCACTCGCCACCGGCCTCATCGGAGGGGCACTCGTGTTGAGCAAAATCAACGTCGGGGTCTTCCTCGTCGCTGGGGCGGGCGGATGGTGGATTCTGCACCTCGAGGCGCCTCAGTTCGGACCGCGCACCCGCGCAGGGCTGGTGGTCGTGGCGATGGCGTTACTGCCGGTCGCGCTGATGCGCAGCCAGTTTTCAAATCGCGGCGCGGTGATCTTCGCCCTGATTGCCGCAGCGGCCGGCGCGAGTATCGCGCTCGCTGCCGCACGCGGCGCACGGCCGCTCTCCCGGTGGCGTGATCTCGCAGTGGGCTCAATCGCAGGTTTGGCCGTAATCGCGCTGACCGGCCTCGCCGTGACCGCGCAAGGAACCTCCTTGCACGGTTTGCTGGAAGGTGTGTTGTTCGGGCCGCTGCGCCATCCCACCGTTTACTCCGCCTACACCGCATGGCCCGCAAGCGCCGTGCCCGTAGCCGTTGGACTCGCCGTCGCCGCCGCTTGCGCGATCGCGTGGCCCGGCACGCTGACAAGCCGGCTCGTGGCCACGGGCCGGGTGGTCGCAGCGGCCATCTATTTTGCCCACTGGGGCCTGGGCGGACCGTTGAGTGCCCCCAAGTTTGCACTGTGCTTCGGTCTCGGCTTGGCATGGCTTTTCGTTCTGCCGCTCAAAGGAGACGAGCGCACGCAACCAGGACGGGCGTGGCTTGCGCTCCTCCTCGTCCCGCAGGCACTCCACGCTTTTCCCGTCGCCGGCAGCCAAGTCGGTTGGGGTACTTTTCTCTGGATACCGCTGGTCGCGTTGGGCGTCCACGATGTGGTGCGCATTTTCACTGCATCCTGGCGACCGGCGGGCCTTCGCGTCGTAGCCGCGGCCGGCAGCGTGCTCATGCTCGGCGTCACGGTGGGCTGCGCTCAGTATGCGTGGCTCGGCCTCTCGCGCGTTCGACAGGCCGATCCGCTCTACCTCCCCGGCGCAAGCGCTTTACGGTTGCCAGAGCGCACGGCAACCGCGCTGCGCATCCTTTCACGCAATATCGTCGCCCATGGCGATATGCTTTTCAGCCTGCCCGGCATGCTCAGTTTCAATCTCTGGACCGATGTGCCGCCCCCGACCCCGGCCAATACGACCCACTGGTTCTCCCTGCTCTCACCCACCCAGCAGGAAGCCATCCGCCAACGTCTCGCCGACGCTCCTCGCGCCATCGTTATCGTGCAACGGGGCCTGTGTGACTTCCTTCAACGAACCGGCGTCTCCACCGCGAGTCCGCTCAACACCTGGCTCCACCAGAACTACCAACCGGCCTTCACGCTGGAGGATTATGAGCTATGGGTGCGCAACGGGCGCTCGATCGCCGCGCTCGATACCGCGACGCTGTTCGAAGCCACACCGAACAGCAGAGAATCACGCTACAAGATCTCCCTCACACTCGCCGCCTCCGCGCTCGCCACGACCACCTCCCTCGAGCTGCACCGACTCGGTTTCAGCGGCAGCAAAATTGAGCAGACGTGGACAAACTCCGACGCGCGGCTCTTCCTCACGCCCCTCAACACCGCCGGCGCCACCATGGGCGCCCCTCAGCGCATCACCCTTCCCTTCCGCGCCTCCGGCATCGTGCGCCTTGATGTATTCATCGATCTTTTCCCGACTGGCTTCCCCCACCGGCAGGGCGCCGTCTACCTGCTCGACGCCAAAGGCAACCGCACCGCCGAGGCCCGCTTTATCAACTAGCCCCGCCGCCGCGCCACCAGCACGAGGCTCACGCCAAAGGGAAACGGCACGCGCCATCTGGCTAGCCCAGTGAATTGCGCCCGCAGGAGCGCGTTGATCGCTGCCGGCGGCTGGCGGTCTTCCGCGCGCGACGCGGGTGCGGACCAGCCGAGCCGTTTACCGAAAGCACGCCAACGGCGCACCGCCCAGACGAGTGGGTACACCAGAACGTTCGTGTAATTGATGTAAACTAACTCCCATTGCTCGCCCGCAAACAACGCGCGTAACTGCGCCCGATCATAACGCCGGAAGTGGTGGAGCGCTCCATCCCAGTCGCTCCACAACGCCATGCTCGCGGGCACGGTGACGACCGCGAGCCCGCCCGGCTTGAGCAGACGGCAAAATCCGTTCACGACTGCGGCGTCATCGGGCACATGCTCCAGCACATCGAGCGCTGTCACATATTCGAGCGAACGGTCGGGCAGCGGCACGCGGTCCCCCGCCAGACTAAGAATCTGCTCCAGCTTGAACCGGGTCCGCAAAATGCGCAACGCCTCCTCGTGGTCGTCGAGCACCAACACGCGACAGTCCGCCGCCATTTCTTCGGCGAAGAGTCCCGTGCCGGCACCGCAATCGAGCAGAGTGTCATCCCGGTGCGGCGGACGCGCCCGGCGAATCCACTCGCGCACGAACCAACGCTTGCCGGAATAATACCAATGCTCACGTTCGAGAGCGGCGAGGTGAGCGTATTCGGCGGCGTCCATACGAGTGAGGGAAGACGTTGTTTCGCTGCGCGGAGTTCTCCAAGTTCAAAAACGTGCCGCGCCCCGCAGTCACTTTCTCCTCTGGTTTTCTCGTCACGCTCGCCGTGCTGCTGGCCCTCGCTCATGCGATTCTCGCCGTCACCGCCACGACGGAAAAATCGATGACGTCCGACGAAATCGCCCACTTGATCGCCGGTCACTCCTACAACACTCTCGATGATTATCGACTCCAGCCGGAGAACGGCAATCTGCCGCAGCGCTGGGCCGCGCTCCCTCTGACTCTCGGCGCCCCGTTGCCCCCGACCTTCCTTCCCGTTTGGAAAAACGCTGACGTGTGGCGCTATGGTCATCGTTTTTTTTACGATCAGGCGCTCCCCACGGATATGTTCGTCTTCGCCGGACGGGCCATGATCGCCCTCTTCAGCGCCGCCACCGGGTTGCTGGTATTTTTCTATTCACGCACGCATTTCGGCTGGCGCGGAGCGTTTCTCTCACTGGCTCTTTTCGCTTTCTGTCCCGCGTTTCTGGCGCACGGCGCCTTGGCGACGTCGGACGTGGTCATGACCTTTTTCTTCCTCGCGGCTGTCACCACATGGTGGAGACACCTCGAGCAACCGGGCTTCGGCGGAGCCGCCCTGAGCGCGACCGTGCTCGGACTCTCCTGTGTGTCGAAATTTTCCGCCGTGATCCTCGGTCCGATTTTCGCGTTGATCGCGGTCGTGTGGTTCGCGGGCCGCGTGCAGCCGGACGGCTGGCGGGCACCGCTCCTCCGGCTCGCCCGCTCGACGGCCGCACACGTCGTCGCGGCGGGGGCGATTATCTGGGTATTCTACGGTCTGCGCTTCGACGCCTTCGCGCCCGCGCTCGCCAACGGCGCAAGTTTCAACCACGGATGGGGGTGGCTATTGCAGGACATGGGCTGGCCGCGAACACTCTTCATTCAGCTTCGCGCATGGCAGGCGCTGCCCGACGCGTTTCTTTATGGCTCGGCGTTTGTACTGCAATTCTCACAACAACGGGGCGCTTTCCTCAACGGCGACTACAGCCTCACAGGATGGATCTCTTTTTTCCCCTATACCTTTGTCGCCAAAACCACGCTCCCCTTTCTGCTACTTATTTTGGTCGGCGTAGTCGCGGGATTCCGACCAGTGAAAGCATCGGGAATTAGGACCGTGCTCACACGTCTCCGGCCCTTTACCCCGCTCCTGATCCTGTTCGGAGTGTATTGGGCGACCTCCCTCGCCAGTCACCTCAATATCGGGCACCGTCACATTCTGCCCACCTATCCCGTTCTTTTCATCGCCGCCGGAGCGTTCGGTACTTGGCTGGATTTTCGCCGACCATTCGCGGCATTGCTCGTATCTTCCCTGACGGTTTGGCACGTGACGGAATCCTGCTTAATCAGGCCGCACTATCTGGCGTATTTCAATAGCGTCGCCGGCGGTCCGGCGAATGGGTGGAGACACCTCGTCGATAGCTCGCTCGATTGGGGACAAGACCTCCCGGGATTAGCCGAATGGCTGAACCGCCACGCGAAGCACGAGCAGGCCTTTCTCGCCTACTTCGGCACCGGTGATCCGGACCACGAGGGCATTCGTGCGACCCGTTTGCCAGCGCTGCCCGAAGTCGGGCCCGAACGTCCGTGGCATCCGTTATCAGCCGGCATCTACTGCGTGAGCGCGACGATGCTGCAGCACGTCTATAGTTCAGTGCGGGGAAACTGGACCCTCGACCGCGAGGCCGAATATCAAACACTCCGCCCGCTGGAGGCGCTGCTGCTGGCCTACCAAAAAGACCCGATCCGCCGCGCTGAACTCCTGCACGATGCACCGGAAGTGAAATGGAAAACCGCTTGGAAACGCTACGAGGTCCTTCGTTTTGCTCGGCTCAGCCATTTTTTGCGCGTGAAGCCCGCGATCGCAAACATCGGCTACTCCATTCTTGTCTTTCGACTCAGCGACGACGACGTGGCGGCCGCCACCGGCGGTTCACTCAAAGACTGGAGCGCTCTCATCGAAAGGACCGCGGCAGCGCCACCACCTTGAGCGCCAAGCCTAACGTTCGTCGATCTAACCACTGAAAAAATAGCCAGGGGAACGACGTCGTTCCTTCCCGAAAGGCGAGCACCGACCGCTCGCGCTACTCGGCCAAAGGCGCGAGGGGCACCTGCGCCACCTACGTTTCCCTCGCTGGTTCGAATCGCAGCGTCGCTACGCCAGCCGTCGAGCAGCAGGCGTCATTCGCAAACCGTCGCATGGGGGTTCGACACTTCGAGCCGCACGCTCATCGCGTCGACGACGCGCCGAAAGATGAAACGCAGCGGCGAGCCCACTGAGAACCTCGGTCAAAACCAGCATCCCTCCGCCCCATACCAGCGCGGCCAGCGCCCCCGATACCCGCGCATCACGCCCCGGCGTCCGAGGGCCGTGCGCAGCCAGCTCAGCAGCGCCGACGTGCGGGCGATTAAAACAACCGCGCGCTTCGGGCCCGAAAGGATCGAGCCCTCGGCGAGCACGTCGTTCGACGCCACCATAGCGGAGGAATCCAGACACCACCCGCCATAGTGATTGACCCCGGCGATCAGAAAAATTCCCGATTAAAAGTAAAGCTGGCGAAAGAAAGAGCGGCGATCACTACGAACACGCACCCGGGGCGGCGCGGCCTGAGGGACACCGTCATTGCACCTCTGATACCGAGGCTGGCCCCTTTGGCGGCGAGGCCGGCGGTTCGTCGATGCCGATCAGGCGGCTGAGACGCGCATAGCGTCCGCCAAAACGTTTTTCCGCGATCAACTCCAGTCGGTAGCTTTCGGGCATCACGTCGAGAGGATCGACTCCCATTTCACCGAGCGGTGACGTGGGTCGGAGCGCCTGAGCCACAATGACCTCCCGAAACGTGCCTTCCCGCAGGTGGTAGCTAATCTGCGCGGCGCGCTGGCGCCCCACACTGTTGATGATCGTGGGAACGCGCCACAGCACAAACGGGATCGACGACTTATTATTAATAAAAAGCAAAGGCCCCGGTCGGCGCATGAGTTCTTCATACTCCCACTCAATCTCCTGCATCACCAAGTTCTGGCTCGTGTAAGTGTGCCGCGCGATGGCCGGAAGGCACCACGTGAGCGCCCAGAGCGCCAGCCCTGCCGCCGCCCATCGAGTCGCGTTTGCACGCCACGCGCAAAGCCGGTGCAAGGCGAGCGCGACCAGCAGCGTGAGCCCCAAGCAGGTGGGCAGGGCAAAACGCGAGGCCATGGTGTCGTCAAGCCGGCCCCAATAATAAAACATCAACAGCGCGAGATTTGCCGCGATCCCCACACCGAACGCGACGAGCACGAACATCTCCGGCCTCAGCAGTCCGCGACGAGGAGACCGTGCCCAGCGTAAACCCGCAATCAGCGCCCACCCGAAGGCGAGCGCGCCGAGGATCGAGAGGTACCACGAATTCGGAAGATGCGGGCTGAAGTTGAAAAAGAAATTCCACGCACCTTCGAGATTGCCCGGAAGGTAATCCACGCTGAAGCGCGAGGTCTGCCCTTTTTGCAACTGCCAGAGCGACGGCGAGGCCGAGAGCACCCGGTTGTGCCACAAGCAGGGGACGAGGAGGAGCGGCACGCAGATCGTCGGCCACGTAAAAAACACACGCTGGGCACGCAGCCAGCCGGCCACAATCACTGCGGCCACCGGCACGACAAAAACCGCCGATTCATAGCGGCTCTGCGCCAGCAGCACAGCGCCAAGCACGAGCAGCGAGAGCCGGTCCGGCGAGGGGGCCCGCAGATAGAGGATCGCGATCACCATCACCAGAGCGAGCATGGTAAGGTTGTGCAGCTCCATCCCGGCGCCGGAGGCCTGCTGGCCCAGCAGCGGCATCGTACCGAGCAAGGCGACTGCCAACAGCGCCGGACCACGGCCCGCGAGCGCGTGGCCCAGCCAGCAGACGAGCGCAAGGCAGACCGGCGCCAAGGCCGCATTGAGCACAAAAGCATTGCCCACGCGGTAGCCCGATAGGTCGTGCAACAAGGACAGCAGAAACGTGAAAAAATAGGGGCGTTTGTCGAAAAACGTATCGATCGGCAACCACGTGCCCCAAACATCATAGGCGCGGATGATCGTGCCGATTTCCTTGGTCGCATGCATGTGGAAGGCCGTGCCCTGCAGGACATATTCATCGAAGAGGATCTTGTGCTTGAACGGGTCGCACCAGATCGCGACGGCGGTCGTACCCAACACTACGATACCCACCAGGCCCGGCGCGCGTACCCACGCCCTCCACACCAACGGGCGCTCCGCCCACACGCGCGCCCCATACACAACGAACAGCGAAAACAGTCCCAGCATGTAGTAATAACCTCCGGCCCCGATCAATTTTTCCGCCTCGGACGGCGTGACCGCGGCAATCCCGAGGACCAACGCCAGGGCAGTCGACAGCACGAACAGCAACGGGCGACGACGATCAGCGGTGTCGCGGAGCAGGTTGCACAGCTTGCGGATCACGGTGAGAGCAGTCGGCGGGATCGACAGGAGAGCTCCTCACGGGAGCATTTTCAAAAAATTTTCCAAGTAGGCTTGACGGGCTCTCTCAATTTCCTGCGGGGATTTCCCGACCACGTGGATCACTGCGTCTGGCTCCTTGAGCGAAACAGCCCCGTCTTTGATTTCCTTAAGCCGACTGAGACGCGTCAGGGTGAGGGTCTGGAGGCGCTCCTCGCGGAAGGTCTCCAGCACGAAATCAGGGCCCAGATCATCGCCATCGCGCAAGGTCTTGATTCCGGTGTCGGGGTCGATGTTGAGGCGTTGAAAAACGAAGATGTCGGCAAACGCGCGATTGCGCATCAGGAAGATGAGCGCGGCCCGGCGCGGGCCTTTCGCTTGCAACACCGGTGTCGCGGAAATCTTGTGGGCGATCCAGAGAATGGAGTCGTTATCGATCACGAGATAGTCCCGCCTCGACTGCCCGGCCATGAATTCGCGACGCCACGCCGTTTCCTTTCCCGGCAGGTACTCCTGCGAATAAGCGTGCGCCGCCATCGCAGGAACACTGCGCGCGAGCAAGCCGAAGACCGCGATCACCAAGAGCCCGCGCACAACCGCTGGCTTGGAAAATTGGGGCACGACCGCGAGCACTGCGACGACCATTCCAAGTTGGGTCGGTAAGCTCAGCCGGCTGATGACGATATTGTCGAACTGGCCGAAAAAATAGCTCATCAAGAGCGCGAACTGCACCGCGAAACCAATCGCGAAGAAAGTCGTGGCAACGACCGTCGGGGATTCGGTCGCAAGGGAGCGGAAACGTTTCAGCACCAGCAGCGCGAAAAATGGCACCGCGAGGCAACCGCACAGCGACAGCACGAGGGAATTCGGCTGCTCGGCTGCCTTTCCAAAAAAATAATTGAGCGCATGCGAGATATTATCCGGGACGTAACTCAGCGCGAAGGGCGTCGTGGCGCCTGGCTTGCTACCGAGTTCCCACGCGGATGCCCGCAGGTCAAAGATCCGGTGCTGAAGCGGGTAGTGGATCATCAGCAGCGGAGCAAAGATCACCGGCCACCCGAGCATCGCGCGTCCTTCGCGCAACCAAACCCACAGCACGATCAAAGCCACCGGGAGCAACCAGATCACGGACTCGTAGCGGACCTGCGCCAGCAAGAGCGCGGAGAAACAAAACGCCGTTAACGAGGCGGTATCCATTTTTTCGACATAGCGCGCACCGAGCAACATCGTGCTCACAATCATCACGAGGTTGAGCAATTCAAACCCTCCGCCCGTCGCATTGTGCGCGAGCAACGGTAGGCCCACCAAGAGCGCGACCCCGAGCCAGCCGGCGACCCTCCCCGCCAAGAGTCGTCCCGTGGCGTTGACGAGACCGAGGAAGACGAAGGTGAGCGCGCTATTCAGAATAAACACGTTGGCGGGTCGATACCCCGTCAGGTCGTGCAAGAGTGAAACTAGGAACGGGAAAAAAAGCGGACGCTTGTCCAGCATACCGTCGAGGATGACAAAGGTCCCTTGGATATCGCTGCCGCGCATCGGCGTAAGGACGGTCTTGTCGAGATGCATGCTCATCGACGTTCCGAGCAGCATGATTTCATCCATCACGATTTTGAAACCGAACGTCTCGTGAACGAGCAAAATGACGCCACCGACGACGACGACGGCGACTGATGTCCAGTCGACGGTTCGCCAGCACAGCCCCCGAATTTCATCGGCCCAAGTCTGCCACAGGGCGTGCACGAAAATCGCAAAAGCGAGGAGCACGAACCAAAAACCGGCCTTGGAAACGAAGACGATCGCCGGTGAGTCCGGTATCGCCACGAACCCGAGCACCATGGCCAGGACGGTCGAAAGTAAAAACAACCCCACGCGCCGGTCTTGAACGAAAGGGGCCAAGGAGTCTCGATTCATGCGCAGGGGAAGGATGCGGGTGCGATCGAAAATGAAAAGCCCGTTGGCGATCAGGATCCGAAATAAAAAGCCGTCCGCCTTTTGGGCGGACGGCTTAAAATAACAAAACGAGCAATCGATTACGGCGCGTAGGTGACCGTGCGGGCTCCGGCAATGCCTGAGACCGTGATCGTAACCCCTTGCGTGTAGTGAGTAGGATAGGTCTCGTTAGCTACGAGATTCAGGACCTTCACAAAATTGGCAGCACCGACCAGATCGCCCTGCGTTACGGTCGAAACACCCTTCTCGAGGAAATATTGATCCGCTGCGGCGGCCATTTGGCGCGCATTATTGAGGACCAGTTTGTCCTGCGAGGAGGTGCGGACCTTTTGGAATGCAGGAAACGCCATCGCAGCCAAGAGGCCAATGATGACAAGGACGATCATGATTTCGACGAGGGTAAAACCCTCGGATGACGTATTCTTTTTCATGGGATCAACTGGTTATTAACTAGGGATGGACGATTTCCGCTTAAATACGAGGAATGCCAACAGAGAACACGACACGTTTCTGTCTTCAAGGTCAAAACCGTGATCATACTACGCCATAAGCCCCCGATTAGCATCACTTAGCGTAGTAAGACCACGGGCCCAGATTTCGCCTCTACCCCTTCGCAACACGAGTCTTGCGCGGAGCTACCGCCCGTTTCTTCACAATTTTTGGCTTCTCCACAGCCAACATTTTGGCGACCGAGACGTCGACCGCATCCTTCCAAAGATTCTCGAGCCCGTAATGAGCACGCCGGTCAGCCGAAAAGAGGTGCACCATGAGATCGAACACATCGACCACCGTCCAGCCACTCTCCAGTGACGTTTCGATGCCAACAATTCGCGTTCGCGTCGCATCGATCACTTTCTCCAGCTCGACACGCAAGGCCCGCAGATGCGGATCAGACGTGGCGGTGGCAATAATCAAGTAATCCGTAATTGACGATTGATCACTAACATCCAGCACTCGTAAATCCCCCGCCTTTTTGTCGTCGAGTGCGCGACAGCAAAGTTTTACCAGCTCAAGCGTCGCTTGTTTTTTCGATTTCGATTTCATGAAGTGACCCGATACAATCCCTTTTCCTTAATGTAGACAATGGCCTTGTGCGGCACAAAATAATCCAAGGCCAAGCCTAGGCGAGTGCGCTCTCTCAACTCAGTGGAGTTGATCGCCAAGAGGTGCCCATCACACCGGTGCAAGCACAGGCCCGGAATCTCCGGATGGGCCCGCACTTGAATACCCGGACGCTCCAGAAAAATAAACTCCATCAGGCCAACGAGTTCGTTAATATTTTGCCAGAGATGCAATTTAGGCAACTGGTCACCGCCGATTATCCAATAAAGTTCATCATGCGGATACAGCGCCCGAAAGTAGCGAGCCGAGTCGATCGTGTAGCTCACCCCGCCACGTCGCAGTTCGACATCGGAAATCTCAAATCTGCGGTCCCACTCGACCGCCGCGCGGAGCATCGCCAGCCTAGCCTCACTGGACGACTGCACTTCATGGGGCTTGAGCGGCGCCTGAGCAGCGGGCACGAGAATGAGCCGGTCCAGCTTGTGCTGCTCGTAGGCGTCTTGTGCGGCCATCAGGTGACCAAAATGTACAGGATCGAAACTCCCGCCGAGAAATCCAATTTTCACTGGCGCGCAACGTGGTCACCCGCTCCGCCCCCGGCAAGGCTCAACATTGAACTCACTTGGGTTTGGCTCGCAATTCGCGAACGCAGCTCTCAAGTTCACCGCCGTGTTGCCCGGGTGGCGAAATGGCAGACGCTTCTGACTTAAAATCAGATTTCCGAAAGGAAGTGCCGGTTCGAGTCCGGTCCCGGGCACCATGTTTTTAGGTGGCTGCGCAACCGCAGTCCATCTCACGGCCGCGCAAAAATGCCCTTGTGCGCACGGGCTTATTAATAACTGCTTGGTTACTCGATGACCGTTTTCCCTTCGCTTCAGTCGGCCCCCCCGCGCTTGCCGTGCACTGCGGAGTCAGTGGACGATTTTCTCGCCCAGCCCACGCCTTTCGTCAGGGCAGTGCTGGACCGCACTCCCGGTCCCTTTCTCGTGCTCGGCGCTGGCGGCAAGATTGGCCTCCATCTCGCGATCATGCTCCGGCGCACGCTCAATGAACTCGGCCGCAACGATCGCGTCATCGCCGTCTCTCGCTTCAACACGCTGCGTGACCGCGCAGCTTTCAGTTCGCGCGGTATCGAATCCTTAGCGTGTGATCTCACCGATCCCGCTGGCCTCGCCGCGTTGCCTGAGGCCCCTACCGTTTTTTTCCTCGCCGGAGTAAAATTTGGCACCGCTTCGTCCCCCGATCTGCTCCACGCCGTCAACATCGAGCTCCCCCGTCGCGTTGCCGCCCGCTTCCCTCGCTCCCGCATCGTCGTGTTTTCCTCCGGTTGCGTTTACCCTTTCGTGACCTCCGCATCAGGCGGTGCCACGGAGCAGACGCCACCCGCGCCCATTGGGGACTACGCGGCCTCCTGTCTGTCACGCGAGGAAGTATTTGCGGCCGCGGCGGCAGAGCACGGCAACCCGGTCGCACTGATTCGCCTCAACTACGCCGTCGAGTTCCGCTACGGCCTGCTAGTCGACATTGCTCAACGCGTCCTCGCCCACCAGCCCGTCGACGTCACGATGGGCTACGTCAACGTCATCTGGCAGACCGACGCCGTCGCCCACAGCATCCAAGCGCTCGAGCTCGCCGGTTCGCCCGCCGTGCCCATTAACATCACTGGCGGCGAAATTCTTTCCGTGCGCGATCTCGTCCACCGCTTCGGCGCTATCGCCGGCGTGACCGGGAGCGTGACCGGCGCTGAAGCCGCCACCGCTTGGCTCAACAACGCCACCCGTTCCCACCAACTCTTCGGTGCACCCATCACCTCCATCGACACCATGATGCACTGGATCGTCGCGTGGCTCCGCGCCGGGGGCGAGACGTGGGGCAAACCTACCGGCTTCGAACGCCGCGACGGTCGCTACTGATTTCCGCACGCGTCATCCCGTCTCGCGTCATCCCGTCTCCTGCCTTCCGCCGCCGCCGTGCTCCCCCTCGCCCTCCGTTCCCACCTCCGCGCCGGCCAACTCATCCCCGCCCTTCCGCTCGCGCTCACCGCCAGCCGCCGCTGGGACGAAACTCACCAACGCGCCCTCGTCCGCTACTACCTCGACGCGGGTGCCGGCGGACTTGCTGTCGGCGTTCACTCCACCCAGTTCGCCATCCGCGATCCCCACATCGCACTCTATAAACCTGTCCTCCGTCTCGCGGCCGAAACCACCGCCGCCTGGCTCTCCGCCGCGCGCCCCACTCGCGCCCAGCTTCAGCCACGTCCGTTCGCGGTCATCGCCGGCCTCTGCGGCCGCACCCCGCAAGCCCTCGCGGAAGCGCGCACTGCCCGTGCCCTCGGCTATCACGCCGGCCTCCTCAGCCTCGGCAACTGGACCGCCCCCGCCGACACCGAGAAAAAAATCCTCGCCCACTGTCGCGCCGTAGCCCGAGAGATTCCACTCATCGGTTTCTATCTGCAACCCGCCGTCGGCGGCCGCGTTTTCAGTTACACGTTCTGGCGCGCGTTCGCCGACATCCCGGAACTTGTCGCCATCAAAATCGCCCCCTTCAACCGCTACCGCACACTCGACGTCATCCGCGCCGTCCTCACTGCCGGCCGCGACGACGTTGCCCTCTACACCGGCAACGACGACAACATCCTCGCCGACCTCCTCACCCCGTTCACCTTCGCCGGACGCACGCGCCACATCGACGGCGGCCTCCTCGGCCAATGGGGCGTCTGGACCCACGCTGCCGTCCGCCTCTTCGCCGACCTCAAACGCGCCCGCCTCCGTCCTCGCCTCGACGCCACTTGGCTCGACCGCAACGCCGCCCTGACCGACGCCAACGCCGCGCTCTTCGATGCCGCCCATCAATTTGCCGGCTGTCTCCCTGGCATCCACGAAGCGCTCCGCCGCCAAGGCCTCCTCGCCACCACCGCGTGCCTCGACCCGCACGAACGACTCTCCCCCGGTCAGTCCGCCGAGATTACCCGCGTAGCCCATGCCTATCCGTGGCTCGTTGACGATGACTTTGTCGCCGCCAATTTAGCTCGCTGGCTCGCCTAGCCCTAGAAATTCAGTCGAAAGCCAAGCGCAGAATGCAGAAGGCAAAACCAAACGGTGCATCGGGCGACCAAGCGTGGTCGCGCGCATTTCAGCTCTAAAGTTCAATCCCTCAGCTCTCAAATTTTACCTCTCAACGGCATCGACACGACCCAGCACTCCGGCGCACCCTCCCCTTCTTCCTCTCTCTTCCCGCATGCCTCCCGCCAGTCTCTTCGATTTTCAAGTCAACGGTTTCGGCGGCGTCGATTTTCAGCGCGACGACCTGACCGTAACGCAATTCGACCACGCCGTCGCGACGCTCCGCCACCATCACACCGCCGGCATCTTCGCGACGTTCATCACCGACGACAGCGATGCCCTCGCTCACCGTTTCGCCGCCTTTGAAAAACTCTGCGCCGCTTCGCCCGGCTCCGCCACCGCGATTCTGGGCTACCACCTCGAAGGTCCGTGGCTGAGTCCCGAGCCCGGCTACCGCGGCGCCCACCCCGCCGGACCGATGCACGCTCCTTCGCTCACCGAATTCGCGCGCCTCCAAGCCGCCGCCAACGGTCGCATCCGCCTCGTCACCGTCGCCCCCGAATGGCCCGGCAGCGCCGAGTTCATCGCCGCCCTGACGCGCGCGGGCGTCCATATTTCGCTGGGACACACGAACGCCACCGAAGCCCAGATCGACGAAGCCATCCGCGCCGGCGCCCGCTTCGCCACCCACGTCGGCAACGGTTGCCCACTCCAGCTCCACCGCCACGACAACATCGTCCAACGCCTCCTCGCCCGCGACGAACTCACCGCCTGCTTCATTCCCGACGGAGTTCACCTGCCCTCGTTCGCGCTCCGCAATTTTTTCCGCGCCAAACCCGCCGGCCGCATTCTTTTCACCACCGACGCCATGGCCGGCGCGGGCGCCGGTCCCGGCCGCTACACCATCGGTCCTCACGAAATCGACGTCGGCCCCGACCGCATCGCCCGTCAACCCGGCGGCCCAGGCTTCGCCGGCTCGACGCTCACCCCCGACGAGGGCGTCCGCCATGTATCCGCATGGCTAGGACTCGCCCCTGCCGCCGCCCAAGCCCTCTGGTCCACCGCCCCCGCCGCCGCCTTCGGCCTGACTCTCCCCAGTCTCGACATTAGTCATTAGTCATTCCCTTTCATCCGCCATGCCCGTCAACGCTCCGCACTATCTCACCTCCGGCCGCCTCGCAGTCGAAGTCCACGCCGACCGTCCCACCCTCGGGCGAGCCGCTGCGCGCGCCGTCGCCGCCCACCTCCACGGCGTCATCGCCCGCCAAGGCGAAGCCCGCGTCATCTTCGCCTGCGCTCCGTCGCAGGACCAATTCCTCGCAGCCCTCATCGACCCCGCCCAATGCGGTCTCGCTCTCGACTGGTCGCGCATCACCGCGTTTCACATGGACGACTACGTCGGCCTGACCGCCGCCCACCCACAAAGTTTTCGTCACTACCTTCAGCAGCACCTCTTGCGCCACGTCCCCATCGCGCGCTTCCACCCCCTCCCCGCCGAACAGCCCGACGCCACCACCGTCGCCGCACAGTACACCGCCCTCCTCCAAGAACAACCCATCGATCTCATCTGCCTGGGCATTGGCGAAAATGGCCACATCGCTTTCAACGATCCACCCGTGGCCGACTTCGAAGACCCCCACCTCGTAAAAGTCGTCGAGCTCGACCTCAGCTGCCGCCAACAACAGGTCAACGACGGCTGCTTCCCCACCCTCGCCGACGTTCCGCTCCACGCGTTCACCCTCACCATCTCCATTTTCCGCCAAGCGAAACGCCTCAGCGTTCACGTCCCCGGTCCTCGTAAAGCCGACGCCGTGCGCGCCACCGTGCAGGGCCCGATCACGACCGCATGCCCCGCCTCGATCCTCCGCCTCCATCCTGACGCCACCCTCTACATCGACAGTGCCGCCGCCTCCCTCCTCGCCTAGCCCCAACCCCAAATCCAAAACCCTCAATCCCATGCGCTTCCTCCTCACCTCCATCCTCCTCGCGCTCCTGCCCCTCCGCGCCGCCGATCCGGCCCCGCTCCGCCTCGGTATCATTGGCCTCGATACCTCGCACGTCATCGCGTTTACCAAAACCTTCAACGACCCCACCGCCCCCAACCACGTCCCCGGCGGGAAAGTCGTCGCAGCCTTCAAAGGCGGCAGCCCCGATATCGAATCGAGCGCCTCCCGCGTCGATGGCTACACCAAGGAGCTCGTCGAAAAATATGGGGTCAAAATCTACGCCACGATCGCGGAACTCTCTGCCAACGTTGACGCCATCCTGATCGAAAGTGTCGACGGCCGCCCCCACCTCGAACAATTCCGCCAGACCCTCGCCGCGAAAAAACCCGTCTTCATCGATAAGCCACTCGCCGGCTCCCTCAAAGACGCCGTCGAGATCGTCCGCCTCGCCCGCGAACACAACATCCCGATCTTCAGTTCTTCGTCGCTCCGCTATCCACCCGAAACCTTCGCCTCCAAGTTCGCCAAGATCGGTGACATCACCTCCGTTTACTCCATCGGACCGGCCGAGTTCGAACCGCACCACCCCGACTTTTTCTGGTATGGCATTCACTGCGTCGAAGCCCTCTACACCGTCCTCGGGCCCGGCTGCGTGTCCGTCCAACGCACCCGCGCGGCAAATACCGACATCATCACCGGCGTCTGGTCGGACGGACGCGTGGGCATCGCGCAGGGCAACCGCAAAACCTTCAAGGGCTACGGCGTGACCGCCGTCGGCACCAAGGGCGTCGCCACCGCCGGTGAGAAACAAAACTACTACGGCCTCACCGCCGAAATCATGAAGTTCCTCCAGACTCGCATCTCGCCGGTCGCCCCCGAGACCACCCTCGAGCTCATCGCCTTCATGGAAGCCGCCGACGAAAGCAAACGTCGCGGCGGCGCCCTCGTCACCCTCGCCGAAGTTCTCAAAAAAGCCGGTGCGAAGTAATTTCCCCGTCATCTCCCCGTTCGCCACCAGCGAACCCCACCACCTCCTCCACCGGCGATCAGCCGGAGGAGTGAATAAGGTTTCGCCCCCGTGGCGAAATCCCTTAGCGGTAAAACCTCCGTCTTCCGCCTCCGCTCTCCGTCCATGAAATTTCCCGACAACATCACGATCATCTCCGACGAAGTCTCCCAAGACCTTCCCGTCATCTCCGCCTTCGTCCGCGAATTCCGCCTCCCCGGCATCGAACTCCGCAGCCTCAACGGCCGCGCCTTCAAAGACCTCACCCGGTCCGATATCGCCGAGGTCAACACCGCCTCCCGCGCCGAAGGTTGGCGCGTCGTCGGGTGCGCCACGCCCGTCTTTAAATGCGATCTCGACGACACCACCGCGATCGCCGCCCACCGCGATATTTTCAAACGCAGCCTCGAGGTCGCCCACGAGCTCAACGCCGGCCTCCTCCGCGTCTTCACGTTTCTCCGCACACCCCATCCCGCCGAGCCCGCGAAACAGCAGCGCGTGATCGAGCACCTCCACGGCCTCGTCGCACTCGCCGCCGGCTCCGGCATCCGCCTCGGCGTCGAGAACGAACACTCCTGCCTCGCCGCCACCGCCGACGAAACGCTCGCCATTCTCGCCCCGCTCCCGGCCGATCGCGTCGGCGCGATCTGGGACCCGTGCAACGTTCTCTACGTCCCCGGTGCCGCCCCCGCCACCCCCGCCGACCTCGTCCGCCTCGCCCCCCGCCTCTTCCATCTCCACGTCAAAGACGCCGTCCGCCACACGGCCCACACGTCCGGCTCCGCGCACATCGCCGCCGGCACGCCAGTCGGTCTCGGCGAAGTCAATTGGACCGCCCACCTCCGCGCCCTCCGCACGACCGGTTACTCCGGCCTCCTCTCGCTCGAGACCCACTGGCGCCTCGAGAAAATTGACGAAAAACTCCTCCATCTCCCCGCCGGCCACGCCTTCTCCCACGGCGGCGAAGTCGCCAGCCGCACCTGTCTCCACAATCTGAAGTCGCTGCTCGAGACCCTCTGACGCCGCCGCGCCCTACCGCTTCGCAATCCCCGCAAACACCAGCGCGAGCACTTGCCGCAAGCCCTGCTGCTTCACCTCCACGTTGCCGAGGTCCAGATTCAGACTCTGTGACAAAGAGAAGCGGTTCGAGTGATAGATGAAGCACAGGCCGATGAAGTGGATCAGCAGGTGCGCCACATTCAGGTCCGTGCGAAAATCACCCGCGGCGATGCCTTCCTGCACGATGGCCTGAAACCGCTCGAAAAACGGATTCTTCGTCAGCAGGTGATTCGCCTTCGTGAGGTGACGTCCCTTTTCAAGATTTTCCCACTGGAGCAGGCGCGTGAACTCCGGCTCATCGTCCAAAAACGCGAAATAACTTTCCAACAGCCGCGCCAGTTTCTCCGCCGGATCGCGCCCCAGCTCTACCGCGTGGAATTCGATCGACTCGATGCGCCCATACACTTCGACGAGCGCCGCCTCAAACAGCGCATCCTTGCTCCCGAAATAATGGTAAACCATCCGCTTGTTCACCTTGGCCAAATCGACGATCGCATCGACCGACACCGCGTGAAACCCCTGCTGCGCAAACAGCTTGATGGCTGCCCGTAAGAGGCGGCGGCGCGTGCGATCGGGATTGCGGGAAACCGGCGTAGTGAAAACCATGTGACGCCGGACCGTGGCAGAAAACATTGCTGACGAAAGCGCAAATCCGAGCCTCACACCCGCAGGCAAATCTACCCGCCGCCGCCACTCCGCATAAACGCCCCGAACGCCGCCGCCCCGGCCAAGAGCTCCCGCTCCTCGATAAACTCGTTCTTCGTATGCGCCTGCCGGATACTCCCAGGCCCAAACGCCACCGCCGGAATCCCTTGCGCCGCGAAAATATTCGCATCGCAAAACCAGTCCGCCGCCGCCCATCCGCGCCCCACCGCGCGCAACCGCCGCGCCCACGGCTCCGTTTTCTCCGTCACAAACGCCGGCCCTTCACGGTGCAAACTCACCTTCGCCTGCGGTGCGTGCCGCGCGACCAACTCCGCGATCCGTCGTCGCACTTCCGCCGCGGAGCACCCGGGATGCACCCGGATATCCAATCCGATCCTACACAGCCCCGGCACCATGTTGAGCTCACCCCCACCCTGCAAAATCCCCAGATTCAGGCTGCACCCACCCAACACCGGATGCCGTTGCGCCGCGAGCCACGGCGCCAGCTCCTCCTTCAGCGCCTGCACGAGTGGCAGCGCGCGATAGACCGCATTGTCACCCCGCTCCGGCTTCGCTCCATGCGCCGCGCGCCCAGGCACCGCGATCCACACGCGCAACACGCCTTTCGCAGCAGCGACCACCTTCAAATCCGTCGGCTCCAGCGCCACCGCAAAATCCGCGCGAAACCCTGCCTTCACCAGCGCCTGCGCGCCTAGACTCCCTTGCTCTTCCCCCGCCGTCGCCGCGACGACCCAGCGGATATCCGCCGTCCGCCGGTCCGCCGATTTCAGCCAGGCACCCACCGCCGCGAGCATGGCCGCCGTCGGCCCTTTCGTGTCGCACGCCCCGCGACCATGCAGCCGGCCTTTTTTTTCGGTGAGCTTAAACGCGGGCACTGTCATCCCGCGCACGCCCACCGTGTCGAGGTGCGGCGCAAACACCACCGTCGCCCGCGCCTTCCGTGCCGGCTCAAACACGCCCACCACGCTCGGCCGCCCCGGCGCAATCAGCGAGATTTTCACCGCCGCCCCGAGTGTCCGCAAATGATCCGCCATCCACCCCGCCATCGCCGCTTCCCCCGGCACCGTCCCCACCGCGTCCGCCTCCGGATGCACACTCGGCAACGCGACCAGCTCACGCAGGATTTTTTTCGGATCGGTAGTGGACGCACTCATCGGCGTCCCCAGCCTACCCACGCTCGGGTCCTGCGGTCACGCCACTTCTCGACGACCACGCAACTCCTGCATCTTCGGGCTCGCCCCGCGCCGCGCGCCCGTGCCACGTTCTTTCTATTCTTGTTCGTTCAGGTTTTCTTTCGCCCGCTCTCGCCACCCTCCGCCCTCCTCGTTTTACCTCTATGTCCACCTCCGAATCTTCCCCTAAAGGTCGCCTCTTCTTCATGATGGTGCTCGAGTTTTTCATCTGGGGCGCGTGGCTCCCGTTGATCTTCGGCTACCTCCCGAGCCTCGGCTTCACGCCCGGACAACAGTCGCTGATTCTAAACGCCTTCCCGGTCGCCTCGATCGTCGGCATGTTCTTCAGCAACCAGTGGGCCGACCGGAAATTTAACCCCGAGAAATTTCTCGCCTTCTCCCACCTCATCGGCGGCTTGGCGATTCTCGGCTGCGGTTTCACCAAAGAGTTTCTCCCGTTCTTCCTCCTGATGCTCGTGCACTGCCTCCTCTACGTGCCGACGATCTCAATCACCAATTCGATCGCGTTCGCCAATATGAAGAACCCGGAAAAGGAATTCGGCATCGTGCGCATGGGCGGCACCGTCGGCTGGATTCTCGCCGCGTGGCCCTTCACGTTCATCTTCGTCAACTGGGCCGCCGTCGACGCCGCCCACCCCGCCGGCCT
>CAMCHO010000046.1 GCA_945874455.1 Opitutus sp. GAS368 | reverse complement strand
GCCGTCTCGATTGTCGTGCCGAATCACTGGCACGCGCTCGCGGCGGTCTGGGCGTGTCAGGCGGGCAAGCACGTCTACGTCGAGAAGCCGGCGTCGCATAACATTTGGGAAGGTCGGAAAATGATCGAAGCGGGCCGCAAGTATGATCGGCGTATGCAGGTCGGGTTGAACAACCGCTCGTCGCAAAATGTGCGCGAGGCGATCGCGTTTCTCCATCGCGGCGGGATTGGCGAGCTCTTCATGGCGCGCGCGCTCTGCTTCAAGGCGCGTGATTCGTATGGAATGGCGAAGGCGGGTACCCCACCGGCCACGTTCCATTACGACCGCTGGCTCGGGCCCGCACCGCTGCGCCCCTACAATGAAAAACGCAGCCACTACAATTGGCATTGGTATTGGGATACGGGCAATGGCGATACCGGCAACACCGGGCCGCACCAGCTGGACATCGCGCGCTGGGGGATGCGGAAAAACGAGCACCCGGTCGCGGTCTATTCGGCGGGCGGAATGTTTGGCTTCACGCAGGACGAAGCCGTCAAGACGCCCGGCAAGCGTGTGTATGGCGACGTCGAGACCTACGGCCACGACAAGACTGCGCAGGAGACGCCGAACACGCAGATGGCCGCCTACACGTACGCCGACGGAAAAATCATCGAGCTGGAGACGCGCGGCCGCTACACGAACCACGAAGGCAGCGCGGGCCAGGAAGTCGGAAATCTTTTTTACGGCTCGGAAGGCTGGCTCGAAATCAGCGGTAACACGTGGAAGGCGTTTCGTCGGCGGGAGAAGAAACCGTTTGCCGAATCCACGATGGCCGAGCGCGAACGCGCCAACCACTGGGCGAACTTCCTCGAGGCCCTGCGCGCGGGGAAGAATGACGTCCTGCACAGCGACATCCACGACGGGCATATGTCCACGTCGCTCTGCCACCTCGCAAACATTTCGTATCGCGTCGGACGTTCGTTGAAGTTCAACGGCGCGCAGGAGAAATTTGTGAACGACCGGGAGGCCGATGCGCTGCTGACGCGCGTTTACCGTGCAGGCTACGTCGTGCCGGCGACGGTGTGAGGGACTTCAGCGCAGGGTGGGGCGGTGATGGGAGGTGCGGCGGAGGTGGGCGGAGGTGGGCGGTTGCGGCACGAAGCCCGAGGCAACGCGTGGCGGCGGAAGGTGGTGATCGAAAAATTGTATCGCTCCTGCGCGGATTCCTCTTCGTCTCGTCAGAGTCGATTTTACCCTATGAAACTCCCCCCCCTGCTCCTCGGGTTGCTCACCCTGTGCCTCAACGCCCTCGCTGCTCCCTCTTACGATCAGTCGCGTGTGCCGCTGGAGGTCGATGCCCCGAAGCCGGGCATGACCAAGATCGTGCTGCTCGCGGGCGGGCCCAGCAGCAAGGCGATGGCGCATGAATATTTCGCCGGCTGCGCGCTGTTGATGGATTGGCTGAAACAACAGCCCGGCGTCTGGCCCGTGATGGTGCGCGATTGGCCGAAAAATGAGCGTGTGCTCGAAGGCGCGAAGAGCGTCGTCTATTTTGGCGATGGCGGCGGCAAGCAACCCTTCGCCACGCCCGAGCGCTGGGCTGCGCTCACGAAACTCTTGGAAGGCGGCGCCGGTCTCGTGTTGCTGCACCAAGCGATGGACTTCCCCGCCGGCCCCGACGGCGAGAAGATCAAGGGCTGGCTCGGCGGTGTTTTTCGGGGCGACATCGGCAGCCGCGGTCACTGGGACATGGAGTTCAAAACGATTCCCGCGCATGAAGTGACCCGCGGCGTGACACCCTTCGCCGCACCCGGCGATGGCTGGCTCTACAACATGCACTTTGCGGAAAAAGGGGTCGTCCCGCTGCTCGTCGGCGCCGTCCCTGACAAGTCCCGCTCCACGGCGGACGCGAAGAAATACCCGGGCCGCGACGAAGTAATCGCTTGGGCCTACACGCGCCGCGACGGCGGACGCGGTTTTAGTTTCACCGGCGCGGACCTGCACAAGAGCTGGGAATATCCGAGCCAGCGCACGCTCGTCTTGAACGGCATCCTCTGGTCCGCCCGCCTCCCTGTGCCGGAAGGTGGAGCGAAGGCGACCTTCGACCCCGCGAGCCTCGAACGAAACCTCGATGACAAGCGCGCCGCGGCCGAGGCTGCGGCAGCTGCTGCCGCCGCGAAGAAAAAGAAAAAGTGAGCGACGGTGCGGTCGGAAGGAGCGGTGGTTCTGTGCTCGAGAACGCATCGAGAAGGAAGTGGCCTGGGGCCAAGCCCAAGAGCGGCTGAGGAGTCGTTCTGCGTCTGCCAGCCCACCAATGGTCGAGGGGCGTTTGCCCCAAGTCTGTTGATTTCGCTCATACGGAAGATCGAGCTCGACGGTGTGCATGGGCGTGAACCCAGCGACGGATACGACTGGAGCAACTGAATGAAAGGCTTAAGACCGGACCCCGTTTTCCACCCTACGTGAGCCCCGCACGACCACTGGCCTGACCGTTTCCGCCACGCTCGTCACCCGAACGTACTCCGACGGGGACAAGCTTACTCCAAAGCGGATCGGCCGGCTCTGCCTCAGCGGACACGACGTCCTCCCGAACTGGAACTACACGCTTCGCCCCTACCAAAATCAGAACTGATTTTTGCAGGCGGCCTCAGAACGATCCCCGCAGACCGATCGCCATCTGGATCCCGTATTCCTGCTCCGCATACAGCCTCGCGTGGCTGGGCGTCTGGTCGCCGTAGCGGAGAAAACGGTAGGGCAGGTTGAAGATGTTTGTGGCGCTGGCCACGAAGGAGAGGCTCTTCGTGAACTGGTACGAGCTGTTCACCTCGAGGACCGTGCGGGCCTCGATGTATTCGTAGCCGTTGGGGCCGTAGGCGGCCAGTGGGGCGCGCTTGTCGAGACCGCGGTAGTTCCACCGGGCGGTGAAGGTGAAGCGCTTCGGCGCGAAGGTGAAGCCCCAGTTGGCGCTCTTGGGGATGAAGCTCGAGAAGGCCGCGCCGGGGGCGCCGTCCAGCTTCAGTTTGGTGCCGTTGGCGAACAGCGTGAAGTAGCCGCCCCATTTACCAAGGAGGCGGAGATTCTGCCGGAGGTTGATCTCAGCGCCCGTGATGCGCGCATCGCCGGCGTTGAACTTGGAATTGATATTCCAGTCGAGATAGCGGTCGGACAGACCGAGTTCGGCGAGGACGGCAGGCGTGGCGCGGCGGGAGGCGTCGCCGAAAAAGTTTGTCAGCTCCTTGATGAAGATACCGGCGGTGATCAGGCCGCCGTTGTCGGTGTAGTATTCAGACGAGAGATCGAAGTTGTCGGCCGTCCAGGGACTCAGGGCGGGATTGCGGACGGTAAGCGTGCCGCGGAACTGGCCGGGCTGCAGATCGTCGTCTTCGTTGGGATCGGTCGCACTCGTATTGGCGACGGTGCGCGGGATGATGTCCGAATAGTTGGGCCGGCCGTAGGTCTTCGCCCAGGCGGCGCGGAGGAGGAAATTTTCCGTGGTGTTGTAAGTGAGGTGGACGCTCGGGTAGTAGCCGTCGTATTCGCGGTGCGTGAAAAAGGCGCGATATTCGCGGGTGAGAAGGCTCTCGGCGAGCGAGCCGGCGGCACCGGCCTCCGGCCGGCGGAGGCGCTGGCCGGCGGCGTTGCGCACGAATGACCCGTCGCGATTGCGCTGCCAGATGCGTTCGGTGTCGACGAGGCCGCCGATGCCATCGTCGGTCGTCTTTTCGAAACGCACGCCGCCGAGGAGGCGGAGGCGACTGCTGAAGAGCCGGGTGTCGGCCTGGACGTAGGCGGCCTGGACCTTCTCCTTGATGTTTTCGTTGTTATCGATGTGGGAGTTTCGATCGGAGACTTTCTGCGCTTCGGTCTGCTGATACAGCAGGGGATTGATCTGGTAGGCGCGGAAAGCGCGGCTGGGCGACATCCAGTTGATGCTGGGCATGCCGTAGCCCGTATCCACATTCTTGTATCGCTGCATGAGATACGGCTCGATCGGGGCGGTGGCGGCGGAGACCCCGTCGGGGCCCATGAACGTCCAGGTTTCGTTCCGCAGGGTGTTGTCCAGCATCACGCGCTTCTCCAGCACGCCGGTCTGGATAGCGGTCGGCACCGGCATGAAGTCGAGCGTGCGGCGGATGTTGAGGAAACCCTGGTTGGTGTAGCTGTGGTTATTGAGGTTGGCGTTGTTGGCGGTGTTGCCGCGGAGGTTGGCGGGGTTGTTCCAATCGACCGGCTGGTTGTTGTTGTCGAAAACTTCGATGCGGCCGGGGACGGCGGCACCGGGCTGAAGGCCGAGAAAGTTGATGCGCACGGGGAAACGCTGGATGGCGCTCGCCTGCAGGAAGAAGCCGGCGTCGAAATAGCGCCGCTTGATCTGCGAGGCGGAGCGGCTCACGCCGGACTCGACGCGCCAGCGGCCGTTGTCGTAACGATAGCTGACGTTGCTGGAGTCGGAGATCTGGTTGATCAGCTGATTGGTGCCGTTGTTGTTGAGGCTGGCGCGGCCGGTGGCGCCGAGGGTCTGGCCGCCGTCCCAGTCGAGCACGCGGCCGCCGGCGATCGAGGAGGTCGCGGTTGTGCTCGTATTCCACGTGTAGGAGAGCGAGCCGATGCGGGTGTCGGTCCGGCTAGCTACGTGGCCGATGGAGAGCACGCCGTTGTCGCTGATCTTCCAATCGGCTTTTACGCTGAGCGTGTTGCGCGTCAGGTCGCGGGGGCCGTCGAGCAACGAGACCGAGTTGAGGATCGGGTTGGCGTAGTTGATCGGGGTGCCCGCGGGCGAACCCGGGGGAATGATCGAGGTCCACGTTAGCAGCGTGCGGTGCTGCTCGTTGAAGGAACGGGAATGATTGGCAGCGATCACCACGCCGAAGCCCTTGGTGATGGGCCAGGTGAAGTCGAGGCTGGCGCCGGGGTAGAGCTTGTAGTTCAGCTTGTCCCCGTGCGAGTGCGGCGTCTTCTTCAGATCGAGGTTCTCGTGATTGCCGATCAGGTTGAGCGAATAGCGGAGCAGGCGACCGGTGCGCTCAAAGGCGCTCTTGCTCACGAGATTAATGGAGCCGGCGAGCGAGTCGGAAGGATTGGCGGGAGTCGGGACCTTGGAGACCTCCATGCGGGCGATGTCATTGAGCGCCATCGAGCGCACGTCGACCGAGCGCGTGGCCGTGGTCCAGATGTTGGAGGCGGGCGCGCCGTCGTTGGTGATTGACGTCATGCCGCCGCCGATACCGCGAATGGAGACGCCGGAGACGTCGGCGAGATCGCTCTCGACGGTGACGCCTGGGAGGAACTTCATGAATTCACCTGCGGAGCCGCCGAGGACGTCGCCGAGGGAGTCGGTCGAGAGGACATTCTTGATGTTAGGGGCGAACCGCTGTTCGTTCGTTGCGATCGCCTGCGCGTCGGTTTCCTTGTCCTGCGCGACGACGAAGGCATCGAGTTTCACGGTGCCGTCGCCCTGCTGGCCGTAGCGGGCGACGGAAGTCAGATTGACATCCTGCGTCGCGACACCGCCGGCCGGCACGTCGAGCGTCACCGCGGCGAGATCGAGATCGGTGAAGAAAACTTCAAGCGTCACGGGACCGCCGGGGACGTTCACCAGACGGTAGGTGCCGTCCTTGTCGGTGAAGACGGTATTGCTGGAGCCCTTGACGGAAACCCGGGCGTTTTTGAGATACTGGCCGGTGGCGACATTTTGCACGCGGCCGGAAATGGAGCCGGTGGCTTGGGCGGAAGTGACGGGCGCGGTGGCCGCGGTCGCCTGGGTGGAGGCGGCCAGCGGAAAGAGCGTGAGACTGCCGGCGGCCAAGAGGAGTTTGCGAATGGTCATGGTGGCGGACAGAGGATTAATTCGAGTGGGTCCGAAGCCAGCGGAGTGAAATCGAAACTGGCAACATCGGCGTCGGAGCGAACGACCGATAGGAAACTGGATATCCTCTCGGGAAATTGGATTTTTAAAACGTCTCTGCGTAACATGCGCATGGTTTCTTTCAGTCATGGCCAAAATGCCATTTTGCTTGTGTTGGGCGTGAGGTGACGCGGCGTGCGGGGGTGTGGCCCGACGGCCATTCCGGGCACGCACGGCGGGGCGTCTCGCCTGTGGGTTTGGAGGTGTCTGCAAACAGGGGCAAAATGCCTACGCCGCTTCGGAAAACCGATAACTCGAGATGCTTTGGCCGGACCGAGCCCGTGGCGTTTTTTGTGGTGAGAAGTGCGTCCGCGATTTAGCGATGTGCTGAATCAATTTTGTTTCCCCATGCCGCACTTCCCCATCGTCGATACGCACCTCCACCTTTGGGACCTCACGCGTCTGCGCTACCCGTGGCTCGCGAGCGTGCCGCCGATCAATCGCAATCACCTCATCGCGGATTACCGCCGGGCCTGCGGGCCGGTGGCGGTGGCGAAGATGGTGTTTCTCCAATGCGATTGTGATCCGGTGCAGGCGCAGGCCGAGGCGGACTGGGTGACGGAGGTCGCCAAGGTCGATCCGCGCATTCGTGGAATCGTCGCATGGGCCCCGCTGGAAAAAGGCGCAGCGGCCGCCGAGTCCGTCTCGAAACTGGCGGCGAATCCGCTGGTGAAGGGCATCCGCCGGCTCATTCAATCGGAGGCCGACGTGGGGTTCTGTCTGCAACCCGGATTTGTGCACGGCGTGCAAGCGCTGCACGCGCATGGGCTGAGTTTCGATCTCTGTCTGAACCATCGGCAACTCGCCAACACGATCAAGCTCGTGCGCCAGTGTCCGAACGTGAGCTTCGTGCTCGATCACATTGCAAAGCCGGACATCAAGGCCGGGTTGCTCGACCCGTGGCGTGAGGAGCTGCGCGAGCTCTCGCGCATGGAAAACGTGTGGTGCAAGCTGAGCGGTCTCGTGACGGAAGCGGACCACGCGGCGTGGAAGGCAACGGACCTGAAGCCCTATATCGACCACGTGGTGGAGTGCTTCGGATTTGATCGCGTCATGTTCGGTGGCGATTGGCCAGTGAGCACGCTCGCGTCGGACTTTCCGCGATGGGTGACGACGCTCGATGAGGCGTTGAAGGGGTCTTCGCCGGATGAGTTGCACCGGCTCTATGTGCGCAACGCCGAGTCCTTCTATCGGGTGTGAAGGGAGCGGCGGTTGCCGACCGCCGACAGTGGGCGAGGCGACGTGGGGGCCGCCGGAGGCGACGTGGTTTGACGGGTGGGATCACGAAATTCCTTGGGCGAATCCGGATTTCGAAGAATGGTCGCAGTCCAAACATGCGGCGAAATTCAAGACACCGAATTTGGTCAGCCCCAACCCGCTCGATTTTGTGTGCCGATTCCGCCGGGGCTGATTCCCATGCGCGTTCAAGATGAGGCGAACGCCGGTTTTTTGTAGGAGCCTGCTTGCGGGCGATTTTACATTTCACCGAGTGACCACGTCCTGGGTCGCCCGCAAGCAGGCTCCACCCTCCGGGCAAATGAGTCTCATATTGGAAGTGTTCGCTTGGCTCGACGGATATCTGAGAAGTGAACCGACGAAACGCTGGTGCGTGCGCCACGACGGATTAAGAAATTGCTTTACTGGTCCGCCGACGACGGCGCATAGCAAGCGACCGTGCCCCCGCAAGATCCCGAGACCGCCCGCTGGCTCGCCGACCAGGTGCAGCCCCACGAACCGATGCTGCGGGCGTGGCTGCACAGCCGCTTTTCGGTCGGCGCGTTTCGGAAGGACATTGCTGACTTCTTCGGCAGCGTGACGACGATCGCCACGGCCGAATTGCTCGAGCAATCCGGGCTGAGCGATGACTACGTCGGCTACAACCTCGTGTCGCCGTTCAATGTCGGCAACGCGCGCGTGACGGGCGTGGAATACGCGTGGCGTCAGCGCCTCGAATTTTTGCCGAACGGGGCGCGCGGCGTCGGGGTATTTTTCAACGGCACGGAGATGCAGCTCAACGGCGCGACGACGGCGGATTTCAGTGGGTTCACGGACCGCACGATCAACTGGGGGCTGAGCCTCGACCGCCCGCGCTTCAGCACGAAGCTCAATTGGGACTACACCGGCCCGCGCCGCCAGACCGCCGTCGTCGGCGCCAACGTGCCCGCGGGCACCTACACGTATTTAAAATCACGGCTCCAGATCGACGTGAACGTCGAGTGGCGGCTCTCCCGCCGCCTCGGCGTTTACGCGACGTTCCGCAATCTCACCAATATGTCGAACGTTACGGAGGCCTACGCGCCCCACACGCCAGCGTATGCGCGCACGCGGCAGATCGATCTCTTCGGAGCGGCCTACACGCTCGGACTCAAGGGGAGTTTTTAACGGAGCAGCTATTTCCAACCGCAGATGATCACTATGACCCGCCGCCATTTTCTCACCACGACGGCCGCCGCCACCGGCGCCGCTCTCGCGCTACCCTCCAGCCGTGCTGTCGCGGCTACGGCGTCAACCAAGCGGCCGCGCATCCTCCTGCGTGAGGGGCTCCAATACGAAAACATCGGCGATGTCGGCCGCGTGCCCGGCACGATCCGGCTCCTTTACCGCCACCTGCCCGGCGCCGAGGTGACGCTCTGGCCGTGGAGCCTCCACGAGCGCGAGCGGCAGATGCTGAGCAAAGCCTTCCCGCAGCTCCGCATCGTCGAGGGTGAAGTCGATGCGAGCGGTCGCGCGTCCACGCCTGCCCTGGCCGAGGCGTGGGCGCAGGCCGAATTTTTTCTTTCTCCGACGAAAAATGCCCGCAGCTACACGGAGTGGGCCGCGACCGGCCGGCCTTTCGGGTTGTTTGGCGCGTCGTTTGATCCGATCACGGATCGGCGCTCGCGGCCGGCCGGTCTCACGTTGCGCGAGCTGCGCGCGGAGATCGAGCGGCTGCCGCGGGGCGAGTTCGAGAAGAAGTTTGGCCCGCGGACATTTTACGAAAAGGCGGCCTTTATCTACCCGCGCGATACGCTCGGGCTGCGGTTCCTGCAACGCGAGGAGCTCAGACCCGGCGTGCTCGCGTTCGGTCCGGAGGGCTGCTTTGCCCTCGATCTGCGCGACGAGACGCGTGCGGCGGATTGGCGCAAGCGGCACGGGCTCGCGGAGGAAGACTACATCTGCGTGGTGCCGCGGCTGCGTTACACGCCGTATTACCGAATGAAGAATCTACCGCGGAGCGCCGGCGACTACGAGATCGACGCCTTGAACGACGCCTCTGCCGCCCAAGATCACGCGGCGCTGCGCGAGGTGATTGTGCGCTGGGTGCGCGAAACGGGGGCGCGCGTCGTCGCCTGCCCGGAGATGACTTACCAGATCGCCACGGCGAAGGAGCAGTTGATCGATCCGCTGCCGGACGATGTGAAGAAGCGCGTGGTGTGGCGCGACACCTTCTGGCTGCCGGACGAGGCGGCGGCGCTCTACGCGAAGGCGCGCGCGGTGATCAGCGCGGAATGCCACTCGCCGATCATCGCGCTCGCCGCGGGCACGCCCATCCTGCACGTCCGCAATCCGGTCGATACGATCAAGGGGCAGATGTTTGCCGACATTGGATTGGGCGACTGGCTCTTCGAATCGACGGAGGCGACTGGCGCGCAGCTCTGGGCAGCGCTCAAGTCGATCCACGATGATCTCCCGGGCGCCCGCGCCCGCGTGCGCGACGTCATGGCGAAGGTGGCGGGCATTCAGCGCGGGATGACCGAGGCGATTGGGCGCGCGGTGAACTCCCGATGAAACGCCGCGACTTTCTCCAACGCTCTGCCGCCGCGACGGCCGCGGTCGCCGCCCGGCCGGTATTCGCTGCAGCCGCGCGCCCGCCGCGCGTGCTCGTGCGCTCGGCGTGGCAGAGCGTGAACATCGGGGACATCGCAGTGAGGGCGCGGGGAGCGGAGCGGGCGGCAGCGAGGGAGAGGAGGATCGGGCGCATGGGAAAATGGGATATCACATTCCGGAATGGGCGATTGAGCGACGGGCGGCGACGAGGCGGCGGGATTCGGTGACGTCGGCTTCGGTGACGCGGTAGCCGGCGATGAGGGCGGCGGCGGCGAGAGCGAAGACGATGGTGCCGGCGCTGAAGGCGATGCGCATGGCGAGAAAGGTCTCGGGGGATTGCGCGGCTTTGAGCGCGGTGTCCCAGCCGGTGAGGCTCAGCGCGACGCCGGCCAGGAAGATGGAGCCGGAGAGGGCGACCTTGAGTGCCCAGCCCAGAACGGCGTTGAACATGCCCTCGCGGCGGGCACCGGTAGTGACTTCGTCGAGGTCGCAGATATCGGCGGTCATCGAGGGGACGAGCACCATCACGGCGACGAGGCCGGGAGCGAGCAGGAGTGACGGGATGACGAGGAGCCAGCCGGCGTCGGGCACGTAGCAAAACCATTTCGCGATCCCGGCGACCACGAGCGAGGCGGTGCAGAGGAGAAAAGTAGTTTTCTTTCCGATACGCTGAGAGAGCCGGACGATAAACGGAATCGCGCACAGACCGCCGAGTTGGAAGCACATCCCGGCGAAACCCTTCAAGAGCGCGCCCTTCGCCAGATCGCCGCCATTGACGTAGAAAACGTTCAGGTAAAATCCGGTGTTATCGATGACGAGATAGCTCGCGTAGATGAGGCATTGGGCGGAAGCGAGGCGGACGAAATCGCCCCGCTTGATTGTCTCGCGCCAGCCGCGCCAGACAGAAAGTTTCGGGCCGGTGGCGACGGCGGGACGCGGACGTTCGGGCACGCGCCACGCGGTGAGCGCGCCGAGGCCGGCGACGAGGAAGCCGATGATCACGCCGCAGAAACGGCTGCCGGCGACGAGGCTGTTGGCCCCGATCAGCTGGACGATTTTGAGCAGCCACTGGTTGAGCACGCCGGAGAGTTTGTGGAGCATCGACTTTGTGCCCATGAGGCGCGTGCGCTCGTGGTAGTCGCGGGTGAGCTCAAGCCCGAGCGCGCCGTAGGGGACGACAAAAATCGAGTAGGCGGTGGCGAGGAGAAATGAACCGATGGTGAGCCACCAAAAATAGAATGCCGGGGTTTTATCGGCGGGGAAAAACCAGATGCCCGCGGCGCAAAGGCCGGTGAGAATCGCGCCGACGAAAATGAAGGGGCGACGGCGGCCCCAGCGGGATTGGCAGTGATCGCTGACGCTGCCGATCCACGGATCCATGACTGCATCCCAAAGGCGCGGGAGCGCGAGGGCGGCACCGACGAGCACGGGGCTGACGCCGAGCGTCAGATTGAACACGGGATTGGCGAGCTGGTTGACGGAGTTGAGTGCGAGATTTTCCGCGAACGCCGAAGAGCCGTAGGCGATGCGGGTGCCGGGGCTGACGCGTTCGGAGTCTGGGGGGGAGGCAGGTGCCGGCGGCGGTGGGGTGGGTGCGGTCGAGGGCATCAGGAGGTGGGGCCTTGGCCGAAGTCGGTGACGCCGCGGGCGAATTGCTTAATGCGAACGCGAGGGAACGGTGCGAAGGGCAAGGCGAGGAGAGCGCCGTGGGTGACGGCGGGTTGGGTCAGCTCCCGCGAGGAGAGCACGCTGATAGCCTGGGCGCGGAGGGAGGCGAGGACCGCGGGCTCGTGGGGAACGAGCGAACGGGATTCGGTGGCGTCGAGACGGAGGTTGAAGAGGAGCTCGCGGCCGCCGTTGGCGAGCCAGATGTATTTCCAGTCGCCCTGCCGGACCATGCACTTGAAGTGGCGCGTGCCGGGGGTGCCATACATGCCGATGAGCGCTTCGCGCTGCGGCGTGGTGCCGCGGAGGGTATTGAGCAAGTCGTGGCCGTCGCGCAGCTCGGGCGTGCCGCTGGCGGTGGTGGCGAGGCCGAAGAGATCGGTGAGCGCGGCGAGGCCGTTGAAGCGGGTGTTGGGCGCGAGGTGGCCGGGCCAACTCACGAGCATGGGCACGCGACAGGAGGCCTCGAAGAAACTTTCTTTCTGCCACGCGCGATGGTCGCCCAGGTGGTCACCGTGGTCGGAGAAGAAACAGATGAGCGTATTGTCAGCGTCAGGACGGGCTTCGACGGCGTCGATAATTTTGCCGATACAATCGTCGATGAAGGCGATGGAGCCGAGGTAGCGCGCGCGGAGACGGCGGGCTTGTGAGGGAGGGATGTCGCCGGCCCAGACAGCGTGGTTCATCCAGCCGAGGTAGTCATCGGCCGCGTCGACGGCCGGATCGCCGAGGAGTGGGTCGGGCATGTCGTCCGGATTAAACATCCGGTTGTAAGGCACGGGCGGCGCGATAGGCGGATGAGGGGTGATGAACGACACAAAACCGAAATAGGGACGGGCGTCGGGGGACTGAAGTTCTTCGACGGCGCGGGTGGTGAGCCAGGACTCACCGGTGAGGGCGGCGGGCATGGGGCGGAGTTGCGGCACGTAATACATGTCGCTGCGTTCGCCGTGGACTTGCTCGAGGTGGTCGAAGCTGGGCGAGCGGGCGCGAAGCCAGGCGACATAGTCGTCGGCGAGGAATTCTTTTTCGGTGGGCCAGAGTTCTTCGGAGTATTCGTGAGTGTGGAAACCGAGCGGTTCGTCGCGCGGCTCGGTGTGGAATTTACCAAGGCCCCACGTCCGGTAGCCGCGGGCGGCGAGGGTCGAGGCGAGATAGGGGCCGCAGCGCTCGGGCACGTGGTCGCCGACCGCCCAGTTGCTGAGCCAACTGGTTTGGGACGGCTCGCAGCCAGTCATGAGGGAGTAGCGCGAGGGCACACAGACGGGGCACGAGGAATAAGCGTTGGTGCACGCGACGCCGCGCTGCACGAGACGGTCGAGGTTCGGCGTGCGGGCAAGGGAGTGGCCGAGGCTCGCGATGGTGTCGAACCGCTGCTGGTCCGTCATCACGAAGAGAATGTTGGGAGGCGGCATGAAGGAAAATTGCCGGGCCGGGAAGAGGCCCCAGCTGGTCATGGCGGCAGGACCTGTTTCCCAGCGAGCAAGCGCTCGCGCAGGAGAGGATAGGCGACGTCTTGCACGCTGGTGTTTTTGTCGAGCGCGGCGCCGGCGGCGATGGCGGCGCTGTGGGCGAGGGCCATGAAGACCGGCTCCATGCGGATCGAGCCGTGCGCCACGTGGGTGGCCGACACGCAGATGGGCGAGAGGAGATTTTCGCATTCGCCCCGGCGCGGGATGATCGAGCGGTAGGAAATGCCGTAGGGCTTGGGGGGGACGCGCCAGATCACGCCGTCGCTGATGGCGTAGCCCTTTTCGGTGACGACGTGCTGCACGACGTGGGAGTCCATGCCGAAGGAGCCGAGGCCGACGGGATCGGGGGCGCGGCGTTTCCCTTCACAGTCGTGCTGCGTCATCACGTAGTCGGTGACCATGCGACGGGCTTCGCGGATGTAAATCATCCACGGCCAGCCGCCGTTGTCGGTGAGTTCATCCTTGGACAACCCGTAGCCGCTGACTTTTTGGCGGAGGGCGGCGGGAACGCGCGGATTGTTTGCGAGCGTCCAGAGGAAGCCGCGGATGTAAGTCTCATGTTCTTTTTCGATTTCGCGGCGCCGCGCGTAAGTGGCGTTTGGATATGCCCAGTTGGCTCCGGGGAGATCGGAGCCGACGGCATGCATGTTGTTCCAATCGACCTTGGACCCTTGGCCGGCGAGTGGCTCGACTAAGGCGGGTAGCCGATCGTCACCGGCGTCGAAATTCCGGAGCAGCAACTCGTGATCGATGGCGTGGTAGCCGGCGGGTTTTTCGATCGGGATGCGGAGTGTGGGATCGGTCGTCAGGCAGACGCGGTAGTTGTAGCCTTGGATCTTTCGGTCGCCTTGGCCGTTGGCGAGGCCCTCGACGCGGAAGACATAAGGCAGCAGCCCGCTGGCGGGATCGCCCGGCTTCACATAGGGGTCCACATCTTTGATGAAGTGATCCTTGTCGCGCTGCGTGTAGTGGACGCGCGGTTGGGTGTCGCCGCGCCGCACGCCGGCCATGTCCTCGCCATATTGGCTCTCGGCTTCGCGGCCGACGGTGGAGGTCACGCCGGCGGCGGCGAGGAGATCGCCGACATAGGTCGCGTCGATAAACATCCGGCCGCGGTAGGTTTTTCCGCTCAGCGTGGTGATCGCGGTGATACGTTTACCCTGCATCGTCACGCCCTTGCCCGGTGCGCGGTCGAGTAGCTCGTTGAACACAACCGTCACGCCGGCGTCGCCGATCATTTTTTCGAAGACCCGGCGGCCGACGTGGGGCTCGAAGCTGCGGATGTATTTTTCACCGTAGGCGGCGGCGATAGCGTCGTAAAACTCCGAAGCGATGCCGCCGAACGTGTTTCGTTTTCCGAGGAAATCGCTGGCCCCGAGTCCGCTGGCACTCATCCCGCCGGGGAAGCCGGTAGGGTTAACAAGAATGACAGAGCGGCCCTCGCGCTGGGCGGCGATGGCGGCGGTGACGGCACCGGAGGAGTCACCGTAGACGACGACGTCGTAAACGGGCGGCGCCACCTGCGCGGGCAAGCGGAGGCTCAGCAACAAGGTGGCGAGGAGGGTGCAGGTGCGTCTCATCGGACGAATCAGGGACGAGTCGTTTCCTGCCAGTGGAACGGGATCGTGGAGGGGTTTAAAAACTCACCGTGGTGGTGACGCCCAGCTTGCGCGGGGAGTTGAGCCATTGCGCGTAGCGGAGCGTGCCATTGGTGGCACGGAGAAGGTAAACAACTTCGTTCGCGTCCATCAGGTTGGTCACATTGATCTGCAGCGTGGTGCGGAATTTGCCCGCGGGCTTGAAGCGATAGACGGCGAACATATCGTGCAGGAGGCGGTCCGGAAAATAATACATCTTCCGTTTGTTCGCATCGGCGGCGTCGGTGAACATATAGCCCCGTTGATTATCCTTCAGGCTGCTGCTGAGGCCGACGACGAGCCCGCGGAACATCCCGTGGTCGAACTGATAGCGGTTGATCAGGCTGTAGCTCTGTTCGGCGTAGCCGAAGGTCTTTTCGCCGGCCCGCCGGACGATGAGGCTCCCACCGGAAGGTGAGACGAAACCGAGTTGATGGTCGCTGAGCGGGAGGCCGGTGACGGCCGTGCCGACGCCCGGGGTGAGGAGACCGAGCAATTCCGCGTTGAGGATCTGACCGGACTCGATGTCGAGCTGCGCGACGTAAGGGCTGTTCGGATCCTTCATCATGGCTACGGAGAGTGGGATCTTGGCCGAGGCGGGGTTACGCGGATCGGACGGCACGAGCAAGGGGGTGACGGCTCCGCCCGCCGTGGCGCGGACGCCGACGACCGACTGGCCGCCGACGGTGGTGGTGTTGAACTGATCGTTGTAGAATTGCGGGAGGTCGACGTTGGTGCGTTCGCTGCCGTTGGCGGTGGCGAAGTTAATGCGGATTTCCCAGCCGCGGGTCGGACGGGCCGAGAGCGAGAGATTGTAGCCATCGGACGTCTTGCTGAAGGTGTAAGAGGGGCCGCCGTTGCGGCCGTTGATGCCGTCGGGATCGACGTCGTTTCGGTTGCCGATCGCGGCCGTGAAGTTCTGGGCCTCGGACTGGTAGTAGTTGAAATTACCCGACACGCGGTCCTGCCAGAGCCCGAACTTCAAGCCGACGTCTTTGCTCACGCCTTTGCCGGGTGGCAGGGGCTGGTTGTAGATGTCGCGGGTGGTATCGAAGTTGATCTTGGCGTTGGTGGCGTAGTTGAAGGAGGCGCGTACGCCCTTCAGCGGAGTGTCGATGACGGCGCCGGTGGTCAGACTGTCGTAGCTAATGGGACCGCGTTTGAGGCCCACGTTCGTGCGGAGGCCGGTCGCCTCTTCGGACCGGTAGCCGACCATGGTATCGACGCGTCCTTTCCACCATTCGCTGAACAGGCTGAAGCCGTGGCTGCGCTCATTGACGTCCTCGTGGGAATAGCCCCCGACGGTGCTCTGGCCGGTGCTCGCATTGATGGGACCAGAGAGGCCGAGGGGGTTGCCTGCGGTGGGCGGGACGGCGTTGGCGAAGATGAGTGGCTGCGAGACGTAGGTTTTGCCATTGGGATGGACGAGCGAGGAGAAGGGCCATTTCTGACCCCCGACGATCTCGGTGGGATTGATGGGGACCCAGACTGAGGGGATGGGGATGCGGCCGGAGTCGGCCACACTGATCAGTGCCGGGTTCACGGACACTCGGCCGGACGCGTCGGCCTCGTAGTATCGCCACTGGTCTTGGTTCGTCCACGACTGCATGTCCTGGAAAAACGCGCTGGCTTGATGTGAGCCCCAGCGACCGAGGTTTTTTTGGTAGGCTAGGGCCGAGCGGTGTCCGCGGGCTCCGGTATGAAAGGGATTCAACACGGGGAAATTCATGTTGAACGCCCATTTCTTGCCGACCTGTCCGGTCGCTGGATCCACGTAGAGGTTGCCGGCCGCGCCCGGGGCGAAGATCGAGTTGTTCGTCGTGGCCAGCGCATTGTTGACGCGGGCGTCGTGACCGTAGCGCACCTGCAGGCCGAGGCCCTCGGCCAGCTTGGCTTCGGCGACCACCGATTTGCTGAGGTTCTTAAACGCGAAAGCGTAGTAGGGGCCGAAGAGCGTATCCGCTTTCGTGACATCGATGAGTCCGTCGGTCAGCGCGAGCGCGTTCGGAAAAGCCGCAATGTAGCGCGTGCTCTGGTTGTCCACCCGCTCGCCGGTGGGCAGCAGCTGGGTGAGCGGTGCCCGCACGATGCCCGAGTTGGGATAGGTGGTATTGCGGATCAAGTGGCGCCACTCGCCGCGGATCTCGAGATTCTTCCAAGGCCGAACGGTCGTCGCGACGGTCAGGCCCTCGTTTAACTGGCGGTTGGCCGGGCGGAAATACTTCGCGTCGCCGTGGACCGCGTTGAGCCGGAAGCCCCAATATTTGAAACCCGCGCCGGCATCGAGGGTGTAGCGGCGGCCGCCCTCCGAGTCTCCGCCGGCGGAGAGGGAGCCCCGCATCGGACGACCCAACGCGGCCCGCTTCGAGTTGGTGGTGATCACACCGCCCGCGTCACCGGAGCCGAAGAGCAGCGAGTTGGAGCCGCCGAGCGCGTCGACGCGCTCGACGTCGAAGGAGTCCATCAACGCCGTGTCGGCCCGGAGGAAACCATCGCGCCGGGGATTGTTAATGGTGAGACCGCGCATGGTCATGCTCTTTGGGTCCTGTCGATCGCCTTCGAGGTCGCCGCGGACCTCCTCGTTGCCGCCGCCGATAATGGCGGAACCGAGGCCGCCGAGCTTCGACAGCATTTCCGTCATGTCGACGACGGCCATCTCGTCCATGAGCTGCCGGTTAAATATCTTGGCATCCAGGGCGGTCTTACCGAGTGAGACATTGGTGCCGGTGAGGGAATTCGTGTTCGTGGCTTGGTAGGTGTCGGAGGCGTCGGCCGTGACTTCAAACGGCGTGAGCAGAACGGTTTCTTGGCGCGCCCCCGAGGCTTCTGCAGCGGCCTTGGCCGCCAACTCATCGGGGTCAAGGCGACCGTTTTTGTTTTTATCCCAGCGGGCGAGGCTGGTCGGATCGACTGGGCTGGGCGCGGTTTGGGCTGAGCTGGCATTCGCAAGCACGAGGCAGATGGCGGTGAGAGCGAGGAGGCGATAGGTGATCAGGGTATTCATGGGAGTGGGTTTAGGGCAAAAGGCTGTCGGGCAGGAGTAGTGAGAAGCGCGGCGTGCAGGTCAGAACTCGAACGAGTTCGACAGCTCGAAGGCGCGGGCCGGGGCGATGCCCCAGACGGGAGAGCCGTCGGAATTGGCGCCGATTTTGCGAAGGCCGGTCTCGCTGAAGAGATTTTGGGCGTTGAACTGCACGCGCCAGCCGATCCGACCGCCATAAATTTTACGCCGGTAGCTGGTTTGCATGCCGCCCGTCAGAATCGCTTTGCTCGTGAAGGGAGCGTCGACGTCGTAGGTTTGGCCGGCGTAGTTCTCCAATCCGCCGAAGCTGAACGCGGCGGGCTTGAGGCGGTAGCCAATGATTTTCCCTGATTCCCAGCGGAGATTGGTGCCGATCGTCAGACCCTGGAGCGAGCCCTCGATGATCTTATAGCGGGCGACGAACGAGGATTGGTAGTCGGCGACGCCCCGGTTGGAGGTCCCGACGAACGCGGTGCCGGCGGAATACTCGGCCGCGACATTGGCCGCGAAATCCTGCGCGGCGGTGTTGGTGCCGTTGGTAATCAGGCCTTCGTTAAAATACTTGCGGTAATAGGAGGCCCGGGCCGCGAAGAAGTCGGCCAGTTCGCTGCCGACGGAGGTGATCTGGTTATCGATCTGGTCGAGGTTGAAGATGAAGTCCCAGTGGCGGGTCGGCGCATAGGATAACTCAAGGGAGGTGCCCTTCGACTCGCGGGACTCGGTGACGGCGGTGGCGTTGGGGGTGACGTATTGGGCGGTGCTCGGCTTGCCGAACTCTCCGATGGTGGTCCATTCGGCCAGACGGCCATCGCGGGCCAAGGCATTGTAAAGGCGACCTTCGAACGCGCTCACGCGGTTGTTGGGCACTTGGCCGAAGGCGCCGGAACTGGCATTTTTCTGCGAGGACGTGAAGCGGGTGACGCGGACGTCGAGCTGGTTGTCGAAGAAGCTTAAGCCGAGGCCGAGCTCGCGGGTCTGGCCGTTCTGCGGATCGACGGGGCGGTAGAGATTGTCCTGGCGCTGGGCAGAAGCGGCGAAGTTCTCCGAGGAGTTGGCGAACACGCGGGCCCACGGGAGCGCTTTGTAGACGATGCTCTGCGTGGCGGTGGCCCGGTCGAATCTGAAGAGCGAGCCGGTATCGAGGTAGTCGGCGCGGGTCTTGCCGAGGAGGGTCGGAAAGGGGGCGACCTGGGCGGTGTTGAGCAAACTGCGCTGGACGTTCTCGACGGTGTCTTTACGCCAGCCGAAGAGCGTGACGATTTTCTTATTCCAGAAAAAGCTCTGGAGGGAGAGACCGGTGCCGTTGTTTTTGTTGATCGTGTAGGTGCGGCCGTTGACGAGGAGGAAGCGGTTGGAAGTGATGGGGGTGGGGGAGAGCTGCCAAGTGTTCGTGGCCACGTCGAAGTATTGGTAACCGTAGGAGCGCTCTTTTTGGGCGGCGAGGTTGGACGGGAAGCCGGTGAAGCGGAGGCCGGTGTCGCCGACCTGCACGGGATCACCCACATACCACAGCTGCATGTTGTAGCGGGCTTGGGAGTTGCCGGCGATTGACTGGGGCAGGACGCCCGGGATGTCGTCGCCGTACTGATAATTGAACTGGTAGCGCAGGCGTTCCTGCTCGGAGCGGGTGTGAACGGTGGTGAACCGGTGGAAGCCGAGCCAGCCGAGGGACTTGGTTTTCTTGGCGAAATCGAAGTCGTAGTTGGCCTGAAGCACGAAGCTCTTCAAGGAGCCGTCGATGTATTCGCCGATGTTGCGACCATAGATGAAGGGACGGAGGAAGTTGGGGTTGGTCCGGCCGTCGGGCAGGCGCGTGGTGATGTCGATGGAGATCTGGTTGGTTTGGGAGATCGCGGCGAAATACTGTTCGGTGGTGCGGGTTTCGTGCTGGAAGGCGGCTGAGACGAAAAAGTCCGGGGTAATGCGCTGCTCAAGATTAACGTAGAATTTGTGGTCGTTCTCCCCGCGCGAGTTTCCGGGCAGGGCACCGATCTCGACGGTTTCGTACGGGAAGATGCGGCTGCTCGTCACTTGGGGATCGAGGAAGCCGACGGTGTTCTCCCGAGGATCGCCGGACCGGATGAACTTCGCGGTGGGGCTGGCGTTGGCGGCGGCACCGGTGTTGTTGCGGGTGCTGAGGATCGTGGCGCGGTTGTCCAGCGGGTTGTTCCATTGGCCTGGGCTGTAGAGGAGGGCCGTGCTTTGCGCCGAGGAATCGAGATCACGGCGGATCAGGCCGAGGTTGACCGTGCGGCCATCGGCGAGGGTGACGACCGAGGCGGGCGGGGTGCCGGCGGTGTTGGCGGAGTTGCGGAGACCGCCGTCCCAGTAGAATGCGGCAGCGACTTGAGCCGCGGTCATTTGCGGCGCGTAGGTGTTGTAGGCGTTCAACCAGCCCGAGACGTTGTCCTGCACGGTGCGGGAGTTGGGGCGGCGACCGGTGGAATTCTGGGCCTCGTAAAAGCTGCGCAGGGTCGTGCCGACGAACGGGGTGTAAGTGACCGTGGCGAAGAGACGCTGGTCGCGTTGGAAGGCGGTGTTGACTGCGTATTTTTGATCGTTGTAAAGGGCGACGCCGCGCACGGCCAAGCGGTTCTTGAGCAGGACTTGATTGTGGTCGAGGACCACGCGGTTGGAGCCGAGGTCATCGACCTTGGTCTCGACTTTGCTGGCGTTGCGGTTGAGGCGTGCGGCCTTGGTCGAGGAGTTGATGAGACCGGCGGGCTCGGCGAGACCGAAGAGGATGGAATTGGCGCCGCGGAGGAATTCAGAGCGATCCGTGTTGTACCGGTCGGTGGAGCCGAGGACTTCGATGTAGTTGATCGTGGTGGTGGCGCGGCCCAAACCACGCACGCGGACTTCGCCGGAGCGGTTGTTGTTATCGCCGAAATCGCCGCCGACGTAATTGTTGGCGCCGCTAAAGGTCAGACCCTCTTGGTGGTAGGTAGCGTCGTTTTCCGCGCCGGAGACGAAGGCGAGGGCGGACGCGACGTCGTTGGCCGCGAGATCGTTCATGAACTCTTCCGTCAAGACCGAGACAGACGCCGCGATGTCCTTGAGGTCGGTTTTGAGGCGGCTGCCAGCGGTAGTGAACTGTGAGTGATAACCTTGATCACTCTCGGTGACGACGACGAAGGGCGAGAGCACGACAGCCTCTTCGGCTGGGGACGGCTTGGGCGGGGCGGTTTGGGCGCGCCCGCCGGGCAGTGCACTCAAGGTGAGGACGAGAACAGTCAGTAGTCGCACGGTTGGAAATTTCATGGGGATAGGAGGGGACCGCACCGAGGGGTGGCGCGATCAGATGGGTGAATCGCGGGGAATATACCGTCCGGAGGGTGAGGAAACCATAGACAAGTGCGGAATCTCTTGTTTTTTTGCATTCCATGGCCCGCGCGCGAAGTCGAAGCATCAAGGGGACGGCGGTGGCGACACCACTGGTCGAGAGAGCCCCGGCGGTCTGCCGGGCTGGCTTATTCCAATTTGCTGCTGGCCAGAAATTCACCAACGGCTGTGTGCAAAGTCGGGCGCTGTTCTGGTGCAAAAGCGGACGAGGGACGTTTGAGCTCAATGGAGTCCTCCATCGCTTGGAGCCCCACGATGTCTACGTGCTGCCTTGGAACCGGCGCATCACGTATTTTCCCTCGGCGGCGGATCCGATGTATACGGCTCACGTCCACCTAGTGCCCTGGTATCGACCGGGTTCGCGCTGGGTGCCGAATGTGCCGCACGAAAAACATGAGGCCGAGTTCGATTCGCCCGACCGACGCGATGTGGCCCGGCCGATGATGGCGGGCCCCGTTCGGTTGCGCACCGAAGCAGATGAACCACTGGGCCGCCTGATTGACTACACCACCCGTTGGTTTTTGCGCTCGCAGCGCGACGAAGCAGAAGCGCGCGCGCTTGGGCTATTACTTGAGCGCGAAGTCTGGCGGGCGGCGTCGGCGATGATCGAACCCGCGGCGAGCCGTCCCGAAGAGTTGCGCCGGTTGCTGGTGCACGTGGAGAAAGGTTATCATTTGGCTCCGCGCATCGAGGATCTGGCGGCGATTATCGGACGGAGCCGCTCGCACGTGTTAAAACTATTTCGCCGCCACCTCGGCGTTTCCGCCAAGGGCCATGTGGTCGGACGGCAACTTAAAGAGGCGAGGGAACTCTTGCTCAGCACGACGCTCGCCGTCGCGGAAATTGGCAAAGCGGTGGGGCTGCCCGACCCCTATCATTTTTCAAAACTCTTCCGTCGCTACGTGGGACTTTCTCCTCGCGAATTTCGAGCGCAACATGGTCCGTTTTCAACGCCGCCCAAGCCTTCCCTGCATCTCACGAATCCTCCGAAAGTCCGGCGGTAGTCAGACCGGTGCCGGTGGGCGGCGGCCGCTGGGGATGCTCTCGGCGAGGGGCGACGGCGCGGGCACGGGCGCCGTTACGGCGATGATCGTGAGCGACGTGAGCAGGGGCCGAAAGCAGCTTTAAAGGATAAACGGCGCCGCCGCGGTCGGGCCCATTAGGGCTGCGTGGCCTTCCCGTCGGCCAGCCACTCGAGGTTGAAGCGGGCGACGGTGAGGCGGCCGCCGGCGAACGCGGCCATCCCCTGATTGTCGCCGCTGCGCCCGTAGAAGCAGAGAATCGTGCCGGCGCGGGTAACCGCGATATCTGAATACATGCTGGGGCCGGGCTCGATGGATTTGTGCACGGACCACGTCTGGCCTTCGTCGCGGCTGATTTTGACGCTGACGTTTTTGCGGTCGCGGCTTTTTCCCGGCTCGGGTTGGCCCTTCTCCTTATCGAGATTGTGGGGGTTGCTAAACAGGATGAGGTTCTGCCCGCCGTGGCGGTAGCGGACGATGCCGCCCATGCAGATGGGCTCGAGCAACGCATCGTCGAAGCGCGGCGTGCTCCAGCCGGTCGCGCCGTCGGGGCTGGTCGTGACGAGCCGGCGATGCGCCTTCGATTCGTTGCGGACGTTGAGCATGACGCGCCCATCGTTGAGCTCGATGGCGACGGTTTCGTTCGGATTGATCCATGCGGCGGTGTCGGGCACGGCGATGTTTCCCGCCTGCCATGTTTTTCCGGCATCGTCGCTGAAGATCGTCGCGGTCACGCTGGGGCGGTGGGCGTTGCCACCGGTGCCGGTGGAAAGCCACACGGGGACGATGAGCCGGCCGTTCCGGAGCTGGATGCTGTGGTTGGGGCCGGTGGCGAGGACCTTCCAACCGTAGTCTTTGGTGAAGGCGTCGAACGTCGCCGTGATTTCGACTGGCGTGGTGAACGTGAGGCCGTCGTCGGTGCTGCGCTGGTAAAACACCCTCATGTATTCGAGGCAAAATAGCATGTGGACCGTGCCGTCCCGGTCGGCGATGAGCACGGGGTTGTTGTAGGTCACGTCGGCGGGATCGACGTTTTTCATCCGGAGCGCGATGGGATTCTTCGTCTTCGGTCCGGGCACGGCGGCGATGCTCACGGGGGCGCTCCACGAGCGGCCGTCGTCGGTGCTGCGGCGCAGCAGAATGCGAATGTCGTCCCAGTCGCTCACGCCGGCGGTACGCTTCCGTGCCTCGCACCAAGCGAGCACGGTGCCTTTCGCGGTCACGACGATACCGGGGATGTGGTAAATATTATAGGCGGGATTGTCGCCCACCTTGAAGAGATCTTGTTTTTCGAGGAACGGCTCGGCGGCGCGGGGCACGGCGCAGAGCGACGCTAGGAGGAGAAATAGCGGGGCGATTTTCATCGTAGGTGGTTTTTATGGACAGGGGGAAACTTAGGTAGGCAGGCCATCACGGGGAAGGGGTTTTCGGCGGTCAACCCTTCAGGCGTGACGCGGGCGGCGGCGATGTCCGAGCCTTTTTCTTCGAGGTACACGACGCTGCCGGCTGGAAGCTCCGCAGTTGTTTCTGAAAACAGTTCGGCGGTAACGACGCACGGGTGGCCGTCGACCAAACCGAGCGCCGCGCCGACGGACTGTAATTACTCGTTGAGCGAAAAGTCGGCAGAGAAACGGCTGTGAGCCGGCTGCGGGGAGACCGCCATGGTTGTCGTCGAACAATCGGCTGGCTGCCGTCCGTGATTCACCGGCCTTGCGTGAAGCCACTGGCCAGTCGCGAAATCGATTGAGCGCGGCGGCATTGGCTACGCAGATATTGCGGTTTCGTCCAACGGAACGATCTTGTGTCTCCATGAACGTGGTCACAACCCCGGCACTCTCCTCAGCTTGCGCCTCCTCAGTGTGGCGCGCTTCAATCTTGAAAGGTTTACCGATGGCAAAGATTTCTTCGCAACGAAAGCGTAGCGGGCCGGTCGCCCGGGCTCTGTACCCGTGCTGGTTGGACGAGTGTGGGCAGACCGCCCGCACTCTCCTTCGGCTGATCATCGCGCTCTCATTCCCGTGTATGCTCCCTCTCTCCTCCGCCAACGTTATGAACCTCACTTGGGATGAACTTCCCCCGCTGCCGCCGTCGGCCGGACAGGCAAAACAACCGGGCGTGGCCGGACCGTTTGCCGGCGTGCATGGCGACGCGCTCATCGTGGCCGGCGGCGCGAATTTTCCAGACAAGATGCCGTGGGAGGGCGGCACCAAAGTTTGGTGGGATGATATCTGGGTGCTCGAAAAACTGCCCGACGGCACGTCGCGCTGGGTGGCTGACAAGACGTTTCGGCTCCCGCGTGCGCTCGGTTACGGCGTCAGCGTGTCCGTGCCCGAGGGCGTGATCTGCGCCGGCGGCTCGGACGCGGAGCGCTGCTATGCGGACGTGTACTTGCTTTCGTGGGACGCGCAGGCGCGCGAAATCCGCCGGACGCCGCTGCCGCCGATGCCCGAGCCACTCGCCTTCATGGCGGGCGCGCTCGTCGGCCACACCCTCTTCGTCGCCGGCGGCCAGCACGTGCTGAAGGGCGCCGCGCCGTCGTCGGCGTGCTGGTCGCTCGATTGGTCGAAGCGCGATCGGCCGGCGGAGTTCAAATGGGTGGCGCAGCCGACGTGGCCGGGACCGGCGCGGATCGTGCCCGTGGCCGCCGGGCAGCGGGCGGCCACCGGCGAGGCGTTTTTCCTCTTCAGCGGGCGCCTGCCGCAACCCGGCCGGGGCACCGAAATCCTCACGGATGCCTACGCATTCGACCCCCGGGCCCGCACATGGCGGACGCTTTCAAAAATCAACAGCGGCGCCGGACTCAGCGTCATGGCGGGGACGGCGGTGCCGGTGGGCGACGACGAGATTCTCCTCTTCGGTGGCGACCGCGGCGAGTTGTTCCTCGAACTCGAGGCCCACGATCTCGCAGTCGAGTCGCTGCGTCGCCGGTTGGCTGAGGCCCCCGCGAATGGTCGCGCGCCGCTCGAACGCGAAATCGCGGGGCAGCTGACGGCGAAGAAAACAATCTACGAAACGCATCCGGGGTTTGCGCGCGAAGTGCTGGCCTACGATACGCGGCGCGATGCCTGGCGGGTCGTCACCCGCTCGCCGCTCGCCCCGCAGGTGACGCCCTTCGCCGGGAAATGGGGTGATGCAGTGGTGATTCCGAGTGGGGAAATCCGGCCGGGCGTGCGCACGCCGGCCGTAGTGCGGGTGAAGCCAGTGACCCAGTGACGGGCGTGCAGACCTGGGGGTGAGCGCAGAGACCGCCCGCCATAATTCTTTCCCAACTCCGGCCGCTCATGACTCCGCTCATCGCCCAAGAAATCCGCGGCAACGGTGCCACGTTGCTGCGGCCGATTCAGGACGACGACACGACCGACTCCGCGCTGCTGGCGGAGGCGATCGGGCACTTTATTGGCGTGAACGTAAACGGCATTTATTCCAAGGAGCGGCGGTTTCTCAACCGCCGATGGTCCGCGATGGTCTGCGATGCGACCTGAGCGTTTTTTTGAAATCACTGTCCTTTACGTCTAGATTTTAACCTCCGATTGCAAAGTCTCCGGTCGCATGCCGACGCACATTTTCCCCCAGCGCCAGCCGCTCGTCGCCCAGACGGTCGCGTTCCTCCACGCCCAGATCCAAAATGGCGCGTGGCGGGACTGGCTGCCGAGCGAGCGCTCGTTGTGCGAGCTGCTGCAGGTGAGCCGCAACACCCTGCGCGTGGCGCTGGCGCAGATGAAGACCGCAGGCTTGATCCGGCCGGTCCACGGCACCGGCAATCAAATCATCGCGAGCCACGCCGCGGACCGTGCGCGGCCGCGTTCGCAGGATGTGGCGTTGCTCACGCCGGAGCCGATCGAGCGGTTGCGGCCGATGCAGAACCTGTGGATCGACGACATGCGCGCGCTGCTGGGCGAGCGCGGCATGCGGCTGCGGGTATTTCACGGGCACCATTACTTCGGCGCCAACCCAGGGCCGGCTCTGCAAAAACTCGTCACACGCAACCTGCACGGCTGCTGGATCCTGATGCGCGCGAACGAAAGCGTGCAGCGCTGGTTTAGTAAAAACGATCTCCCGTGCATCGTCGCCGGCTCGACTTACCCGGGCTTGGACCTGCCGTTTCGCGATCTCGACCATCGCGCGATGTGCCGGCACGCGGCTGGAATTTTGATCGGGCTCGGCCACCGGCGAATCGTGATGCTCACGCAGAAAACACGCTGGGCGGGCGATCTCGAGAGCGAGGCGGGCTTTATGGAAGGTGTCCGGCGGTCGCGCCACGCCGAGGCGGAGGCGGTCGTCATTTACCACGAGGAGACGGTGGCGAGCGTCGCGGGCGCGGTGCGCCGCATCCTCAAGCTCCAACCGGCACCCACCGCGCTGTTCGTCGTGCAGCCGCATTATTACTTGGCGGTCGCGAGTCGGCTCACTCAGAGCGGCGTGCGGATTCCGGAAGAGATTTCGATGATCTCGCGCGACGACGATCCGTTTTTGTCGTTCCTCGCGCCCGCGCCGGCGCGGTATGTCGTCAGCCCGCACGTGATGGCGAAGAGCCTGCTGCCGCCGGTGCTGGAGTTGCTCGAGGGCAACGCCGTCACGCAGCGCGCCAGCCTGATCATGCCGGA
>CAMCHO010000045.1 GCA_945874455.1 Opitutus sp. GAS368 | reverse complement strand
TCGAGGCGGACCAACGCGGCGGCATCGACCGACCAGATCTCTCCGACCACGCCGTCGCGATCGTCCGGTTTGGCGACCATCCCTGGGAATCCGTCCAGGGCGTACAGGCAGAAGCCGGGGCTCGTGCGGGCTGCGCCTACGAATTCCTGATCACCCAGATAGTGGTGATTGGAACAGGCGCGTTTGAGCGTGCCGTAAACGAAGAGGAGTTTTCCCGTGCTCATGGTGAGTGGGGCGGGGTGATGGTCGCGTCGGACGTGAGCGGAAGGCACGGGATCTCCAGCACAAGGGCCGTGGTGTTGTCGCGTCCGGAAGTGTGGACGGATTCCTCGACGAGGCGTTGCGCGGGCGGCTCATCGGCGCGCGCGGCCGGTGGCGTGCGGACGAGGTCTTCGAGTTGGCGATCCCACAAGCCGTCGGTGAGACCATCCGAGCAAATGAGAAAGCGATCGCCGGGGCGGTGATCGATGGCGCCAATCTGCGGATCGACAAACTGGTTGCCGGCGCCGAGGACTTGGTTGAGGGCGTTACGCGCTGGGTGTTCACGGGCCTGCCGCTCGTTGAGGTCTCCCCTGCGGCGCAACCAACCGACGTAGCTGTGATCGTGAGTGAGTTGACGGATGCCGCCCTCGCGCGGGAGGTAATAAATCCGGCTGTCGCCGATATGCGCGAAGTACATCCAGTCGGGTGTGAACCAAGTGAGGCTGAGGGTCGCGCCCATGCCGGCGCATTCCTCGTAGGCGCGGCCATAGTGGATAAGGTCGGCGTGAATCGCGGAGAACAGCTCGGCAAGGATGTCGCTAAAACCGTTCGCGAGTCCGACGGCGGAAAGGCGGAAGCTGCGGGGGAGCAGACGCGTGATCCGATCAATGGCGATGCGGCTCGCGAATTCGCCGGATTTCGCGCCGCCCAGGCCATCGCTGACGGCAAAAATGAAGTCCGCTCCGGCGAGCGGAGCGTCTCCGGTCTTGCCCAGATAGCGCACGTCGTGGCCGTCGAACGTCAGGGCGAGAAAGGTGTCCTCGTTATTTTTGCGGACGCGACCGACGTGCGTCAGCCCGGACCAACGCACGTTACCCGACCGGCTGGATTCGGGCGCGATTGAGGATGCTACGGGCGGATTCATCACGGGAAAACTCAACCCGAAGGTTTCAGTGAGACGATGCCCTCGCCACCAGCGAGGAGCGTGGCGAACTCAAAATCGATCACGCAAAAGCGACCGTCGGAGATGCGATAGGTGATATTGCGCAATTCCCGGTCTTCATGGCGGACGCCATAGAGCTCGATCTCGGCAAAAATCTCCTGTTGGCGTGCGGGGTCGAGGTGCTCCACGCGATTCCCGCAATTGGTGGTGATGATTTTCAGCGCTTCCGGAGATACCTCCAGCAGACGTGGAACAAAGGTGCAGCCTCGTTCTTCGAGGTGCCGGAGCACCCGCACCTCGTGCGCGAAGCGCTCGTTCGCCTGATGCCCGCGAAAGGTTTTGTGGACGCGACCGTCGTAGCTGATACGCACGAGCGCCCGGGCAGTGTCTTTCATTTCGCGCATGGTGCTGGGTCCGGAGACGGTTCGGGCGGTTGCGAGGGCTGGCAAGCGTGTCCTGCGGGTCGCCGGAAGAGTAAACCAGATTGATTCCTCAAAAATTGTCATGAATGAAACTTCTGATTGCCTCTGGCATATAAGGTGCTGATTTCTGGGTTGAGTTCGCGTTCCCGTGATGGGGCGCGGGCTCGTTTCTCCCTCCACAAAAAACCTCAGTCGACCGCTCACAAACCCACCTCTTATGGCCAAATACAAACTGGAATACATCTGGCTCGACGGCTATACGCCCCTTGCCAACCTGCGCAGCAAAACTCAGATCAAGGATTTCGCCAGCTTTCCGAAGCTCGGAGAACTTGCCGATTGGGGCTTCGACGGAAGCTCCACCCAGCAGGCCGAGGGCAAGAGCTCGGACATCGTGCTGAAACCGGTCGCGGTTTTCCCCGACTCCACGCGCAAGAACGGCGTGCTCGTGATGTGCGAGTGCTTCCAGCACACGGGAGTGCCCAGTCCGTCAAATTCACGGGCGACGATTCCGGATGACGCCGGAACGTGGTTCGGCTTCGAGCAGGAGTATTTCTTTTTCGAGGACGGAGTTCCGTTGGGCTTCCCGAAGGACGGCTATCCGGCCCCGCAGGGTCCCTACTACACCGGTGTGGGTTACAAGAACGTCGGTAGCATCGCGCGTGAGATCGTCGAGAAGCACATCGATATTTGTCTCGATGCCGGCATTAACCTCGAAGGCATCAACGCCGAAGTCGCCAAGGGCCAGTGGGAGTTCCAGATTTTCGGTAAAGGCTCCAAGAGCGCTGCCGACCAGATGTGGGTCGCTCGTTACATCCTCGCCCGCCTCGCCGAGGGCTACGGCATCGACATCGAATGGCGCTGCAAGCCCATCCTCGGTCCGTTTAACCAGCCGCTCGACTGGAACGGCTCGGGTATGCATGCCAATTTCTCGACGACCTATATGCGTGAAGTGGGCGGCAAGGCCTACTTCGAGAAGCTCATGGCCGCCTTCAGCGCGAACTGCAACGAACACATCGCGGTCTATGGCCCTGAGAATCATCTCCGTCTCACCGGTCTCCACGAGACGCAGGCGATCGATAAATTTAGTTACGGCCTCGCTGATCGCGGCGCGTCCGTCCGCATGCCGCACAGTTTCGTGAACAACGGCTACAAGGGTTACCTCGAGGACCGTCGTCCAAATTCCGCCGCCGATCCCTATCTGGTCGCCGGTCGGATTCTGAAGACGATCCAGTCGGTACCGACAACCTGAATACGCTGAGTTTCGCTCTGTTTCTTTATGCAACGGCGTCACCCTTCGGGGCTGACGCTGTTTTTTTTTCGGCGGGCGGAACGCCGTGCGGCGGGGTCGCCAGTTTAGCCCTCGTGCACCCTCGCCGGCCCCGCGCCGCTCACTCCTCTCCTGCGAGTGAGTGGGCGGGGCGAGCTTTCGCGTCGCCCGGGGCCTTGCCTCGAGAATTGAAATCACAAAAAAGCCCAGATCCATTGGACCCGGGCTGGAGGCAAGCGCTCGCGGTACCTCGGCTTACTTCAGGATCATTTCTTTCACCGATTTGCCGGCCGGGATCATCGGGAGCACGTGCTCGGTATAGGGCACGATGATGTCGAGGACGAACGGGCCGTCGTGATCGAGCATCTCTTGGATGGCTGCCTTGAGTTCGCTTTTTTTGTGGACGCGGCGACCCTTCACGCCGAAGCCTTCGGCGATTTTTACGAAATCTGGATACAGGCCGGTGAGGTTGTCGGGACCGCCGACATTGGTCTCGTCGCCGAGGATGGTGTTGCCTCGGACGCTGCCGTAGAAGCGATCTTCCCACTGGACGACCATGCCGAGGTGCTGATTATTGAGGATCATCGCTTTTGCGGCGATCTTCTCGATGTGGCAGGTGGCGAGCTCCTGGATGTTCATGATGAACGAGCCGTCGCCATCAATGTCGATGACCTGTTTGTCGGGGCAGGCGACCTTTGCGCCCATCGCTGCGGGGTAGCCGAAGCCCATGGCGCCGAGACCGAGCGAGCTGATGAAGCGGCGCGGTTCATTGAAGCGATAGAACTGCGCAGCCCACATCTGATGCTGGCCAACGCCCGTCGTGATAATCGCGTCGCCCTTGGTGAGTTCGTAGAGGGCGGCGACGGCTTCTTGGGGCACGATGTGCTTGCTCTCTTCGAAACGAAAGGGGTGGTCTTTCTTCCACGTCGCGATTTGCGCGTGCCATGCTGAGGTATCGGGCGGCGCGAACTTATGCGCCGCAGCAAGCTCGTTCAAGCGGACCAGTGCGGGCTTGATGTCGCTGACGATCGGCAAGGTGACGCGCTTGTTCTTGTTGTGCTCGGAGGCGTCGATGTCGACGTGAACGATCTTGGCCTGAGTTGCGAATTTATTGGTGTCACCGGTGATGCGATCGTCGAACCGAGCGCCGAAACAGAGGAGCAAATCGCATTGGTCAACGGCCCAGTTTCCATACGCGGCGCCGTGCATGCCAAACCATTGCATCGACAGGGGATGCGATTCCGGAAAGCCGCCCACGCCCATGAGTGTGGTGGCGACGGGGACATTGGTCTTTTCTGCGAAGGCCTTCAGGTCGGCGTGAGCCTCGGCCGAAATGATGCCGCCGCCGGCGTAGAGCACGGGGCGCTTCGCCTCGGCGATCAGGGCGAGCACTTGTTTCAGCTGGTCATCGGGTGCCTTAAACGTGGCCGTCGCGTAGCTGCTGCGGAACTCAACCGTCGCGGGAAACACGGGCTGGAATTTCGCCTGTTGGACGTCCTTGGGAATGTCGATGACGACCGGGCCTGGGCGACCGCTGCGCGCGAGATAGAACGCTTCTTTGAAAATCCGGGGAAGGTCCTTCACGTCCATGACGAGGTAGGAGTGCTTCACGATCGGCAGGGTCATGCCGTAGAAATCGGTTTCCTGAAACGCCATCTTACCGATGTATTTCGAGAATACCTGGCCAGTGATTGCGACCATGGGGATTGAGTCCATGAACGCATCGGCAATCGCGGAGACGAGGTTGGTGGCACCGGGACCGCTGGTGGCCATGCACACGCCGACTTTACCGGTGGCGCGGGCGTAGCCCTCGGCGGCAAACGAACCGCCCTGCTCGTGACGCGGCAAAATGGTGCGGATCTTGTCGGTGCGGGCGAGCGATTGGTGGAGTTCCTGAGAGGCGCCGCCCGGATAGGCAAAGATGACATCCACGCCCTCGCGGATGAGGCACTCGACGACGCAGTCGGCGCCCTTCATTTCGCGGCCGATCTCGGCCTGAGGAAACGCAGCGGGGGAGGTGTGATCTTTTTTCATGGCAATGGCTCTGGATAAAGAGACCCTCATCAAAAAGGAGCGGTGGGGCGGGAGGCAAGCCTGCGGATGAGCGGGATTTTGTCTGGCGCTCTCTGGCGGGGGTTGCAGCGTGTCGCTCGTGCTAAAACTGCTCTTCATCGGTGACATCGTGGGTCGACCCGGCCGGGATATTCTTGCCGAAAAACTGCCGCGCGTGCGCACCGAGCACAGCGTTGATTTTGTCATCGCCAATGGAGAGAACGCCGCCGCCGGCGCGGGGATTACGGGAGCGATTGCCAAATCCATTTTGGGGAGCGGCGTCGATGCGATCACTCTGGGTGACCACGTGTGGGACCAACGCGGATGGGAAAACGAGATCGGCCAAATCGAACACGTGTGTCGTCCGGCGAATCTACCAAGATCGAATCCGGGTTGGGACCATCTCATCATTGAAAAACGAGGTTTTCGCGTGGCGGTCTTCACGGTGCTCGGTCGCACGTTTATGGGTCTGAAAGCCGACTGTCCGTTCCTCTGTGCTGATCGGATGATTGCGCAACTCAAGGGTCAGGCTGACGCGATCATCGTGGAGATCCATGCCGAGGCGACTTCGGAGAAAATCGCGCTGGGGTGGCATCTCGATGGACGGGTGACGGCCGTGCTCGGAACGCATACGCATGTGCCGACAGCGGATGCGCGGGTGCTGCCGAAAGGCACGGCGTTTATGTGCGATGTCGGCATGACGGGGCCGTATGCGGGTGTGCTCGGCCGCGAGGTTGCACCGGTGGTCGCGAAGTTTTTGGACGGCATGCCGCGGCGATTCGAAGTCGCGACGGACGACGTGCGGATTTCAGGTGCCTTGATCGAGATCAGCCCAGCGATGGCGAGGGCCGAGAAGATCGAGCTGTTGACGGTGCGGCGGTAGCGGCGGCGATGTCGGGTGCAGCGCCGGACCGGTGCAGGGCCGCTTGCGCGGTGATGATCGGCGCTTCGGGCCACCGCCGGGAACGTTCAGCGATTCTGGCGAAATGCTCTTCGTATCAGCTCCGCACGATCCCGGCCTCTTCGAACACGCCGAGGTGGCGGTAACGGGCATAGCGCGTGTCAAGGAGCTTATCGGTATCCAGTGCGCGGAGATCGTTCAGGTGTTTGTGGAGAGAAGATTTCAGCGCGGCGGCGGCTTGAGCGGGATCGTGGTGGGCTCCGCCAGACGGCTCGGCCACGACTTCGTCGACGACACCGAGTTTTTGCAGACTGTCGGCACTCAGCTTGAGGGCTTCGGCGGCGATCGCGGCTTTGGCGCCATCTTTCCAGAGGATCGCAGCGCAGCCCTCAGGCGAAATGACCGAGTAGTAGCTGTTTTCGAATATGAGCACGCGGTCGGTCACACCGATGCCGAGGGCACCGCCGGAGCCGCCTTCGCCGACAACGATGGAAATCGTCGGGGTGCGGAGCATGGCCATTTCGCGGAGATTGACAGCGATCGCCTCGGACACGTGGCGAGCTTCTGACTCGATCCCGGGGAAGGCCCCGGGCGTATCGATGAAGCTGAAGACGGGAAGGCTGAACTTTTCCGCCATTTTCATCAAGCGGAGGGCCTTGCGGTAACCTTCAGGCTGCGCCATGCCGAAATTCCGCGCGATTCGCTCCCTAGGGTCGCGGCCTTTTTGTTGAGCGATAATCATGACGGCGTCGCCGTTGAAAAACGCGGTGCCGCCGATGAGGGCTTGATCGTCTTTAAACTGACGATCGCCGTGCAACTCTTGAAAACCATCGCACATGGCGTGGACGTAATCGAGGGCGTAGGGGCGTTTCGGGTGCCGGGCGATCTGGACCTTCTGCCAAGGCGACAAATGAGAGTAGATTTCGAGACGCGTGGCCTCGATCTTTAGCTCGATGGCGCGGACTTCCTTGGCGAGATCGACGTTGGTCTCGATGGACTGCTGGTGCAGTTCATCGAGCTGTTTGGTCAGCTCGCGAAGCGGCTTTTCGAACTCCAAAACATAGGCCGAGGATTCCATTGCGTGAGAAATTACGGGTTGGGCGGTAGCACTGTCAACGGGGCTCAGCGGAAGCCACCGGCGTCCGGCGCCGGGGGATTTTTTAGTTGTTCTTTCCAGTCGGCAATCTTGGCCTGCGCCCCGAAATGTTCGGCGCGGGCCTTGTCGCCACGCTCCATCCAGATGCGGGAAAGCGTGGTGTTAATGAAAAGATCGGATGGTCGTAGGGCATGGCCCTTTTCGGCGGCGGCGAGCGCGGGGTCGAGCTGGCGCAAGGAGAAATTAACCTCGGCGAGCGCGTGCCAGGCCTCGAAGGACTGGGGCGCGGTCGCGGTCGCGCGCGCGAGCTTGGCAAGGGCGTCGTCAGTCTCGCCGATGGCAAAGTCAGCAGTGGCGTCTTCGATCAGGTTCTGAAGTTCATCGTCGGTCATGAGGAAGTCACTGTGTGGTGAGGCGGGGAAAAAGAAAGGACGGCCTTTGCGAGCCGTCCTGACTGGTCGGATTAGCGAGTCTCCGTCTTGATCAGGCCTTAGGGGCGCTGCCGACCACTGCGAGCGAGAGTTTGATTTCTGTATTCACTTTGTCCTCATTCTGGCCGGGCTGGATGCCGTAGTCGCCCCGGGTGATTGTAAACTCGCCCCGCAAGACGAGCAGGTCGCCTTTGATTTCGGGTTTGTTAATCCGTTTGCCGAATGCGTCAGGGAGGTAGGTGATGGTGACGGGAACCTTGATTTCTTTGGTGACGCCTTTGAGCGTGAACTTACCGGTGGCGATGGCGGACGTGACGTTCTTGGCCGTCTTGGCCCCCGCCAAGGTGGTGAGCTCAAAGGTGATTTCGGGGTTGGCCGGAGCGTTGAGCCAGCCTTCGCCGAGGAGGTGGCCGTTCATCATCGAGTTGGGGACGACCAGAGATTTGGTCGCGACATTGATCTTGCCGGTGGTGGCGCCGGGATTCGCCGGATCAAAGCTTACTTTGCCCGTAATTCCGGAGGCCGTGCCGGCAATCGGCTCGAGCACGGAGTCGAGGGAGAACTGAATGGCGTTAACGCCCTTCGGGTCTTTGAAATCGAATGAGATCGGCGCGGCCGCAAGGGAGGCGGCGAAGCCGAGCGAGGTGACGCATGTCAGGAGGGATGTTTTCATGGAGTTGAGGGAAGTGGTTGCGGCGAACGGAAAATAAAACTGAGTGCGAACAAAAATGCGGCCAGCGCGACGCCGGCGCCGAGGACGTCGATCCCCGGGACGAAGCGATTTTCGTAGGTCGTGAAGGCGACGCCCGTGACCTCGTCAGTTTGGCTGACCGGCACGCGATTCTGGCTCCAACCGCGGTGCGCCCCCATGGCCAACCAATAACCGATTGAGCCAAGCAATGTCAGGAGGGCGCCAACAGCGAGGATAGAGCGGAACGCGGGTTTGGACATGGACCGAAATCCGGTAATCATTTTTCTCTGCGATGCAAGGGGACCGCGCTTTATGGCCACGGGTTACGACGAGGAGTTTACACAATTAACATCGCGTCGCCGTAGCTGAAGAAACGGTAGTCGCGGGCGATGGCGTCGGCATAGATTTCGCGCAACCATGCAATGCCGTCGCTCGATCCAGGGGCAAGGAACGCGGCGACCAGACAGAGCAGAGTGGAGCGGGGTTGGTGGAAATTGGTGATGAGCGCATCCACGCCCTGGAATGTGCGTGGGGGATAGATGAATACGTCAGCTTCGGCGATGTGATTGTGGTTCTCGGGGTGCGGTGCGGCGTGGGTGGCAAGAAAATGTTCGATGCTCCGCACACTCGTCGTGCCGACCGCGACGCGGCGGCCGGTGAGGGGCGGGAACAGCGCGCGCTGCGTCGCGGCGGGGAGTTCGTATACTTCTCGATGGATGGCGTGGGCCTCAATCGTTGAGGTCGTAATCGGTTTGAAGGTGCCGAGGCCGACATGGAGGGTGATTTCAGCGGTCCGGACGTGGTGGGCGGCTAGGGTCGAGAACAGTTCCGGCGTAAAATGCAGTCCGGCGGTGGGCGCGGCGACAGCGACTTGGCGGGCTTTGTCAGCGTAGACGGTCTGGTAGCGGGCAAGGTCCTCGTCGCGGCGCGAGCTATTGGCGCGCTCAATGTAGGGAGGCAGGGGGACGTCGCCGAGCCGATTGGCAACATGGGTGATGGGTTCATCGCCCGGTGTGGTCAGGTGCACGAGGGCGGAGCCGTCGTCGTGTTTGGCCACGATTTCTCCGGCGAATGCTCCGTCGACATGGGCAAACGTGGCACCGATCGGAAGTTTTTTGCCGGGGCGCACCAAGCAACGCCACACGCGTTCGCCCTCGACCGGGCGAAGCAGAAAGCACTCGACCTGTCCGCCCGTCGGTCGGCGAGCATGCAGGCGCGCAGGCAGGACGGCGGCGTTGTTACGAAAAAGAATGTCGCCCGCGCGGAGGAATTGAGGGAGGTCGGAAAACGAGTGGTGGGCCACACTCCGCGCCGTCCGATCCACGACAAGGAGACGGGATTGATCGCGCCGCGCGGTGGGCGTCTGGGCGATCAGATGCGGCGGGAGCGAATAGTCGAAGAGATCGGTAGAGAGCGGTGTCACGAGAGAGAGCGAGACATGAATCCGACCATAGGCAGCGCGGCGAGAATCTTTCCTATGCGGGGCCAACTCGGTGCGCCGGCTTGGCGCCACACCTCGCTCCCGCCTGGTTGCGTAAGAGGCGGATGGTTGCGGATGGCTGCGTCGGCAACGCCGAGTTCAGGTTACGTCCGGGTTTCACTTGGTCGCTGCGGGGCGCAATCGGAGAGCCGATTAAACCGGTACGGTTCGCTGAAAACGTTGTCCGCAAACACCGGTGCGGCACTTGCCACCGCGAGGAAAATGAAAGGGGCTAAACCGCTGAGCGCGGGTTGGCCCCGCCGCGTTTTACCCGCCGAGCACCGTGAGCGCGGTCAGCAGCCTAGCGACGACGTCAGTTTTCCCCGTCGACCGGACGATCACATTCCTCGCGACATTCAGCCATGACGCGCAACCAGATCTCGCGCAGATCAAACAGCCGCGGGAGAGCATCGCCACGCCACGTGGCGACGACGGCGTGCTGGGCGACCGCCTCGTCGTTGAGCAAGGAGAGCGCGTGGTTCAAGCTGCTCATCGCCCGTTTGAAGAGGCTCACGGCCATCGCGTAGTCCCCGAAATCGAGCGCGTGGATGGCCTGCACTGCATGTTCCTCGCAACGGTTGAGCGAACCAAGGAGGCCGACACCGAGAGGCTGAGGGACTTTGGTCCCGTCCATCGCGAGCTTTTCCCATGATTGGCGGAGGCCGAGAGCAATCGCCTTCGTCGCGATGAAGATGGGGTTCTGATGCACGGTGTAGACCTCGTCGTCAAAACTCGCCGAATCATCGTCGTCATCGTCATCATCATCGTCCTCTGAGTCGTCGGCGTCTCCGTCGTCACTCCAATCATCGTGGCCCCAGCCCATTTTCTCCGCGACGGTGTCGATGCGATTGCGGTCGCCTTGCGCGGCTTCGTAGAAGGTCAAGTAACGGCTCACGGTGCCGTCTTGTTCGCGTAGGTAACGTTCCCAGTCGAATTCATTCCAAGCTAGTTCACCTCGGTCGTCCCCGTCGTGGTCCTGACTACCGTCAGAATTGAAGTTGCTCATGCGTTGGGGCGAAACTCAGGGGGTGCGACGGGGAAAAGCAAATAAAATTCTGATCGGAATAGTCTGCGGAACTTTTTTGCGAATTGAATCGACCGCGGGAGCTCCGCTAGCCTCGGACATATTTCCTATGACCGAAGTGCATCACGAGACAGTTTACTTTACCGGCCGCGTGCAAGGCGTCGGCTTTCGCTATACCACTTTGCAGATTGCCAAGGAGTTCGAGGTGGCGGGAGTCGTGCGCAATCTCGCCGATGGGCGGGTGCACTTGGAGGTGGAGGGGCGGGCGGCGGACGTGGCCGCCTTCATCAGCGGGGTCGAGGAGCGGATGCACAGTTACGTGCGCCAAACCGAACGAACTGCCGGCACCCGCGCTCCGCGCTTCAGTGGATTCACGATCCAATGAGTACGGTGGCTTCGGCCGTGCCGGCCATTGAGCTGCGAGGGCTGATCAAGGATTTTTCGGTAGGCCTGCGCGGCGTGAAGTTGCGGGCAGTGGACGATCTTTCCCTCCGAGTGCCGGCAGGTCAGGTTTTCGGTCTGCTGGGACCGAACGGTTCAGGCAAGAGTACGACCATCAAGATCATCCTCGGCCTGCTCGAGCCGACGGCGGGAGGGTGTCGCGTCTTTGGGTTGCCAAGCACGCAGGTTGAGGCGCGAGTGGACGTGGGTTACCTGCCAGAGTCGCCTTATTTTTACCGGCATCTTTCGGGCCGAGAGTTGGTCCGTTTCTACGCGCGCATTTGCGGCCTCGGGGGCGCGAAGGTGGCGCCCCGGGTGGCGGAGGTGATTGACTGGGTGGGCCTCACCGAAGCTGCGGACCGCCTCGTCGGCACTTATTCGAAAGGGATGCTGCAACGCATCGGGCTCGCCCAAGCGCTGGTGCACGATCCGCGTCTGGTCATCTTAGACGAGCCCACATCCGGGGTGGACCCGGTGGGTGCGGCCGCGATCAGCGAGTTGATTCTCCAGCTCAAGGCCCAAGGCAAGACTGTGCTCATCACCTCGCATCTCCTGACCCAGATCGAGGAAATTTGTGACCGGGTCGCGATCCTCGATCGCGGTCGCCTGATCCTTGAGGGTGCGGTGTGCGACCTCGTGGGTCGAGCGGAGCGGCAGGCTTTGATCGTCGAAAAACTTTCACCGTCGGAACTGCAGGAGTTGCGCGGGTGGCTCGGGCTGCGCGGGCGCACCTTGGAGGCGGTGACAGCGCCGCGTGCGCGGCTCGATCAGATTTTTTTGGAGCGGGTGGGGCGGGGTGAAGCGAAGAACCCGGAGGGTGGGGGATGAGCCGGGTACATTTTTCCCTGATACGGGTGCTGCTGATCGCGCGCAACACGCTGCTCGAAGCATCGCGACAGAAATTATTTAGTTTCCTGCTGTTGTTAGCGCTTGGGCTCGTGGGGGGCGCGCAGTCGTTTCGGGAATTTAATTTTGGCGCTTCCGAGCTAAAATTTCTCGCGGATCTCGGCTACGGAGCGATGGCGTTTTTTGGGGCCGCGTTAACGATCACAGCTACGGCGCAACTATTCTTTAGCGAAATCGAAAACCGGACCGCGCTCACCTTGCTCGCGAAACCGGTCTGGCGCGCGGAGTTTATGCTCGGGAAATATCTCGGAGTGGTTGCCGTGACGGCGGTTTTTTGCGCGCTCATGACGGTTTTACTTGTCGCGGTGTTGTGGTCGCGAGAGAGCGCGTTGCTGCGGGATATTCCGGATTCGTTTACCCAGGGGCGGACGCTGCGCATCGCGGACCTCCTGTTGGCGGGCTACCTTCAGTGGCTAAAGCTGACGGTCTTGGCCGCATTCACTTTGCTGGTCGCGAGTTTTTCGCGGACCCAGCTCTTCACGGTCGTGACGGGATTTTTCGTGCTGGTGATCTGCCATTTGCAATATCTCGCGCGGGACGCTTATGCGCAGGGCGGCTCGACGTTTGCGCAGGTGGCCGCCGGCTTCGTCGGTCTGCTGTTTCCCAATTTTCAGTTGTTCAATTTCGCCGACGACGTCGGGGCGGGCATCCCGGTGGCGTGGGACCGGGTTGCGCGGGTCAGCGTTTACGCGCTGGGCCATGTGGCGGCGGCATGCGGGCTCGCGGTCTTCAGTTTTCGCAAACGTGAAATCTAGGTTGCTCGCGATTTTCGTCACCCTGGGTGGCCTCGCGCTGACGGGCGCCGGACTGCGGTGGATGGAGGCGCCATTGTGGGCCGCGTTGCGCGCGGAGCAGCCGGCGCTGCGACTTGGCTCGGCAGGCGCGGCGGCGGGGCAAGGTGTGACGCTGGGGCTACTCGGCGGTTTTCGCGCGATCGTGGCCGATTTCACATGGTTGCGACTTCACGTGATCTGGGAGCAGCGCGACCTCGCAGCGACCGATACGCTACTGCGATTGGTTACGACGATTGACCCGCGGCCGCTCTATTTTTGGGTGAATGGCGCGCGTATCATCGCTTTCGATATGACGGCGTGGCGCATCGCGGAAGCCGGTGGCCACGAAGTCCTGCCGGCCGTGCAGCGGGATCGCCTTGGCGCAGAGCAGGCCCGGCTGGCGATTCGGTTGCTGGAGGAGGCGATGACGTTTCATCCAGGCAATGCCGCGCTCTGGATTGAGCGCGCGAATATTGAGCTCAACCGTTTGCGCGACGGCGAAGCGGCGGCCGAGAGCTACCGCAAGGCGTGGGAACAACCCGGAGCACCGACCTACGCCGCGCGCTTGCACGCTGAATTGCTCCGAAGACTCGGGCGCAAGGCTGAGGCGCTCGTCTGGCTGACGCGGCTGCATCCTCAATTGCCGCCCGAGGAGGAGGGCACGGAGCTCGTCCTCAGCCGTATCCGTGATCTGGAGCGCGAGCTCGCGGTACCGGTGATGCAGACTTACCGACCGGCGGCGTCGGTTCCGCCGGGCCGGTCCGCGGGGGAATCACGGAAGTAGATGAAGTTTTGACAGGATGTGCTGGCCCCGCCTTGTTTTCGAACCTACCCATGACTTTGATGAATTCGGTGACGGTCGACCTCCCCTTTCTGCTGGTGGCAATCGCACTGCTTTGGTTCCCGCGACATTGGCTGAGGCTCGGCTCGGTGTTCAAGCGTCGACGGAGCGCGAACGCCGTACGCGCCGCGAAGGAACCATGGAACAAACGGGAGCAGGGCGATCCTCGGGTGAACTTCGGCGCCGAATTTTCTAAATTCAGAAATTACGTTGATCTCCTGCGGGCGGGAGCGGGCAGCTTGGCGCTTTTTGGTGGTTTGGGGATAACGTCATGCTTGGGTGTCGCGGAGGGCGCTCCGGGGAACATGGGCTACGTGGTGATCGGACTGCGCGCGCTGATTTTACTGATCGGTTTGCTGGTGCAGACGGTGCGATTCGAAAATAATCATCTGACGTTTTATCCGCCGATCTTTTATCTGGCCGGTTTGACGGTGGCATTGAGCGGCTACCGTGCCGCAGGGTTCGCGTTTGTGCTGATCTGGGCGATGAGCCCCGTTTTCGGCGGGGCTCTCGGCTTGCTGACTATTTACGCCGCGCTCGTCGTGGGCTTTGGATACGTGTTTAACGGGGGCGTCAGTCTCTCGTCCGCGCTGGCGGGGTTTCTTTGCTTTCTGCCGGGTCTCCTGAGCATGCTGGCGAACCGGCCGTTGATCGTGTTGAGTCGCAAGGGAAGCCTGCCTGCGAGGTAACTGTGACGGCGACGCGCGTTACAATTTGGCTCGCGGCGACTCGCCCGCGGACGCTGCCGGCGGCGGTGGCTCCTGTGCTCGTGGGAACCGCGGCCGCGTGGCGGGAGGGAAAATATGACGGCGCGGCGGCGGGTCTGTGTCTGCTTTTTGCAGTGCTGGTGCAGATCGGCACGAATTTCGCCAACGACTATTACGATTTTATCAAAGGCGCGGATACCGCGACACGGGTTGGTCCCAAGCGGGCGGTGGCATCGGGACTGATTCCTCCGGCGACGATGAAGGGAGCACTGTGGGTGGTGTTTGCCGCGGCGTTTCTGAGCGGGCTCGGACTCATCGCGTGGGGCGGGCCCTGGCTACTGGCAGTCGGAGTGGCGAGTATTCTCTGTGGTTTCGCCTACACGGGCGGCCCTTTTCCGCTGGGATACCACGGCCTCGGCGATGTATTCGTCTTTATCTTCTTCGGCCTGGTGGCCGTGTGCACAACCTGCTTCGTGCAGGCAGGGATGGTGACGCCGGCGGCTTGGTTGGCGGCGGTGCCGATCGGACTGCTCACGGCCAATATTCTAGTCGTAAACAATTATCGCGATGTCGACACCGATGCCGTCGCCGGGAAGCGGACCTTGGTTGTGCGCTTTGGCCGTGGTTTCGCGCGCGCGCAATATGGCTTGTCGCTGGTGATCGCGTTGCTGGTGCCGCTGATTTTTTTCGCCTACGACCGTCGCCTCTGGTCACTGTTGCCGCTCGGAGTGGTGCCGATGGCTTGGTCGCACTTCCAGCGACTGAATGAAAAAAAATCACCCAGCGAGCTCATCGCTCTGCTGGGTGAAACCGGAAAACTGCTGTCGCTTTACGCGCTGCTCTTGGCCGCCGGCCTCGGGTTGGGCGGCGCCGTTTAGAGGTGGGCGACGACTTTCGCTTTGATGGCCGCTTTCGGCATCATGCCCACGAGGGTCTCGGCGGCTTGGCCACCTTTGAAGAGGATCATCGTTGGGATGGCCCGGACCCCAAACTCGACGGCGACCGCTTCGTTGTCGTCGATATTGACCTTCACGATGGTCAACTTGCCGGCGAGTTCGGTGGCAAGCTCCTCGAGGATTGGGGCGATCGCCTTGCACGGGCCGCACCATGGCGCCCAGAAATCAACGAGCACAGGCGTCGTCGCGGACGTAATCGTCGGCTTGAATGTATCGGTGGTCAGGTTGGCGATTTTTTCAGACATAAAAATTAAAGATTGAGAAAGAGGAGAGCGGTAAAGAGCAAAGATGCAACTGCGGCGACTCCGGCCAGACCGACGATCCATGACGGGGCTGCGGTGTCGGTGGCGGACGTAGTGTCGCCCTCTGGAAGGTGGGAGCGGGCGCGGGCGGCGGGCATCGGTGTTAACGCGGCGTCGACTTGTGCAAGATTTCGGCGAGCTCATCGGGCTCCACTTGGTGGAGCTGTTTCTTTCGGGACTTCAGTTCCTCGAATGTCTTCATGGCGGTCTCCGTCATGCGCCCATGCGTTTCATCGGAGCCACCAAAAATGGCGAATTGTTCACCGGTGGTGATGCGTTTATGGCCGTCCTCGTTGTCGAGCCCGACGCCTAGCAGCGCCGCACGGGGAGCGGGGTTCTTTTTCTTTTTACTCACGCGGTGACGGTGTGGTCACTCGCCACGGTTTCAAGCGGGTTTTCCTCGACGACTTCGACCATGATGTCGGCGAAGGGTTCGTGTTGGCGGATGCGGAGTTTTTTCAGGCGGGTGAGCTCGAGCATGGCGAGGAAAGTGGCCACGAGGCGGCGCAGCGTGACGCCCTCCGGGAAAAGGTGGGAGAAGACAAAATTCTTTTCGGTGCGGGTGCGGATGAGCAGCCATTCCATCTGGTCGCTGACGGTCGTTTGTTCGTCGTGGATTTCTCCCACGACGAGTTTTTCCGCGAGGCGGCGGAGGACCATATTAAAGGTGTTCCACAGCTCGATGCGGTCTACGCCTTTCAAGGGGCGTTCACTCTCGGCCAGCGAAAGATCGGAGAGGAAACGCTCCATGAGATTCTGGCGGGTGACGGCGAGATCGTTGAGCTGGGCGGCGGCCTCCTTGAATTTTTTGTATTGGAGGAGCTGGTGGACCAATTCCCAGCGGGGATCCATTTCATCTTCGACGAGATTGGGGTCGATGGCGTGCTGGCCCTTGGGCAGGAGCAGGCGGCTCTTAATTTCCATCAGCGTCGCGGCCATGACAAAGAACTCACCGGCGACATCGAGGTCGAGTTGCTGCATGCCCTTGAGCGCGTCGATGTATTGGCGGGTGACGGACTCGATGGGGATGTCGTAGATATCCAGCTCGTTCTTCCGGATGAGAAAAAGCAGCAGATCGAGCGGGCCTTCGAAGACCTGAAGTTTGATACGATAGTCGGAGTCGGGAACCACGGTCGGTCGATGGTTGCGCCGAGCGCAGGAGCGGCAAGGGGAAAAACGATTGTCGTCCGCGTGGCGGCGTGCCTGGCCAATGTCCGTCAATTGTTCCGCTACCGAGCAGGGGCGGGGGGCGCGGATTAAGTCCCGCCGCTGTGATGGCGCCAGAACCAGCGCGCCATGGCGGGCAGTAGAATAATCGCGGCGAACATGTTCACCAAAAACATGAAGGTGAGGAGCAGGCCCATGTCGGCTTGGAACTTGAGATCGGAGAAAATCCACATGCTGACTCCGATCGCCAAGGTGAGGCCCGTAAAGACAATCGCGGTGCCGGTGTCCTTGAACGCCTCGAACATCGCGTCCTCAAAATACTCGCCGGCTTTCAGTCCGGAGAGCAGCCGGGCAAAGAGATAAATGCCGTAATCCACGCCGATCCCGATGCCGAGCGCGACCACGGGAAGCGTCGACGTTTTCAGTCCGATGCCCAGGGACACCATGAGCGCGTACGCCAGATAGCTGACGATGACGAGCGGGACGACGATGCAGAGGGTGGCGCGGAGGCTGCGAAAAGTGATCAAGCACAGCGCAATCACGGCACCGAAGACCCAGTACAAAATGGGTCGCTCGGCGGCTTGCACGACCTCGTTCGTCGCTGCCATGACGCCGGCGTTGCCACTCGCGAGGAGGAACGTGGCCTTGTCCGAAGGGTGGGCGGCGGAGAAGGTCGTGACCGCAGCGGTGACTGCGCGGAGGGTCTCGGCTTTGTGATCGCTGAGGAAAATCATGACGGGCATTACGCTGGCGTCGCGATTGAGCAGGCCGGTGGCGGTCTCGATGGGCGAGGCGGCTTGGGAGAGCGCCTGCGGGTTGCGCGGCAGGACGCGCCATTTCAGCGAGCCCTCGCTGAAACCGGCATTGACGATTTTGGCCATCGACGGAAGCGAAATCACGGACTGGACGCCGGGCACTTGGCGGATCTGACCTTCAAATTGGTCCATCAACGAAACGACGTCGTAATCGACACTGCCGTTCGGGACGGTTTCGACGATTACGGAGAGGACGTCCACGCCGATACTAAATTTCTCCGCGATCACGCGCGAATCGACATTGTAACGGGAATTTTGCCGCAGCTCGGGCACCCCGGCTTGGGTGTCGCCAATCCGGATTTCCCTCGCCTGCCACTCGCCCCAGAAACCGAGAGCGACAAAAAGAAGGATAATGAGCATGGACGGCAGCGGTTTCATGCCCTTGGCCAGCCGTGCCCAAAACGCGTCGGTCTTCGCGCGGCGGTTGACGACCCACTGGGCGTAAGAGGCCGGCAGGCGCAGATACGAGAGCAAAATGGGCAGGAGGAAGAAATTTGTGATGATGATCACCGCCACGCCAAAACTGGCGGTGATGGCGAGTTCGTGAATCGTCGGGATTTTTATCACCATCATCGTGATGAAACCGACGACGTCCGTCATCAGCGCGACGATGCCGGGGATGATGAGGCGCTTGAAGGCGAACAGTGCAGCCGTCGGGCCGTCGTGACCGGCAAAAACCTCATTGCGGAAGGTACAAATTTTTTGGACGCCGTGGCTCACGCCGATCGCGAACACCAGGAACGGCACCAGAATCGAAAACGGATCGATCCCAAAGCCGAGCGCGGTCAGGCCGCCCAGTTGCCAGACGACGGCGACCAGGGAGCAAACGACGGGGGCGGCGGCAAGTTTCCAGCGCCCGGCGTAGTTCCAGACGAGCAGTGCGGTGACCAGAATGGAAACGCCGAATAACAAGAGGACGCCGCGAGCTCCATCGCTGATGTCGCCGATGACTTTTGCGAACCCGATGATACGAACTTCAATCGTACCGCCGGTCTCTTTTTCGATGCGTTGACGAAGGGCCTCGAGGCCGGCGGCGACGCGGAGGTAGTCGATTTTCTCGCCGGTGCGGGGATCGATTTCAAGGAGCTGCGCACTGATGATCGCTCCGGTAAAATCGTTCGCGACGAGTTGGCCGAGCTTGCCGGACTTCAGGATATTTTCACGGACCCGAGCGAAATTGTCCGGACTCGGGGTGAAGTCGGCCGGGATGACGTTTCCTCCCGAGAAACCGTCTTCGACGACTTCGATGTAGCGGACGTTGGGCGTGAAGAGTGACTGAACTTGGGTGCGGTCGACGGCGGGTAAAAAGGTAACTTCGTCCGTGGCGCGTTTGAGCTGGGTGAAAAACGGGGCGGTGAAAATATCGCCCTCGCGGACCATGAGCGCGACGAGCACGCGATTCGCGCCGCCAAATTCACTTTGGTATTTGGTGAACGTCCGGATGTAGGGATGCTCGAGGGGGAGCGACTTGTTGAAACTCGCATCGACGCGCAACTGGCTCGCGAATACCGCCATCACGGCAGTCAGCGCCGAAAACCCGATCACGAGCGCCGTGCGGTGGCGGAAAATCCAAGCGGCAAATTTATCGAGCATGGTGGATGGCAGGCGCCCGCGAGGTTAATCTACCCGGATCGCGGAGCACGAATCTCGGCGGGCCGCGGCCTTCATCGCGGTGCCTCGAGCCGAGTGGCCCCGGCTTCGCCCAAGGCGACGATACTGCCGTCGGGGGCCGCGATGAGCTCGGCGACGGCGGTGGTGAGCGGGGCGGCCCAGGTCTGCAGGGACTTCCCATTGTCGCGGCTGACCAAGAGCACGCGGGCGTGTCCGGCGAGGACGAAGACGTTGCTCTTGAGCTGGACTGAGGCGGCGAGCAGGACGGGTTTGGGGGTCGCGAGGGGAACCCAAGTATCGCCATCATCAATCGAGCGAAAGGAACGGCCGCGCAGTCCGTGGGCGATGAGGGTACGTTTATCGAGGGGCAGAATGCCGTAGAACGAGCCCTCGTAGGCGGCAGGGATGTTTTGCCAGGTCGCACCGTCGTCTGCGGAGCGCAGCAACGTGCCGTGTTCGCCGGCGAGGTAGAGCGTGCCGGTGGGGCCACGACTGAGGCGGTTGAAATGATAATCGGCGTCGCTGATTTTCCGGCGCGTCCAGGTTTTGCCTGCGTCGCTGGTGGTAACGCTCAGACCGTAAGCACCGACCGCGATGGCGCGTTGCGCGTCGAGAGCGAGGATATCGAGGAAAGAGTCGGCGAGGTTTTCGCCCTGCCATTGCTGCTGCCACGTCCGGCCGGCATCGTTCGTGGTCAAAATGAGGGCATCGTGGCCGACGGCCCAGCCGCGAGTGCCATCGCTCGAGAACGCAACACCCGTGAGTGTCGCGGTAACCAACGACGCAGCGGCGTGCCACGTCAGGGCGTTGTCGGACGAGCGGAAAATGGCGCCGCGTTCGCCCACGGCGACGATGTCGGATCCGACGACGCTCCCGTCCAACAGGAGCACACGCGGGTTGGTGACGGCGGCACTGAGGTGGCCCACGGCGAGAGCGGCGACGAGGAGAAGAGGCCGAGAAAGCATCAGTCATCAATCAGGCCGGGCTGTGCCCGGCCTGATTTTAATCAACGCACCCCGTCACGACGGAGGGAGTCGGGGGTGAAGTCGGCGGAGGTGCGTTTCAAGGCGAAGTTATACATCGTATTTTCGTTATCCAAGCCGATCGCGAGGTATCGGCCGTTTTGGAGATCGACGTGAACCTCGAGGGTGCTCCAAAAAGCCTGAGCATCATAATAGTTGATGCAGTGGGCCTCGGAGACCCGCCAGAGTTGACCGCGCGCGTCGTAGTGGTCGGCGGCCAGAATTTGCCAGCTGTCTTCATCGATATAGAACGTGCGACGGGCGTAGAGGTGAGACGTGCCGGACTTCAGAGTCGCATCGAGCACCCAGACTCGGTGCAGTTCGTAGCGGGCGAGGTCTTGGTTAATGTGTCCGGCCTTGAGGATGTCGGAGTTCTTCAAGGTATTACTGTGAAGTTTATAGGCGTTGTAGGGCACGAGCATCTCTTTTTTACCAACCAACGTCCAATCGTAGCGGTCGGGGGCGCCGTTAAACATATCGAACTGGTCGCTCGTGCGCTGACCGTCGGCAGCGGTGCCAGGATTGTCGTAGGCGACGTTCGGCGCGCGGGTGACGCGGCGGCGGCCGGCGTTGTAAACCCAAGCGCGGCGGGGCTCTTTAATTTGGTCCATGGTCTCTTGCGCGAGGAGAATGGTGCCGGCGAGGCGAGCGGGCGCAACGACCGCTTGTTTGAACATGATCAGGGTATTATCCTTTTCGAGTTCGGCGGCGGTCATGTCCGGGAGCGTGTAGTTGAAAATAAATTCATCCTCGAACTTCACGAGCTGGTACCCACCGCCCCGCTCGACGGCCGCTTGATCGATCTGCCGGGATGCCGCGGACCCGCGGAAGCGGGTGAGGTGATTCCAGAGCACTTCGAGACCGCTCGCCGGGATGGGAAACGGGACGCCGATGACCGCGCCGCTGATGCCGTTGCCGCCGGTGGTGAGTTGGGCGGTGGTGGCGTTCTTCCGCGTGGCATCGTAAACCCGCTGGGGATTCGAGACACTGCGCCGCGTGGGGTAGACGACGAGTTTGTAAAGGGGATAAGCCTTGAGCATCGCGAGTGCACCGGGGGTGAGCTTCGCGCTGTGTTGCGCCGAGTTGGCCGCCGTGACGGTGAAGAGCGGCTGGTCGGCGGCGAAGGGATCCGGGTGGTGTTGGCCAGGCTTGTAGCCGGCGGGTGGGTTGAGGATACCACCATTCCATGCGGGGATGGAGCCGTCGGCGTTGGCGGCCGTCTCTCCTCCGAGCGGTGTAAGGTCTTTCCCGAGACGCGAGGCAGTCCCTTCGGGAACGGCCGCGCTCAGCAGCTGGAAAGCAGACACGAGGCAGAGGGCCGGACACAGCCAGCGACGAACGAACGGAGAGGCGGGTATTTTTTTCATGGCGGGAACGAGCGGAAGGGGGCGCGAGAGGCGATCGGCCGACGGTCTGAGACTGTCGGCTGTCACGTTAGAACGAGTATTTGACGGTCGTCGCGAAATAGTCGCGGTCGTTGAGGAGATTGAAGCGGCTGCCGCCGAAGAAATTCACGTAGCGGAGTTCGACTGCCCACGCGTTGCGAAAGGTGAATTCAACCGAGAGATTTACGCTCTTGCGACCCTTGATGTAATTGCCGAGGGGCGACGGGGTATTGCCGGCGACGTCATGCGTGAAGGCCACCGTGGGCTGCATGTTCACGTTCGGGAAGATGTTGTTGTAGTCGAGCCGGCCGAGCATCTGGTAGCCCCACGAAAAACGGTTCGCAAAAGCGTCGGTGGGCGTGAACGGGATAGTAGGAAAGGGCGTAGCTAGCATGGCGGCCGAGCTGCCACTGCTGAACGTGCCGGCACCGTCGTAGCGAAGCTTGTCGCTGCCGGGGAGGTTGGCCCAAATGCCGCCGGCCTCACCCAGCAACGTGAATTGCTGGGAGCCCAACATGGGGCCAAATACCTTGGTGACCGTGCTCTGGGCGGTCCAGACGTTGTGGCGGCGGTAACCCGGAATCTCACGGTTGAGCTGGCCCAAGAAGTTCCCAATTTGGTTGCTGGTGCCGAACGCGGAGCCGGTCGAGTTCGTCAGCGCAGACAGCGTGGCGAAGAGGAGTTCGACGTCGTCGACTTGCAGCGGGACGTCCTTCTTGAGGGAGAGTTCGCCCTGCCAAGAAATGCCACTGTTGCCGAGGGAGGTGTTGAAGCTGAGGCCGTAGAGATTGAGGCCCTCCGGGTATTCGGCGAAGTAGCGGCCGGTGGCGGCGGCCGTGAGCAACGCGATCGAGCGGGCACCCGAGACCGCGGCTTGAATGGCAGGGGACTGCAGGGTGGCGGCCTCAACGGGAGTGAGTGTTGCGGGTGCGAGTGTGGCCTTCACGAGCATTTGGAAAATGGCGGCGGCTTGCGCGGGTGCGGCCGCAGCGGGGACGCCGCCACGGAGAAAGGCCATCGTCAGAGGGCCCGTGAGGTTGGTGTCGATCGGCGTGCTCGGGGTGCGCGAACTGAGCAGCGGCGAGCGGCTGTTGTAACGCGCGTAATAGACGCCGAACTCGGTGTTGTTCAGGCCGGGCGCCAGCACGCGGGTGGCGACGCCGTATTGATTGAAGTTCGATCCTTCCCGATCTTTGTCGCGCGGGATCGAGCCTAGCGTCCCGTTGTCGGCGAGAGTGCCGAAGCCGAGCAAAACATTACTCCCGCCTCGGGTGGCAAAATCATTGGTAGAGAAATAGGTGCCGGCGGGTTCGAGTTCATTGCGACGGAACTCAAGGAGCCAGAACGGTTCCACGGTGACGTTTTTCGCCACGCCGATCGAGGCCTTCACGAGGTTGACGGGCAACAGGGCTTCTTTGAGTTCGGCACCGGGGGTGCGGAGCTTGGAGAGATCGGCGGAATTGACGACATTGATTCCGTTGGGGATGAACGTGCTTTCACCGAGGCTGAGCACTTGGCGGCCAATGCGGAACTCGACGGGCATGGCCGTGCCGACGGTAAATTTCGCCCGCGCATACATGTCGAGGAACTCGGCACCGCGGACCACGCGGTCTTTCGCCTGATCGGAAAGTTTTGTGCGCAGCGTGTCATCGCTCTTGAAGTCAGTGAACCAGTAGCCGCGGACGAGGGCGCCTAAGTTGCCGTATTTGAGCTCCAAGTCATGCGAGCCCTTCAAGAGCTGAGAAGCCCAGCCCTTGCCGTAATTGAGATTGCCGTCGTCCGTGTTCACCGAGTTGAGCAACCCGGGGACGCCATTGAAAAAATTCGTCGTGCCGTAGTTGGTGTTCGCGGGGTCTTGGAGACGGTAGATGGCTCCGAACGAGATCGTGGAGTCGAAGCTCCCGGTCAGGCCGCCGTTCTTGATCTGGATCGCGTGCGTGGCGGGCGCGAGCAACGCGAGACCGAGCGCGGGGATGAGCGCCGCGCGCGCACGACGGGCGACGGTGAGAGATGTGATAGATTTTTTCATAAGGTTTGGAGTTACGGCTGCCGTCTGGCGGTAAATTCGACGGCTGGTTGGAATGGAGGAATTCTGACTATAGGGGGTTAACGTACTTCCGCAAGAAACGGGTCGGCCTCTGGTGGGGCAAGAGTGAATATCTAGCCGAGCCGTGGCCGCTGGAATGCCCCTTGGAACGACGAAACGTTATTCGCGCTTTGACGCCTGAGACTTTTCCGCAAGCGTGCGCGTCCGATCCATGCAGGCTGCGACTCACATTCACGTCAAAGGCGCGCGCGAGCACAACTTGAAGAATCTCGAGTTGCGCATTCCGCGCGGGAAACTCGTCGTGATCACGGGGCCCAGCGGTTCAGGGAAATCGTCGCTGGCTTTCGATACGATTTACGCGGAGGGCTACCGTAAATACATGGAGAGCCTCTCCGCCCAGGCGCGCCAAGTGCTCGACCAGCTCAAGCGGCCGGACGTCGATTTCATTCACGGCCTCTCGCCGGTCCTCGCGATCGAGCAGCGCACTGGTGTCGGCGGGCCGCGGAGCACGATCGCCACCGCCACGGAAATGGCCGACTACGCGCGGCTGTTGTGGGCGCTCGTGGGCGAACAGCGCTGCCCGCAGGACGATGGGCGCGTCGTGCAGCGCTCGCTCGACGACAATGTCCAACGCATCCTCACGGAGTGCGCCGGTGAACGCGTCATGTTACTCGCCCCTCTTCTGCGTGCGAAGCCGAGCGTGCTGCGCGAGGAACTGCCGCGGCTGCGCCAGCGGGGGTTTCAACGCGTCCGGCTCGCCGGCGAGATTAAAAATCTCGACGAACCCAAGCTCCTCGCGACCGGCGCAGGGGTGAAAGAGATCACGTTGGAGCTCGTCGTCGATCGGCTCGTGGCGGTCGCTGACCAGCGCTCGCGGCTCGCGGATTCCCTCGAGCTCGCCTTTCGGGAAGGCAAGGACCGCGTCGTGGTGCTCGCGCAGAAAAACGCCGAGGCTCCGTGGCGGGAATTCTCCCTGAGCCAGTCGCTCGCCTGCGAAGTGTGCGGCGACGTCTTTGCGAAACTCACGCCCAAACATTTTTCCTTTTCCCACCGCGACGGCGCGTGTGCCACGTGCGACGGTTTGGGCCGAAAACTCCGCTTCGCGCCTGAGCTCGTGATCGCCGATCCGGAAAAAAGTGTCAGCGAGGGCGCGATCAAGCCGTGGCGCATCGGCGGGAAAAATCTGATCATGAAACACAATTCATTGATCAAGCAGCTCGCCGAACAGCTGCCGTTCGACGCAGATGTACCGTGGAAGACGCTGCCGGAAAAAATTCGGAACGAGCTCTTGTGGGGTACCGGCGAGCGGCAGTTTGCCATCAAACTGCGCCGGATGCGGGAGGCGAAGGCCCAGACCTTTCCCGGAGTGATTGCGGATTTGGAGTACAGTTGGCGGCACACCGACAGCGAGGGCTTCCAGGCGCGGCTCACGACTTTCATGATCGCGGGCGAGTGTCCCGAGTGCCACGGCTCGCGCCTCAACGCGCGGAGCGGGGCCGTGCGTTGCGGCGGTAAATCGTTTCCGGATTTCATGGGGCTCGATATCATCGCAGCGGATGCGTTCGCCCGCGAACTCATCGCGGCCCACGGGCCCAACGAGGCCGTGCGCGACGTCGTCACCGGCATCGGGCAACGCCTCGCATTCCTGCTCGAGACGGGGCTCGGTTACCTGACGCTCGACCGGGACTACGCCACGCTGTCCGGCGGTGAAGCGCAGCGCGTCCGGCTCGCGACACAGCTCGGGATGGGCCTGATTGGCGTGATTTACGTGCTCGACGAGCCGAGCATCGGACTACACCCGCACGATAATCAGAAACTCCTCGATACGCTCATCGCGCTGCGTGATCGCGGGAACACCGTACTCGTGGTCGAGCATGACGAAGAGACCATGCGCCTCGCCGACGAGCTGATCGAGCTCGGCCCCGAGGCTGGCGTCGAGGGCGGGCAACTGCTGTTTCAAGGCACGCCGGCCGCCTGCGCCGCGTTGTCGATCTCACAGTCGCGCACCGGTCCGTACCTCTCGCGCCGGCTCGCGGTCACGCGCGACGCGAAGCCGAAGGCTCCGGACGGTGCCTGGCTGACGGTGCGGGAGGCGCGTGCGAATAATCTCCGCGACGTCGACGCGAAGTTTCCGATTGGCCTGCTGACGTGTGTGACCGGGGTGAGCGGTTCCGGCAAAAGCACATTGGTCAACGACGTCCTCGCAGCGGCTGCCGCGCGCAAACTCAACGGCGCGAAAACTATCCCCGGTAAACACCGCCAGATCGAGAATCTCGATTTTTTTGAAAAGCTGGTGCAAGTCGACCAAGAGCCTATCGGCCGCAGTCCGCGCTCCAATCCGGCGAGCTACGTCGATTTGCTCACCCTGTTGCGCGATCTCTACGCGCAAGTGCCGCTCGCGAAGATTCGCGGCTACAAGGCTAGCCGGTTTTCCTTCAACGTCCGCGGCGGGCGCTGCGAGCGTTGTCAGGGCGACGGTGCCATCAAACTGGATATGCAGTTCATGGCCGACGCGTATGCGCCGTGCCCGAGTTGCGGTGGGCGGCGCTATAATCGCGAGACGCTGGAGGTCTTGTTCCACGGGAAATCGATTGCTGACGTCCTCAATATGACCGTGCGCGAGGCCATCGCGCTGTTTCGGAATATTCCGCGCGTGATGGACAAACTCACCACGCTCGACGCCGTCGGCCTCGGCTATCTGACGCTCGGCCAGTCGGCGACGACGCTGTCCGGCGGCGAAGCCCAGCGCATCAAGCTCTCGCTCGAACTGAGCAAACGCCAGCAAGGCGCGACGCTCTACATTCTCGATGAACCGACCACGGGGCTCCACTGGGTGGATATTCAGAAGCTGATGGACCTGTTGTTCAAGCTGCGCGATCAGGGCAACACGGTGATCGTGATCGAGCACAATCTCGACGTGATCAATCTGGCTGACTGGCTGATCGATCTCGGCCCTGGGGGCGGGCGAGAGGGTGGTGACCTGATCTACGCCGGTCCGCGTGCGGGCATCGAAGCGTCGGCGCGTTCGCTCACCGGTGCGGCTCTAAAACGGTGGCGGCATCCCGCCCAGATGCCTCGCTGAGAAATCCGGATCAGCCGGCTCGCGCGGTCAGCGTGGGGTGCCCGCCTCGGCCGGGT
>CAMCHO010000044.1 GCA_945874455.1 Opitutus sp. GAS368 | reverse complement strand
CGGCGGTGCGGGAGCGTCTTCCGTGGCGCTTTTTCGGTGGACGGAGCAGGCATGAGTTGGCTCGTCGGATCGTAGCCGCGACGCGTCCCGATAAACTGCGTCGTGTAGGTCACGCCCGGCTCGGCTTGGATTTCAAGTGAGAGGGTTTTGTCGGCGCGGGTGACGTCGGCGAGCACGACACCGGAGCTGGAGTAGAAATCGCCGGCTTCCATCGCGAGGACGATCGACTCGGGCGTGAGGTGGCGGGCGCGCACCATGACCCAACCGCGGAAGGGATTGCTCTTCCCGAGAATGAGCTGGTGGTAGTCGTGCCCATCGTCGACGCCGATGCCATACATCACGTGGAGTTTCAGTTCGGCGAGGCGGCGGGTGAGAATGACATCCCACATCGCATCGGTGCTGAGGCGGGTGGCATCGCCTTCGTTGTGCACCGTCGGGTGGCCATTGTAGACCTCGAAGAATTTCTCACCGTGCACCTGCATCAGCTCCTCGGCGGTCACGCCCCAGACGAAGTTCGGATGGTTGAGATGGAGGAACATCGGCTGGCCGGTTTTCTCGCGCTGCGCGAGCACGGCATCGACGGAGCGCCGCATGATCTCGACGGCGTTATCGGCGGCGATCGGTGCGACGAGCGAAACAGGATTGGTCAGGTTCATGTGCACCGGTCCGCCCATCTCGGGCTCGGTCGCGGTCTTCGGGCGCTTCCAACTCGAGGTGACCTCCATGCCGGGAATCATGAGGAACCGGCCGGATTCCTCGACCAACGGGCGATATTCGGCGAGCGGCTTGAGGCGCACGGCTTTCTTGCCGTCGGTCTCGCGCTGTTCGACCCAAGCGGAGCCGAAGCGGGCGAGATACTTTTCCAGGACGGCCCCGCCGCCTTTTTGGACGACCTCACCTTTTACGGCCGCAGGCGCTTTCAATTCCAACCAGCGCGCGCCCTCGGCGAGGACGTTGTGGTCGGACATTGCGAGGAAGTGATAGCCGGCGCGCTTGTAGCTGTCGGCGATCATCTCGGGATAGTCGTTGCCGTCGCTCCACAGCGAGTGCGTGTGGAGGTTGCCCTTAAACCAACGCGGAGTGGCGGTCGGAGATTCGGCGGCGGTGGCGAGCGCGGTGAACGCAATGGCTAACGCCGTGGTGATGGGGGCGGCGGCGGCGCGGGCGGCGAGCAGAAGAGTGCAGGGTTGCATAAAAATTATTTGGGCAAACTGAAGTCCGCCCTGCGCGGTCGTCTCATTCGTTTTCAAGATGAGCCTAATTGGCTTGGAGGTAGGAGCCTGCCTGCAGGCGATTCAGGATGTAAAATTCGCCTGCAAGCAGGCTCCTGCCTCGGGCTCGTTAGTCTCAATTTTAAAGCGCTGTTGGTTTAAAACGAACCCTTGAGGCCGGCGGTCCAGAGCGACCCGCCGTAGTCGTCGCGCTGGCGGAATTTTGCGTAGGCCGGCGTGTTCGGCCCGTAGATTTTGGTGTCTTCAGTGGCGCCGCCGATATTGCGCATGGCGAAGAAAATCCCGAGGCTGCGCCGCAGGTAATATTCGCCGGTGACGTCGATATAGAGGCGCTTGGGGCGGTAGTTGTAGGTGCCCGGTTCGATGCCGTTGGTCGCGGTGCTGGCCACGATACCGCGGCGCTGGATGCCGCGATAGTTTTCATTGATGCGGAGGTTCCATTTCGGGCGGTTGAGGCTCACGCCCCAGTTCATCACGAAGGGATTCATGTCCTGCATGTTGTCGGTGCCTTTCGCGCGCTGGGAACTGAAGTTGGCAAAGACTTGGACGCCGCTCGCCCACTTAGGGAGGAACGTGAGGGACTGCTTGTAGTCGATCTCGAAGCCGTGTTGGCGGATGTTTTCCGGGTCGTTAAACTGCGTGACCACCTGGATGCCGCCATACTCGGTTTCATCGAGTCCGTAGGTTTCGAGAAATTGCGCGGAGACGGGGCTGGTGACGTTCACGAAGAAGTTGGTGTAGTCGCGGATGAAGCCGCTGACGGACAGCGTGCCGACGGTGCCGAAGTAATATTCGACGCGGGCCATATACGTCTCGGCCTGCCAGGCTTTGATTGAGGCGTTGTTCACCGTGATGCGTGAGTTGGGGTTGAGATTCTCGATGTCGGGCAGGAGGACGCCGCCCATGTATTGGTTGAAATCGGGACGGCCGACCGACTGCGAATACGCGGCGCGAGCGATGAGCCCCTCGCGAAGATCGTAGCTGGCGTTGATACTCGGGAAGAAGCGCAGATACTCTTTTTTCACGGGGGTGCCGCGATCGAGCAGGACGCGCTGCCAAGCGGCGAGGCTGCCGGCGGGCTCGATCAATTGGATGACGTTGTTCACGCGGATCGCGTCGCCCTTGGCATCGCGCCGGTAGTTGCGCGTGGGGTCCTCGAGCGGGCCCGCGGCGTCGATATTGGTCTGCTCAACGCGCACGCCACCGGTGAGGCGCAGGCGGTTTTGCAGCAGCGTCAGGTCGCCGCGGATGAAGGTGGCTGAGATGATCTCTTCGGCGCGTTTGGAGAAGCGCGTGAGCGCCTGATAATCGGCGACCGCGTTGCGCGTCCAGTTGGCAGGATTTGCGCGGTAGTCATCCCAGGCCTTGGAGTTGTCGACGTGCTGTTGCTTGGGCATGCCGAAGTCGGGGATGCGCTCAGAATAGGGGATGTCGATGAAACGGGCGGGGCTGTCGTCGTTGATGAGTCCGACCGTCGTGGTCGGCGTGGTGCTCGCGCGGCCGTCCGGGCCAACGTAGGTGTAGGTTTCCAGGTTGCCGCCGGGGCCGCGAAGGTCGCGGATCTTGGTGCGGATGTCGGCACCGACTTTGACGGTCAGGGGATTGCCGAAAACGCCGAAATCGCGCCGGAGGTTATAGTAGGCTTGGCGCGTCGAGTCGTAAGTGCGCTGGCGGTTACTGTTCGCGGAAACGAGCGAGTAGCTGTCGAGATTGGTGGGGTCGACGGGGCGACCGGTGGGGTCGGTGACGGTGATTTTGCCGGGGCGGAGGTAGAAGATCTCGTCGAAGTTGATCGTGACGTTGTTGCGTTGGAGGTTCACGCCGTTGAAGCGGCCCTTGTCGATATCCAGGTAGTCAATGCGGGAGCTGCCGTAAGCGATGCCGGAATCGGATTTCCAAATCGGGCCGTCGTGCAGCCAGCGCAGGGAAGGTGTGTAAGTACGACCGGGGCGGATACGGCCGCTGTTGCCCATGGTGAACTGGCCGGCGTTAATGGCTCCCGTGAGAGGAAAGGTGCTCAAAGCGCCCTGGGTACGCGTGGGCGACCAATTGCCGGGCATCACGCGGTTGATCTGGAAAGTCTGCGTGCGTGTCGCGAAATTTTCCTTCAACATGCCGTAAGAGAAGCCGAACGTGATGCGGTCGTAGCGAGAGCCGAAGGGACGCCAGTCCACGGTGGTCGCTAAGGATTCGCGGGAGGTGGTCTTGCCACTGTCGCGCCAGGAGAAAGTGCCCAGGTAGGGGTTGTCTGGCGTGGTCTGGGGGAAGGCGCCGGGCGTGCCGTTGGCGGCGTTGGCGTTAGTCGCAATGGCGGTACCGCGCCATTGCATCGCGGTATTGGACTGCGGGGTGTATTGGTCGGAGAAACCGCCGGAGACCGTGAAACCGAAATTCTTGTTCACGGGGACGACGGCGGAGACATCGAAGCCCGGGTGAATCTTGTAGGTTTTCTCGCCCCAACTGGGGCCGGGTGACTGGCGGAGGAACGCGCGCTCGGCATCCTTCATCAGGAAGGCGACACTGTAGGTGTAGATCGGTTTGTTGCGCTCAAAGGCGCTGCGCGGGACGAAATTCACGGAGCCGGCGAGCGCGGAGCCGGGGGTGTCCGGCACGGGTGAGCGGTTCACCTCGATGCGCGCGACGCTGTTGATGGACACCTGATCGAGTTCGACCTGCCGCCCGGTGCCGGCACCGGCGGCGCTGGCCATATCGAAACCGCCCATTGAAATCGGGACGTTGCCGGCCGGGACGCCGTTGATGGAGAAGCGGCGCGCGTCACCGCCGGTGTAGTCGGAGGTGATGCCGGGGAGGAACTTCATGAACTCGCCCACGCTCCCGTCGGCGATGGTGCCGAACTCGTCGGTGGAGACGACGTTCATCATATTTTTCGCGAACCGCTGCTCGTTGATCGCGAGGGCGGCGGCGTCCATCTCCTTCGATGAAGAGACCGTGAAGGCGTCGAGTTTTACCGTTTCGCCGGCAGCGGGGGCTTTGCCGGTTGCGGATTCTCCGGCGGCGAGCGTGATATCGCGTTGCACGTTCTGGCCGGGAGCGACGGCGACGATCTCCGAGCTGGAGCCGAGGCCCGTGTAGAAAATCTTCAGTGTGACGGTGCCGGCCGCGATGTTGGTGAGGCGGTATTGGCCGGTGCTGTCCGTGAGCACTTGCTGGCTGGAACCGTCCACCGTGATGCGGGCATTTTCGACGTATTCGCCGCGGCGGGCGTTGAACACGCGGCCCTCGATCGTGCCGGTCGAGACTGCTTGCGCGCCGAGGATCGTGGTGAAAATCAGAACGGCGGCGGCAGCGAAGCAGCGGCGGGCTAGCCAGAAGGTCAGAGCGGAGGTTTTCATAGGGTGAGATCGCGCGAGCCGAGTTTGGACGTGTAAATGCGAGACGCTGGTGACGAAATAAATACTGAATCGCCAATGCGAGGTAATTTCCCGGTTTGAGGACGAGCGCGAGGGATGTTGGGCGATGACAACCCCGCGGCTTGAAAAACATGGCGGCAGGCCCGACGTTGAGCTCTTTTCTGCTCAAGACCACGCGCCCGCCATGCCCACCGCCACTCCCACGCCAGAAATCGAAGCCGAGGCCGACCGCCTCCTGTGCTCGCTTATGCATGTCGAGTGCGACCCGCGCGGACGGACGTGGAATCTCGAAACGTGCCGCGAGATCGCGCCGCTCACCCTCGAAATCAACCGGCTGAAAAAAGAAAAAAACGCCGTCATCCTCACGCACTCTTACGTCGAGCCGGAGATCATTTACGGTGTGGGCGATTTCAAGGGTGACTCCTATCACCTCAGCCTCATGGCGAAACAGGCGAAGGCGCAGATCATCGTGTTTGTCGGCGTCGTGTTCATGGCCGAGACCGCGAAAATCCTTTCGCCCGAAGCCACCGTCGTCGTGCCGGATCGCGGCTCGGGTTGCTCCCTGGCCGATTCCATCGACGGCGATGGCGTACGAAAACTCAAAGCGCTCTACCCCGACGCCACCGTGGTCTGTTACATCAACAGCACGGCCGACGTGAAGGCCGAGAGCGACGTGTGTGTGACCTCGGGCAACGTCTACGCTATCGTCCAAAAACTTCCCGCCCGCCGCATTCTCTTTGTGCCCGACCGGCTGATGGCGGAAAACGTCCGCACAGAAATGAAGGCGCGCGGCGTCGACAAAGAGATCATCTCGTCCGATGGCACGTGTATGGTGCACGACCAGTTCACGCCCGCGCAGATCGCCGAGGCGCGCGCGCAGTTCCCCGGTCTGAAGGTCGTGGCCCACCCCGAATGCACCGAAGAAGTCGCCGCGCTCGCCGATTATGTCGGCAGCACCGGAGGGATGATGAAATACGTGAAGACGACGCCCGCGCCGTATTTCCTGATGCTCACCGAGTGCGGACTCGTTGGCCGACTCGAAGTCGAATCGCCCGAGAAGACCTTCATCGGCGGCTGCCGGCTCTGCCCCTACATGAAACTGAACTCGCTCGAAAAAGTGCGCGACGCTCTCCTCGCGCCCCGTCCCGACCAGATCGTGACGCTCGACGAAGGCCTGCGGCTCCGGGCCGCGCGCTGCATCGACCGGATGTTCGAGCTGACACCGACCGACTGAGCCTCCCGCACGTTTGTCACGTAATACGTGACAAACACCGCGGCCCAAAAAATCATGACTATCACCCCTCGCACCGACCACCTGATCGACCTCGCGCTCGACGAAGATGCCGGACTCGGCGACGTCACCAGCCGCGCGATTTTTCCGGCCCAACACACGTCGCGCGCCTTTATCGAAGCGAAACAAGATCTCGTGGTGTGCGGCCTGGACGTGGCGGCACGGGTGTTTGCGCGCGTCGATCCGGCGCTCAAGGTCACGCTGATCGCGCACGACGGCGAGCGAGTGAAGACCGGCGGCGTGGTCCTGCGCATCACCGGACCGACGGCCGCGCTACTCACGGCGGAACGGACGGCGCTGAATTTTATCCAACGCCTCTCCGGTGTCGCGACGCTGTCGCGGAAATTTGCCGCGGCGGTTGACGGCACGGGTACCCGCATCGTCGATACGCGGAAGACGACACCCGGCTGGCGTGCGCTCGAAAAATACGCCGTGCGCTGCGGTGGCTGCGTCAACCACCGCTCCTCGCTCGGCGAACAAGTCCTCATCAAAGACAACCATATCGCCGCTGCCGGCTCGCTCACGAAGGCCGTGAAGCTCTGTCGCGCCGCCGCGCCGCACAGCGCGAAAATCGAAGTCGAAGCCACCACGCTCGCTGAAGTGAAAGAAGCGGTGCGCGCCGGTGCTGAGGTGATTTTACTCGATAACATGTCGCCCGCGATGGTCCGCAGCGCGGTCGCGATCATCGCGGGCGCAGCCGTCGTCGAAGTTTCCGGCGGCGTGCGTTATGAGACGCTGCGGGACTACGCCCTGCCCGGCGTGGACGTGATCAGCGTCGGCGCGCTCACGCACTCGGCGCCGGCGGCGGATCTGAGTTTGACGATTCTGCCCGCCAGTCGGCGGCGCGGTTGACTCATTCGGTCGATGAGCCACGTTGCCCACACGATGAAGACTACTACGCTCCGTCCGGCTCCGCGTTCGCGCTCCGTGGCGCGGAGTTTGGTCGCGAAGAAAAAACGGTCGCAGTCAGTCGGCCAGTCGTGGGCGCCACCAGATTTTGTGAAGCGGCTAAACGAGGATTTTGACGGCAAGATTCAGTTGTTTAGCTATGTGGACTATCTGGAGCGGTGAGCGCCTACGCCGATACGTCGTTTCTCCTGTCTTATTTTGGTCAGGATGCGAAGACATTGCTGGCCCACGAATATGTCTCAGGTTGGACCGAGCCGCCGCGCATTGCGTGGACACCGTTCGGGGAATTGGAATTTAGGAATGCCGCCCGGGCTTTGGTGTTTTCCGGCAAACTCGATCTAGCCGGACTCGCGGCGATCGAGGCACGGGTGCGCGAGGATTTACGCGGCGACATCTTGACGCGACGAACGCTGCCGGCCGGTTCGCACTATCGGACGGCCGAGACCATTTCGGCCGCGCACACTATCCGTCTGGGCGTGCGCACGCTCGATCTGCTGCATATCGCGGACGCGCAGACCCTCGAGGCGCGGAAGTTCCTCAGCTTCGATCTTCGCCAGCGCGAGTTTGCCGTCCGCTGCGGCCTACACGTGCTGCCGGAGCGCGCCGCCACCACCCCATGAAAATCATCCGCACCGACTGTCTCGTGATTGGCGCCGGGCTCGCCGGCTCCGCCTACGCGCTCCACGCCGCCCGCGCGGGACTGTCTGTGCAACTGCTGTCGCTCGCCGAGCCGCTCGTCGCCAATAGCGATTGGGCGCAGGGCGGCATCATTTACGACACGACGCCCGATCCGGCGTCGCTCGCGCGCGACATCATGGACGCGAGCGACGGCACGGCGAATCCTGCGGCCATCGACCAACTCGTGCGCGAGGGCCCAGCCGCCGTGAAGGAGCTCCTCCTTGATGAACTGCAGGTGGGCTTCGACCGCGATGCGGCTGGTTCACTCGACTACACCCGCGAAGGCGGACATAGCGAACGGCGCATTATCCACGCGAAGGATACGACCGGGCATTCGATCCTTGCTGCCGTCGCGCGCCGCGTCGACGCCACCCCGCGCATCATCCGCCGGATCGGCTGGGTTGCCGTCGATCTGCTGACGCTCTCGCACAACTCGGAAAACCTCGCGGACAAATACGAACCGCTCACCTGTTTCGGAGCCTATGTGCTCGATACCGGCACCGGCGAGGTGGTCGCGATCGTCGCGAAAAAAACGGTGCTCGCGAGTGGCGGCCTGGGACAGATTTTTCTGCATTCCACCAACCAGCCGGGCAGCGTCGGCCACGGCGTGGCGATGGCTTATCGCGTGGGTGCGCGGCTCATCGATCTCGAATACGTGCAGTTCCATCCGACGGTCTTCGCGAAGAAGAACGCCCCGCGGTTCCTCGTCACCGAGGCGTTGCGCGGCGAGGGCGGAGTGCTCGTCAACGCCCGGGGTGAACGTTTCATGGACGCCGTGCACCCGCGTGGTTCGCTGGCGCCGCGCGATGTCGTGGCGCGCGCCATCAAGCAGGAGTTGGCCGCGAGTGGTGAGCCCTGCGCGTTGCTCGATCTTTCGGCCATGCCGCCGGAATTCATCCGCGAACGATTTCCGAGCATCTACGAGCGTTGCCTCAGCCACGGCGTCGATATCACGCGCGAACCCATCCCGGTGGTGCCCGCGGCCCACTACGCGTGCGGGGGGGTGCATACCGACCTGAATGGCCGCACCAATATCCGCCACTTGGCCGCGATCGGCGAGACGGCGTGCACCGGCCTGCACGGGGCGAACCGGCTCGCCAGCACGTCGCTGCTCGAATGTCTCACCGGAGCAAAATTTGCGGCGCGTGCGGACGCGGCGGAGATCAGTGGCGCGGGCGGGCCAGCCCGTGACGCTGCGCATCCCGGTCTGGAAAACCCGGGCCACTTTCGTCTGCCTGACCCGCGCCCGTGGGAAAGCCCGACGCGCGAGGCCGATCCGGTGCTGGTCCGGCAAGACCTGCAGCAAATCCAAAACACGATGTGGAATTACAGCGGCGTCGTGCGCTCGCCGAAACGTCTGCGGCGGGCGCGCCGTATCTTGCTCGAGCTCCGCGAGGAGATTCAGAGTTTCTATCGCGGTTGCCGTCTCACGCGTGACGGTATCGAGCTACGCAATGCCATCCAGACCGCGTTGCTCGTCGTGCACGCCGCGTCCCTTAATCCGCGCAGCAAGGGCTGTCACTACGTCGTCGAGGAGGATTAGCGTTGGGGCTGCGTGGGCTTATGCCAAGGCGCGTTCAAGATTGGACGAACACCGGTTTTTTGTCGCCTGATTGCAGGCGATTCAGGATGTGAAGATCGCCCGCAAGCAGGCTCCTACCCTCAAGCCCGGTTAAGCTAATCTTGACCGCAACGTGGAATCAGAAATCTGCGGAGTCCTGAATTTGTGGGCATCCTGTCAGGGCTCGGGTTAACAATGCTGAGAACAGAAGTCCCCCTCTTTTACCGCCCATTTTTTTGCCGGATATGCCGTCAGCGAAGGGTGGTGCGCTGCGAAGAAAATCCTCCCACCCGATGCCGGTACCACCCGCTGCCGGCGGTTTTATTAATCGGGAAAATGGTCGAGGTGGGCCGGGCCGTGCTGGGCGGTGGGAATTGAACGGGTGGAAGACGTCGGCGCCGAGCCTCGGAATGTGGGGCAGGAAAATTTTATTGGTAGGAAGATTTCTCGGAGACGGACGAGCCGGCTTGCGGCCACGCTCCCAGCAGTGGCTGTTTCCGAGGAGCGGGGTACCGGAAATGATTTTTCCCACAGATTCAGGGTTCGGCAGATTGAAAGGCTCATGCCAATGCGCGTTCAAGATTGGACGAACACCGGTTTTTGTCGCCTGCTTGCAGGCCATTCAGGCGGTGAAAATCGCCCGCAAGCAGGCTCCTGCCCTCAAGCCCGGTTAAGCTAATCTTGAACGCAACGGGGGCTTACGCCGCACCAGCCGCTGCGCGGGCGCGGGCCTGTTCAAGGATGCTCAGCAGTGTCGCGAAATCCTCTTCGCGCGTGCGGCTCTCGATGTTGAAATCGAATTTATGGGCCTCTTGCAGCTCGCGCTCGGCGGTCCGCATGCGGCCGGCGATCTCGGCGGCGTTGTCTTGGGCTCGCCCGATCATCCGGGCGACCAGCCGCTCCTGATCAACGATGATAAACACGGTCGTCATGCGGCGCGCGAGGAGCGGGTTTTCCTGGGCGGCGCGGCGAAAGCTCTCCACGCCCTGCACATCGACGCTGAGCACGAGGCTCTGTCCGCGTGCGAGGGGTTCCAATACGCTCGATTTTAACGTGCCGTAGCGACGTTGGCCGTGCACCCATGCCCACTCCAGAAAATCGTTGGCGGCGAGTCCCGCGTCGAATTGCTCGGGCGTCAGGAAATGGTAATGCACGCCGTTGATTTCGCCGGGCCGCGGTGCGCGCGTCGTCGTGGTGACCACGCGTTCGAATTCCCGGATCTCGGAGACCAAACGGTCGCACAGCGTGCTCTTGCCCGAGCCGGCTGGGCCGGCGATGACGAGGAGGACGGGGACATTCCGGTGAGGCATCTCAGTAAAAACTTAGGTGTCAGTAGGTGAACGCCACGCCGGTCAGCACCAAGCCGTAGGCGGCGATCGCACTGCCCACGCCTCGGGCGCGGCCCGGACGGGCAAACAGCCACGTGATGAAATCGCGCATCCGCCACGGTTGCGCGCCGAGCCAAACGGCGAGGGCCAGTGATGCGTAGACCAGCGAGACGAGCACGAGGCGCTGCGGTCGGTCGTATTCCATGTAGGCCGCGTCGAGCAGCGGCATGGCCGCCATCAACACGAGCACGCACCCTCCGCGCACGGCGAGAAAATCGGGCACGCACTTGAACGAAAGCACGGCGACGACGGCGAACGCGGCAAAAAGGAGTTTCCGGTACTCGCCGAAATCTGCCGGGGAGAGGTGCCAGATCCCGTAGAGGAACCACGCTGCACCCGCGCCGAACAGCAGGTAGGTGGCGGTGGGCGAGCGCGGAAAGCCTTTGAGCACCGCGGCGTAGCCGGAGTGGCCGAGCACGAGCGGCAGACCGAGGATCAGCAGCAGCAGGCCGGGCAGGAGAGTGGCAAGGGTGAGGGACATGGTTTGGGAAATCGTTCGCTGCCTCTTACGCTTTCTCTCCTAGTTGGTCGTGGGATTCGGCTGCATCATAAGAGGCCCGCTCTTCGTGAACTTCTCCTGAGAACCGCGCGATCAAACCCGCAGTCATTGAAACAACCTCCAGCAAGATGGCCTTGCCGTCTCGAGCCAACTCCGGGGCTAGCTTGTTTCTCGCGACCAGCACGTCGAGGCAGGCGGCGCACTCCACGCCGGAGCCGCGCGCGATGTCGAAGTATCGGCAGCGATCCGGATGTGAACGTTTGCCGTTTCCTTCAGCAAGGTTGAGCACGACACTCGTCGAGGCACGATCAAGCTGATCCTTTGCGGCCAGTTTCCCGGGGAGATCTTCAATGATCGGCGACGCCCAGACGACGAAACGGAGTGCTTCTTGGTAAACCTTCAGACGTTCGTGGTCGAATTGGGCGGGCATACGTCAGGGAGAAAGAAGAAAGAGAAAGAGGAAAGAGAAAGATTACGCGGGGTCCGGCACCCCGCTGAGCACCAACTCTCCATACAGCGTGCTCACGCTCGCGCGCGCGATCTTCAGTGGCACCAACGTTCCGATCAGGCGCGGACTCGCGTCGAAGATGCACACGCGATTGCCCCGCGTGCGGCCCGTGAAACGCGCGCCGGTCTTGTCGGGCCCCTCGACCAGCACTTCCTCGACGGTGCCGACCAGTGCGGCGCTGCGCCGGAGGGAGTTGGCCTTGAGGATTTCGAGGAGGGCCGAGTTGCGGGCTTCCTTCACGGTATCGGGGATTTGGTCGCCGAGCTCGGCCGCGGGCGTGCCGGTGCGGATCGAGTATTTGAAGACATAGGCCATGTCGTAATTGCCGGCCTCGAAGAGCTCGCGCGTCTGCTGAAAATCTTCGTCGGTCTCACCAGGAAAACCCACGATGACATCCGTCGAAAAATACATGTCGCTCCGCACCGCGCGCAGGGCGTCGACGATCTCTTTGTAACGCTCGCGGGTGTAGGGGCGGTTCATCGCGCGGAGGATGCGGTTGCTGCCGCTCTGCATCGGCAGGTGCACGTAACCGCAGAGTTTCGGGAGCCGGCCATACGCCGCGACCAAATCGTCTTTGAAACCGCGAGGGTGGGGGGACGTGAAGCGGATGCGTTCGATGCCGTCGAGGGCGGAGACTTTTTCCAACAACTGCACGAAGGGCGAAATCCCCTCCGTATGCGGATAGTCGCGACGCCCGTAGCTCGTCACAATCTGGCCGAGCAACGTGACTTCCCGCACGCCACGCGCGGCGAGGGCCCGGCACTCGGCCACGATGGCGTCCATCGGGCGCGAGCGTTCGTCACCGCGCGTCTTCGGCACGATGCAGAACGAGCAATCCATGTTGCAGCCCTGCTGAATTGAAACAAAGGCCGTGATCTGGCGTTCGATCACGCCATTCGCATCCGGCTCGGGCGCGAGGTGGTCCTTGATCGTGTTCTGCGAACCCGCCTCTTCGCCGATGTCGACGATCGTCTCGCCGATCGGCGTGCCGGCCTCGCGCGCGGCGCGCAAGTTGTCGAGGTAGCCCGGCACTTGATGAAATTTCTGCGTGCCCACGATCAGGTCGACGTCGGGCAACTGGTCGAGCAGCGAAGCCCCGCGGTTTTGCGCCATACACCCGAGGATCCCGAGGATGAAATCGGGATTCTTCTTTTTTCGGGCCGAGAGGTTCTCCGCCTTGCCGATGGCTTTTTGTTCGGCGGCGTCGCGCACGGAACAGGTGTTGAGCAGCAGGACGTCGCAGTCGTTTTCATCCGCCACGATGCGATAACCCCGGGCGCGCAGCATGGCCGAGACCGCGTCGCTATCGCGCTCGTTCATCTGACACCCGTAGGTTTTAATGTGGACCCGATTCACTTTAGGAAGGGTTGTGGATAGAGGAGACCGAAGGAGGGTCAACGCGGGAAACCAGCACTCAATTACACTTGAGCTTAGTCGGCCCGCGGCGCTCCCTACCTCCTCGTTTTTCCGTTTCGTAAAAGATCCGCCCCCATGGCCTCCCTTCGGTTTCGCTTCCTTGCCGCCTTTTTCGCGTTCGCTGCGTTGGGCCTGCTGGCCCTGCGCTTTCGATCCACACCACTGGCCACGACCGCCTCCCTCGTCGACCCCGCCAGCCGTTCCACGCCCGGCGCCGATGCGGGCACCACGCTGCCCCCCGCCAGCCTCGCGGCCTCGCCGACTGCTACGCCGCCCGCGCCCGAGGGCACAGCGTCTCCGCTCGTGGCCGCTCCGCTGCCTGCGCGCGATCCCGAAGAAATTCGCGCGCAGGCCACCGCGCACGCCGCCGCCTTCGAAGCTTGGCTCGCGCGTTCGCGCGAAATCGGCGCGGCTGATCGCCCCGCCGATGTGCTCCTCGGCTTAGAGCTCGCCGCCGCCCGCCGCAGCTCCCTGCGCGAACTGATCGCCGTTGATCCTCGGCTCGCGCTCGAGCTCGCGGTGCCCTTCGCGCAACGCGCCGGGCTGCCCGCGCCCATCGAAGCCCTGCTCGAGCGCCGCCTCGATGCCCGCGGCACGCTGGATGTTTCCATCTCCTGCCTCGGCCTGGTGACCCGCCTCGAACGCTCCGTGTGGGTGGAAGGCGAGCGCTTCGACGCCTTCGTCTTCGGCCGCCGCGAACCTCAGCACACCAAGATCGGCTTGCCCCTCCATGGCATTGCCATCGACGGCGCGCTCGCCTTGGCCGAATCGCCCTACCGCCTCCTCGACACCGCCGAGAAAGCCGCTCGTGGCCTCGCCCTTGACCGCCTCGCCATCGCCGTGGGCCCCGATGTCACGTCCGTCGCCGATCCCCTCGCTCTGGACAAACTCACCCAGGCCCTCGTCGGCGCCGAATCACAGGTCGGCCCCCACCTCGCCACCCTGAACTCCGGCGGTCCCACCCCGGCGCTCTCGCCCCCGGAGACCGCCGCGACCACCCCATGGATTCTCGGAGCCAAACGCGTGCTCTGGGTCCAGGTTGATTTCAACGACGATCCCGGCGCGGTCGCCACCGTCGAGCAAATCGGCGTTACCAACACCCAGGTCAGTGCGTTCTACGCCGCGAATTCCCAAGGCAAGACCACGATGGCGTTTACCGTTTTGCCCGCCACGCTGCGACTCCCCCGCGATAAAAGCGTCTACAACGCCTCCAGTTCCTCCGTCGGCACGCTCCAGACCGACGCCGCCGTGCTCGCCCGAGCCTACGATACGGCCAACGGTGGCGACGGCACCTACAACCCCGACCGCTACGACCGCTGGATCGTGGTCTTCAAGCGCATGCCCGTCTACACCTTTGGCGGCCAAGCCCAGCTCACCGGCCCGCAAGTCCGCATGAACGGCAACATCAGCCCCGGCACCGTCGCCCACGAACTCGGCCACACCCAAGGCCTCTCGCATTCGCACTACTGGCTCCCCTCCGGCAACAGCGCCATCGGCGCCGGCACCCACGTCGAATACGGCGATGTCTTCGACGCGATGGGCAGCTCCGCCAGCAGCACCAACAACCATTTTAACGCTCCGCAGAAAGCGAAACTTGGTTACCTCGTCGCCGCCGACATCACCACCATTACGGACGCCGGCACCTATCGCCTCGCGCGCCACGACCATTCCGACGCCGCCGGCCTGCGCGCCCTGAAAATCGCCCCCGCCGGTCTCGGTTACGAATACTGGCTCGAGCATCGCCAATTCGGCCCTACCGCCTTCAACAGCGCCCAGCTCGACCGCCTCCGCCGCGGCGTCCTCCTCCACTGGGGTCAGGGCAAAGCTCCCTCCTCCGCGACCGGCCCCGGCAGTTACCTCATTGACGCCACGCCCGGTTCCGCCGGCAACGCCAACGATGCCCCCATCCGCATCGGCGACACCTTTGTCGATCCCGATGCCGGTGTGACCATCCGCCCCCTCGCCGTCGGCGGCACCGGCCCCGGCGAATACATCGACGTCCAAGTCGCCTTCGGTGCCTTCGAGGGCAACCGGAACCCCGTGCTCACCGCCGAGCCACCGGCCGGCCTACTCTACGCCCGCACCAACATCATCTTCAACGCCACCGCCACTGATCCCGATAACGACCCACTCTACTTCCGCTGGGATTTCGGTGATAACACCCTCAATCCCAACCTCAACAACATCACCCGCCGTTTCACGAAAGGCGGCACCTTCGACCTCCGCGTCTCCGCCCACGACGGCCGCGGCGGCATCGCCACAAAGACCCTTCCGCTCACCGTTGTCGACCCGCTCGTCGCGTGGACCCAACAAACCAGCGGTGCCACTCAGTCCCTTTATGCCGCCATCTATGCCGGTGGTCGCTTCGTCGTCGCTGGCGACAACGGTGCCGTCACGACCTCTCCCGATGGTGTGACGTGGACGCGTGGCACTGGCATTCCGAACACCCACTTCCCCCGCGCCATCGCCCACAGCGGCACGCGCTACGCCGTCGTCGGACTCGCCGTCGCCGGTGCCACTGTCCGTGCGACCGGTGCCTATTCCGACGACGGCAACACGTGGACTGTCGCCACCTTCCCGGCCGGTGTCGGCTCCCTCAACGCGCTCGCCTTCGGTGCCGGCCGCTTCGTCGCCGTCGGTGAGACCGGCCGCATCTACCAGTCGACCGATGGCGCGACGTGGACTGAAGGCACCTCGCCCGTCACCAACCCGCTCCGCGCCGTCGCCTACGCCGATGGGCTCTTCGTCGCCACCGGCGACGCTGGCCGCATCCTCACCTCGGCCGACGGCCAGACCTGGACCCTCCGCACACCAAGTCCGTCCACCACCAGCACCCTCGTTGCACTCACGCGCCACAACGGAGCCTGGTTCGCTTCCGCGTCCACCAGCGAGTGCTGCAGCTCCCCCGACGGCACGACGTGGACCCGCTTCGCCGCCACTGGCCGCACCAACGGCACTTCGCGCCTCGCCTCCGTCGGCGGTGTGCTCCTCACCACGACCACCAACGGCGGCATCGCCATTGCCGAGGAGCCGCGCACTTGGGCGCAGCACCAAGTCGTCGCCACCGCCGGGGTGACATTTTATGGTCTCGCCGAAGCCGCCGGCAAAATCGTGATCGTCGGCAGCGGCGGCCGGATCTTCACCGCCGACTCGCCCCCCGCCAGCACCGGCCCCATCTCCACCCCCATCGCCCCGCCCACGCTCCGCAACGACGCCGACGCCCTCAAAGTCTCCGTCGGCCGCCCCAACGTCCTCGCCGCCACCGGCATCGGCTTCACCAAACTCGAACTCTACGCCAACGGCACTAAAGTCAGCGAACTCATCGGCACCGCCGGCCCGCTCCGTTGGACCCCCGCCGCCCTTGGAACCTATTCGCTCGTCGTCCGTGGCACCGATGCCAGCGGCGCCAGCGTCGTCTCCGCCGCCGTCCCCGCCGTCGCCGGATTCGCGCAATGGAATTGGCGCAACCCCCTCCCTCACGGCGTCGATCTCCGTGGCGCCGTCCGCGTCGGCTCCAAGTGGTGGATCGTCGGCTCCACCGGTACCTTTTTCACCCTCGACGACCGGGGCACCCCTGCATCCGTCGCCTTCCCCACCACCCAACACCTCACCGGCATCGCCTACGGCGACGGCCGCTTCGTCGTCTCCGGCCCCTATTTCGACGCCGGTTTCCGCGAAGAAATCGGCTCCCTCTGGACCTCCACCGACGGCTACCAATGGACCCCTCTCCTCACCACTGTCTTCGACAACTTCAATCTCAACTTTGTCGCCTACACCCCCGGTAAATGGGTCACCGCCAGCACCGGCGGCCTGATCCTCAGCTCCACCGACGGCGTCAACTGGACGCGCCGACTCTCCGGCCTCACCACTTCTCTCCGTAGCGGCGTCTTCGGCGCCACCACCTGGGTCGTCGTGGGCAACTCCGGTCGTATCCTCACCTCACCCGACGGCGCCACCTGGACCGCGCGCACCAGCGGAGTCACCACCGACCTCGCCGCCGTCGCCTTCGACCGCGGCCGCTTCGTTGCCGTCGGCACCGGTGGCGTCATCCTTTCTTCGCCCGACGGGATCACGTGGACGCGTCCCACCTCCGGCACTACCACCACCCTCAACGCCATCGCCTCCGTCAAAGGCTCCTGGGTCACCGCCGGCGATAATTCCGTCACCCTCGTTTCCTCCGACGCCGTCATCTGGGCCCCTGCCACTTTAGAAAACAAGACCGTCGGCTCCCTCTTCGTCGGCGGCAGTGGTGATGCCGGCCTCCTCCTCGGTCGCATGGGCGAAATCTTCACCGCCGACAGTGCGAGCATCTGGCGCCGCGTCACCCAAGGCACCGGCGAATCCCGCCTCGGTCTCGTCTACGCCGGCGGCCGCTTCGTCGCCGTCGGCCAGATCACCGACCCTGTCACCCGCACCACCGGCGTACCGATCTGGTCCTCGACCAACGGCCTTACTTGGACGCGCGCTAACGCCCACGCCAATTTCGCCAACCTCAACGAAGTCGGCTACGGCCAGGGCATGTATATCGCCGTCGGCGAAAGCCGCGTCTTCACCTCCACCGATGCGCTCACGTGGACGCAGCGCACGTTCGGCTTCACCGCTACCCTTACCGGTATCGCGGCGAGCCCGACGGCGTTGGTCGCCGGAAGTCTCGGTGGCAACGCCTATACCTCCGACGACGGCACCACGTGGTCCCAACGCACCACCGGCGCCACGACCTCGCTGCGCTCCGCCGCTTTCGGCGCGGGCCGTTTCGTGCTCGTCGGCGATGGCGGCCGTATCATCCACTCCACCGATGGCGTCACCTGGACCGCCGCGACCAGCGGCACGACGTCTGCGCTCCAGACCATCGGCTATTTCGAGGATCTCGGTTTCCTCGCCGCCGGCGACTCCGGCGCCATGCTCACCTCGACCGACGGCATTACCTGGCTCGCCCTTGAGTCCGGCATCGCCGACAGCATTACCGCCCTCGCCCGCACGCCCCTCGGCTACGTCGCCGGCGGCGGGGCCAACGGCACGCTCCTCACCTCCCTCGACGGCACCGGTTGGACCGTCGCCGCCCTGCCCGCCAATCGCGCGCTCCGCGGTATCGCCGCCAGTCCTACGGCGATCGTCGCCGTCGGCGATCTCGGCACCATGCTCACCTTCGAACTCGTCGACACCACTCCGCCGCCCGCAATCACCGCCCAGCCCGCCCCCGGCACAGTCGCCGTCGGTGCCACCGTCACCTTTGCCGTCGAAGCCAGCCACGCCACCCACGCCGTCTTCCAATGGTTCAAAGACGGCGCCCCGATCCCCGGTGCGAACACCCCTGCCTACACCGTCACCGCCGTCACGCCCGCCCGCACCGGCAGCTACACCGTCGCCATCACCAGCCCCACCGGCACCGCCACGAGCTCCGCTGCCGTGCTCGCCCTCGGCGTCGCCGCCGACCCGGGCCGCCTCGTCAACCTCTCGATCCTCACCTCACTCGCCTCGGCGGCGGACTCGTTCACCTTCGGCGTCGTCATCGGGGGAGCCGACACCGTCGGCACGAAACCCCTCCTCGTCCGCGCGGCCGGCCCGTCGCTCGGCGCGCTCGGCGTCGGCGGCACCCTCGAAGATCCCAAGCTCGAGTTCTTCACCGGCAGCACCAAGGTCGGCGAAAACGACGACTGGGGCGGCGTCGCCTCCACCAGTGCCGTGATGGCCAGCGTCGGCGCCTTCGCCTTCAGCGCGCCTAACTCCAAGGACGCCGCGATCTCCTTCCTCTCGCTCGCGAGCGGTGCCAACTCCGCAAAAATCTCCGGCACCGGTGCCGGCGCGGTCATCGCCGAACTCTACGATGCCACGCCCGCCGCCGCGTTCACTGCCACTACCCCGCGCCTCATTAACGTCTCCGTGCTGAAACATCTCGGCACCGGCGTCACCGCCGGCTTCGTGATCGGCGGCTCCACGGCGCGCACCGTGCTCATCCGCGCGATCGGTCCCACCCTTGGCGGCTTCGGTGTCGCCGATACCGTCGCCGATCCGCAGCTCGCGCTGTTCTCGGGCCAGACTGAGCGGGCGCGCAACGACAACTGGGGCGGCGGCACCGCGCTCGCCGCCGCCTTCGCGCAAGTCGGTGCCTTTGGCCTCGCGGCCGATTCGCGCGACGCCGCGCTCCTCGCCACCCTCGCGCCCGGCAACTACACCGTGCAAGTCTCCGGCGTGGCCGGCACCACGGGCGTGGCCCTCGTCGAAGTTTACGAAGTGCCGTAGTGATTTCCGGAGGAAACCGTGCAGATTGGCCGCATCGTGTTTTTCCGCTTCGTCATCTTTGGGTTTTTATTTAGCGCCGCCGTTTTCGGCCGCGCCGCCACGCCCGCCCCCGACGCCATCGTGCTCATCGCGGGCGATCTGCACTCGGCCTACGACCGCACCGCGCAATTCCTCGCGCACGTCGACCGCCTCCGCACCGAAAATCTCGGGGTGCCCGTCGCCGTGTTGATCAACGGTGACACGTTCGAACTCGGCAACGCCGTCGCCAAACGCAGCGCCGGCGCCGTGGAGTTTGCGCTGTTCACCGCCCTCGCTGCGCGCGTCCCCACCGTCGTGAACCTCGGCAACCACGAGCCCGAATTCCACGCGGTCGCCGAGACCGTCGCGAAAATCCAAGCGACCGGCGTCATCGTCCTCGCCGGCAATGTTCTCAACCCGTCCAACCGCCAGCCCTACGCCCCTGCGACCACACGGCTGAAACTTGGGGCGCACGAAGCCGTCGTCGTCGGCCTCACGACGGATCGCCTCGCGACCTTCCGCCTCGCTGTCCGCCCCGAACTCGATCTCGCCGATCCCGTCGGGTGGGCGCAGCAGCATCTCCCTGCGCTCCTGCGCGCCGCGCCGTTGCCCATCGTGCTCGCACACACCGGCCTCAAAGCCGACCGCGCCATCTTGCCGCTCGTCCCCGACGGCACGCTCTTCGCCGGTGCGCACGACCATCTGCGCTTCGTCCACCGCGAGGGCCGCACCGTGTATGTTCACTCGGGCAGCTGGACGGAATTCATCTCGATCGCCCGCCTGCGGGTCACCGCTGCGGGGCCGACATGGAGCGTCGAGCAGCAGCGCATCGCCCCGGATGATCCTGCCGATAAAACACTCGCCGCGCTCATTCGCGCCACACTCGAGCAACACCTCACCACCGAAGAAACCGCTGTCGTCGGCCGCACCACCCGCGCCCTTGGTCCCACGGACGCCGCCCTCTTCGCCGTCGAAGCCGCGCGTCGTGCCGCCGGTGCCGATTGCGCGCTCGTCGGTGCCACGACGTTCGGTGCCGGCCTGCCGGCCGGGGAAGTCTCGCGCTTTGCGCTGGATGCCTGCGTGCGTTTCGACGGTCCGCTCTTCACCGCTGAAGTCGACGGCGCTTGGCTGCAACAACTCCTCGCCCGCTGCAACCAGGGTCCTGATACGCCGTGGGCCAACCGCGCTGGCGAAAATCTCGTCGCCGCGGCGCCCGCTGAAATCATCCCGGGCCGCCGCTATCGTTTTGTCACGACCGACTGGGTCGCGAAGAACGCCAAAAATTATCTCGGTGAAAACCCGCCCACCCTCGCCGAACAACCGGCCCTGAAATTGAAAGGGGCGGTCATGAGGGCGCTGAACCCATGAAACCAACCTCGTCGGATTATCCGTCTGATTGTAGGCCCGGCCGTTGGCCGGGCTGCCCAGTCGGCGCCCGGGCCTACACGTTTTGCCGGACTCTGACCGGCGCTCTACTCGTCGCCCTCCCGCTCGCCTCCCAAACGCCGGCGTCAAAAAATGCTGCGGCCGACCCGACACCCGACGAACTTTTCCAACTCGGCAAATCGCTCTTCGACCAACTCGCGCCACCCGAGATCAAAGCCCAGTATGAGTTTCCCTCGAAAGAGCAGTGGGACGCGTTTGCGGTGCGGCTCCAACGCGCGCTCGAAAGCGACGATCTCTCCGCTCTCGCCGCCTACGAAGCCGAAGCCCGCGCCGCGCTCATCGGGCTGCGCCTGCTCCCCGGCTACGAGGATTATGCCGACTGGCTCGAGCAACGCATCGATGAAATCCAGGGCGCGAAACAGGCCACGGCTCCGCTCCGGCCGCCACTGCCCCCAAAACCGCTGCCGCCCGGCATCAAGCCGCCGCCACCGCAGCCTCCGTCCTTCCTTCCCCACTACGATCTGTGGCTCGCTCGCGTGCGCTCGCGTCCCATGCCCGCCAGTGCGGCGCAACTCATGCCGCGCCTGCGCGCCGCATTTGTCGCCGAAGGCGTGCCGCCCGAACTGGCCTGGCTCGCCGAAGCGGAAAGTTCGCTCAACCCGTCCGCGCGCAGTCCGGTCGGCGCGAAAGGCCTCTTTCAATTTATGCCGGACACCGCGAAGGCGATGGGGCTCGGCACATTCTTGCCCGACGAGCGCACCGATCCGGACAAATCCGCCCGCGCCGCCGCGCGTTACCTGAAGTCGCTCCACGGAAAATTCGGGAGCTGGCCGCTCGCCCTCGCCGCCTACAATGCCGGCGAAGGCCGCGTGCGCCGCATGCTCACCGCGCGTGGCGCGAGCGATTTCGCCGGCATCGCGAGTTCGCTCCCCGCCGAGACGCGGATGTATGTCCCGAAAGTCTGCGCACTCATGGCAGTCCGCGCTGGCGTCCCACCGGAGCGCATTGCGGTCCCGCGGAGTTGAACCGCCGGCGGCCGCTTCCTTGGCGATTCTTCGCCGGATTGCGCGGGATTTCTGTTCGCCAGGGGAGCGCGCGACGCTTTGCTCGAAGCATGGGATTTTTTGACCGCTTTTCTGCGAAGAAATCAACGTCCGCGCCGGCTTCGGCCAACGGCTCCGATGCCACGCATGCGGCGATCGCGGCGAGCGCGGCGGCCGCGTCATCGTCGCCGGCGTCTCCCGCTCCGGCCGTCGGCAGCGTCAAAGCCTTGCTCGAGACCGCCCGTGAGAAACTGACCGCCAAAGACCTCCCGGCCGCCGTCGCGCTCTACGAAGACGTGCTCGCGAGCTCGGCTGGAGACCGGCCCGATGTCCTCGTGGCCATCTCCGGCGATCTCGGTTCGCACGGGCACGTCAACGAAATCATCGAACTCGTCGCGCCGCGTTACGACGCCGAGCGCCACGGTCCGGCCACGGGCCTCAATCTTCTTCAAGCCTACCTCGCTGTGCGCAATCCGGATGCCGCGCAGCATGTGCTCGATATTCTGTTTGGTCTGCAGCGGCCCGAGCTGGAGCAGCGCCTCTACGGGTTCTCCAATGCGATCGCGGAAATGATCGCCGCGCCGCACGCGGCCCCTCCGCCCGGTGTGGTCGGGGGCGCGGCCGTCGGTGCCGATGCTCCCAAGGTCGCCCTCGTGAGTATCAGCAAACCAATCTGGTTTTACGGCTTGGAGGCGATGGCCACCCAACTCCTTCCCTCCAAGGAAGGTCATCTGCGCCGCATTGCCTTTGCCCAACTCGCGCTGCCCAATTATCCTGACTTGGTCGCTGCGATGAAGAAACCCGAGGACGAACTCGGCCGCCTTTCCCGCGCGCTGCCCTTGTGGCTCGCCGAAGCGTTCTATTTTTCGCCCTCCTACCATCCCGTCGCCGCTGTGGCCGTGATGAATCCGCCCGACGGTGCGCCCGCGCACCTGATGATTTTCGGCGCCGAGTGGACGACGGAAAATCTCCGCCAACTCGTCGACACCAGCGGCAACGGGCTCGACTTCATTGTGACGGGTGCCCTTCGCGTGCACGCCGGCGACTACGAGGCGCTGCTGCGCGTGTGGGAGGTAAAAACGTTTCGCGAACGCAAGACCTTCACCGCGCGGTGGACGCCCGCCACTGCCGACGAAGCTCTCGCCCGACTGCACGGCGACGTGCGCGCCTACATGGAATGGTCGCCGGACAGCGCCGCCTTTGCCTATGTGCCGACCGCCAAGCCGCGCGCCTGGCTCGACACCCTCGGCGGATCCCTCGGCCTGTTTCTGGTTGAGAAAAATATCATTCCGCTCGCCGCGATTTCGCCCTCGGCTGAAGTGCTCGCCCACGCGACGCAACACGCCGCGGCCGGGGAAGCCGCCTCATTCGCGTTCCTCACGACCCGCGCCCGAATCGCGCACGTCGACGCCGCCGTTGTCGTGTCGGGCGACGTGACGCTGGCTCGCTCGCCGCTGGTGAACGAGGCGAAGAAAATTTTCGTGTAGGTATTTGTAGGCGCGGCCAGCACCCCATGCATCTCCTGGGCCGCGTTGCCCTGCGTACCCGTGGCGGTCGTCGTGATCCGCTCGGCGTGGTATCCGCATGGGTTCTGCCGTGATGATGGAAAGCAATCTCCTCGGCGGCGCACAGGATTTTTCAATCCAGCCGTTCGTTTACAGTCGAAGCATAACGGATGCACGTCTCTCGTGGGAGCAGACGCTACCGGTGCTCGCGAAGGTGGCGGCGGCGGTGCGGGCACGGCGCGCGGTAACGAGCTGAATTTTAACCACGGATGGACACGGATCGACACGGATGTCCGATCCATCCGGAAAATTCAGGGGATCGCATTATTCCGGGAATCCGTGTTCGTTCGTGTTTATCCGTGGTTAAGAACCGCCTAAACTGTTTTATCCGCTATGTGCTGTGACGCCTGTTTCAATCTCGGTCTGAGCGAATCCGTCCGGCTCGTCGCGCATCTTTATTCGCTGCGCGACGACGCCAACCTCGTGGGCCAGGCCCGGTTCGGCATCACCTCTAAATCAGAACAGCTCGGCATCACGATGCCGGTCTTGCGGGAACTCGCCCGCGCGCACCGGCGCAACCATCCGCTCGCCCTTGAGCTGTGGGCCAGCGGCATTCACGACGCCCGAGTGTTGGCGACCCTGGTCGAAAACCCCCAACAAATCACTCGTGGACAGATGGAGGCTTGGGTGCGCGATGCGGACAACTGGGCGTTGACGGATGCGTTGGCGTTTCTCTTCGACCGCACGGAATTCGCTGAGGCGAAGGCGCACGCGTGGAGTGCGCGCCAGGGCGAGTTTGTGAAACGCACGGGCTTCGCGATGATGGCCGGGATGGCGGTCCATCGGCCGGAGCTGCCGGACGAAATTTTCCTAGGCTTTCTGCCGGTGATCGCGCGTGAGGCGACGGAGGAGCGGAATTTCGCGAAGAAAGGCGTCAACTGGGCGCTGCGGCAGATTGGGAAACGCAACCCCGCGCTCCGCCGCGCCGCGATGGTAGAAGCCCAGCGCATCGGGAAACTGGATTCGCGGGCGGCGCGCTGGATCGCGGCGGATGCGTTGCGGGAGCTGGGGCAGGTGTAGGCGCGGTCGCCGGCCAGGCCTACCCATGGCAAAAAAAATCGCCCGTGCGCAGGAGCGCTCGGGCGATCGGAGGGGAGAGCGCGGACTCGGGCGGTCCGTTCTCAGCGAGCATCGGCCGCGGTTAGAAGCGGCCCTCGAGACCGGCGGTGATCGTTGTGCCGTTGATTAGAAACGTCTCGAGCTGGTCGGGCACGCCGCGGAAGTAGCGCTGCGGCTCGTTGAAGAGGTTCGCGACGCCGAAGTTCAGCGTGAGATTGCGCGGCAGTTGGTAGCGGAGGTTCAGGTTGATGAGGTCGCGGGGCGCGAGATACTGATTCCGGGAGGGCGCGGTGCCATTGTAGGAACGGATGTTTAAGCTCGTGTAGTTGTAGCTCATGGAGACACCAAACTTCTTGTAGTCCCACGAGAGAGCGAGGTTGCCCGTGCGCGGGATGAAGCCGGCGATTTCGCCGTTGCCCCGGTAGGCGCCGACCGTGCCGAAATCGCCGTGGGCATTCGTGACGCTGAAGTTGGCGCTCAGGCGGAGCGTCTTCAAAAGGCCCGGCAGAAAGCGGAACTGCTGCTGATAGGAAAACTCGAAGCCCTGGGCGACGGCCGTGCCGGCGTTGACGCTTTGGAGGATCTTGTAGCCCTCATAGAGGCCCTCGAAGCCGTTTTCGGCGCCGGCGTCGACGACACCGGTTTCCTGGGCACCGACGATGAAGTCGCTGATCGATTTGTGAAACCAGCCGACGGAGAAGGAGCCGGAGGGTTCGAAGTAATATTCGATCGAGGCGTCCCAGTTCTTTGCATTTTGTGGGAGGAGGGCGGGGTTGCCCAGCGAGACCGTTTGATTGGCATCGTTAAAGGAGAAAGCAGGAAGCGCGTTGGCGAGGGAAGGGCGGCCGAAACTCGTGGTCCAAGACGCGCGCGCTTTCATATTCGGCGTGAGGTCGCGCCACAGATGGACGCTGGGGAAATTCTGCCCGTAGCGACCATTGTTTTCGTAGGGCACCCGGAAGTCGCGGGCGGCCGCACCGACGGGATCCGCGAGGCGCTCGGCGTTGGTGCTGAGTACGCGGCTCCGGATGCGGGCCACCCCGACGGTGTCGGTGACCTCCCGGCGGAGGCCGCCGAGGAAGCCGTTCGATCCGATCCGACCTTGGGTCATCAGGTAGTAGCCGGTGATGACTTCCGTGGTTTTGTTGGAGTTGGAGAGGACGTTTTGCTCATAGGTGTAGACGTTTTCCCGCCAGAGGGCCGGGTTGGTGGGCTGCCCGTTTTGGATAAACTGAGCGCCTTCCCATTTCGGAATCGTGCGCCCGGTCTTCACTTGGTCCCAACTCAGGATCGAAGGATCAGCCGGGAGGGCATCCCGGCCGATGTAGTCCCATTGACGACCGCGGCGGACCAGTTCGACGACGTGGTCCCGCACCTGTCCGCCCGCCTTGAGGAAGGCACTGAAGGATTGAATCGGGAGCTTGTACTTGAAATGAGCCCGGGCCTCACGGATGAAATCGATGTCGAGGTTGCCGGCACCGGTGCTGAGGCCGCCCACGGACGGGCGGTAGTTCTTGGGGTTAGTGAAATCGAGACCGCCGTTTTGGATGAAGCGCGGGTAGAGGTCGCTTTGGGTGCGATCGAGAATCCAGCCCACGCCAGTTTCGCCATTGGGACCGACGATGGTGTCGATAGGATTCCCGGCGGTCGGAGTCACGCTGTTGTCGCGGCCATTGGGTCCGATCAAGGGGATATTGCCGAGGCGGTTGGTGAGTGAGCCCTCAGAGCCGAGCGTGCGGTAGCGGGTGCGGCTCCAGAGACCGGCCCATTCGATATCGAGGGGGCCAAAAGTGTGCTCGCCGGCGAGATCCATGTGACGAAGGCGTTGATCGCGTTGGATCAGGGTCGAGGAGGCGTCGATGAGGGCGGCCTGCGTGGTGCCAGAGGTGTTGGTGTTGACGGAACCGTTGGCGTTGAGCTGGGGTTGCGGCACGGCGCGCACGGTCGTAATGCGATCTGTCCAGCCGGGGACGACGCCGGATGTGGTGGCATTGGGGACGGTGGTCTGGCTGCCGGCAAACGCGCGCGTTTGATACTGGCGGCGCATGGGCTCGGGGGCGTCGTTGTAGATCAAGTTGAGTTTGATCAGGGAATTCCGGCTGAGGCGGTAGTCCCACTTGGTGCTCAGGCTGCGCTGGCGGCGGTTGTTGAAATTGTCGGTCGTGCGGTAGTCCCAGACAAAGGCGGGGCCATTGCTGTACAGGCCGTTGGGGGCCTGTTGGTAGTCGCGTTGGGTGCGGTAAAAACCGAACGCGTTTTCGCTGTAGAAGGCGTTGACGGAAACGGCTAGATTCTCGGTATTGCTGCCGAAGATGGCGAACTTCTCCGTGTAGGAGGCGTTGAACAATCCGTGGTTGCGGCGGGCTTCCCGGAGCGGCACCTGCTCAGTGAACCACGGGGCCATGCGCGCGGTGAAGTTGTAAACGATGCGGCGCTTTTCCCGCATGTTGAGCGGTGAACGCGTCTTGAAATTCACACTGCCACCGAGGGAGTCCACCGGTTTGTCGGGGGTTTGACCTTTGATGACTTCGAGGGCCTCGAACATCGCGCCCGTGAAGGCGGTCATGCGGGTGTTGCGGTTCTGCGCGCTGAACGACGACATGCCGCCGCCGTCGATCGTGATCGAGCTCATGCCGGCGCCCATGCCGCGCACGCTGATGACTTCGACGACTTCGTCGCCGGGATTGCCAAACGCGACCCCGGGGAGACGGATCGCGAGTTCGGTCGCATTCATGTTCGGCAGGTCGCCGAGTGCGTCCATCGAGGCGACGTTCTTGAGATTGTCCGCGTTGCGCTGTTGGGTGAGGGCGGAAGAAGCACCGGCTTTTTCGCTGACGACCTTGAAGGAATCGAGCATGAGCACGGAGCTCGTCATCACGAAATCGCGGACGGCGGGATTGCCGGCCGAGATCACCACCGTGCTCGTTTGGGTGTCGAGTGCGGTGTAGGTGACCACCAGCTCATGGGTGCCAACCGGGACGTTGAGAAGGTAGCGGCCGGTGTTGTCGACGAACGCGCTCAGTTTGAGGGCGGGGATCTCGACCTTGGCGCCGATGAGGCCGTTGCCGGTGGCCTTGTTGGTCACATTGCCGGTGACGACGCCCGTCGCCGCAGCGGAGGAGTCAGCGGCAAACGTCCGCGGAACAATGACCGCGGCGGAGAGCGACAAAACCGCACAGAGCGCGGCTTGGAGGAGGCCCTTCGCGAGCGAAGGACGACGATTGAGGAGAGCAGGGTG
>CAMCHO010000043.1 GCA_945874455.1 Opitutus sp. GAS368 | reverse complement strand
CTAGCGCGGATAGTTCCCACCCCCTTGACCCCATGCATTTCATGGAGGGCACGGATCCCAGCCCACAGAGTAGGTCACAGAGTGGACAAAGTTTTTGGCTCCGTGACCGCGGTTCGGACCTCTGTGCGCTCTGTAAAAATGATTTTCTTAAGAAAAGTGTGATTGCTGCGGGCTAGGAGGGAGAAACGCACTGCCGTCCCGCGCTTTCGGCGCTCCCCAGTTTTGGACGGTACCGCGCGATTTCGGCACCAATCAGCTCATCACTTCACTGTGATTTCTGCGGCATCAAACCCCTCGCGCGAGATGCTGTTTCGGTGACTGCCCGCCTCCGGAATCTTCGCGCTACTGCTCATTTTCTTCAGCCCCTCCTGGGGCGCCTTCCACCTGTGCTCGCGGGTCCCCGAAAACTCGAGGGGATGATCGAAACGCGCCGCGCCGTGAGCGTGCTCGCTCACATCGTACATCCCGGCGTACCGATCGCCGACCAACTTCACCGTGCGATTCCGTAGCGACTATTTCCCCCTCCTCGGACGCGTCCTGCATTTCCCGCCCGTATATACCCGCTACACCCACAGCCTCGAAAAAAAACACCGCAGGGATGGCGCCCGAGAATATAGGTGTCGCTCTGCTTGAAACTGGCCGTGCCGACGAAGCGATCGCTCACCTCGAAAACCTCGACCTTCGCCCCACCTACGCCGAAGGCGAAAAGAATCTCGATGACGCGCTCAACCCACTGGGACGCTCCACCTAAGCGATTCCCCATCTGGAAACCGCCCTCCGCCTGCAACCTCTCTACGCCAAAGCCGCCAACGTTCTAGGTGTCGCCTTTGGGGCGACCCAACGCGCCGACGAGGGCCTCGCCTGGTTCGCCGGGGCGATTCGCCTCACGACCTCCTACGCCCTTGCCCATCGCAACCTCGCCCATGCCACCGCGCACGGCGGTCGCACCGCCGAATCGATCCCGCACTTCGCGCGCGCCGTGGCCCTCAACCTGATCGCGCGGCGAAAATTTTGAGGCCATGAAGCACGTGTCGGCAACTCGATCGGTCACCTGGCGGGTGACTCCTCTGCGGTGCACCTCTCTCGCACCACCTTCCGCCCCGGAGCGCATGGCCCCCCCAGGGGCGATGGCGTGCGCTACCCTCTCCGGCCGGTTCTGACCACGCGGGCGCGCGGCGAAGGCTGCACGCCGCCGCCACTTCGACTTTATTCCACGCGGTAAAGGTGGCCCTTCGTCCGCAGGAATAGTGCGTTCCCGGATACTGCGGGAGACGCCATGAAGCCGTCGGGAAACTTATTTTCTGCGAGCTTCTGAAACGTCCGGCTCGCTGCGATCACCGACACGATGCCGTGTTCACTTAAGAAATAGATCCGCCCGTCCGCCACAATCGGCGACGCCGAGTGACTGCCGAGTATCCGCTCCCGCCAGAGCATCGTGCCAGTCTTGGCTTCCAGGCAGGAAGCGATCCCGACGTCGTCGACCATGAAAATCAGATCCTCGTGTGCGATCATTGACGGCTTGTTCGGCACGTTTTTTTTCTCCCGCCACACGACTTGAGTTTCCGGTAGCACACCCACTCCACCGAGTTTGACGGCGAGCAACTGGCCCTTGGAAAATCCAGTTTGCAGATACACCATGCCGTGGGCCACGAGCGGCCGACTGCTCGCGCTATGTTGTGCGCGTTCCTCGAGCCGCCAAATTTCGGCACCAGTCGCAGGCTCATAAGCATAGTGCGCCTTCGCACCACTGCTGAGCAAAAGCGGGCGGCCGTCCTGAGAAATGATATGCGGCGTCGAAAAGCCCTTCCGGAAATCGCCGTCGGCTGACGGACGCCCCGCAGCGTCGAGATCCTGAAAATCAACCGAGCGGTTCACCTTCCAGGCGGTGCGCCCAGTCTTCTTGTCGAGGGCCACTACGAACTGAAAATCGCTCCCGTCGAAATTCAGGTAGAGTAAATCACCGTGCAGGATCGGGGAGGAACCCGCTCCCCGGAAATGATTGCAGACGAAGTCCGACCGCTTCCACAACACGGCGCCCGTCTTCGTGTCGAGGCACGCCGTCCCCGGAGATCCAAATGTCACATACACCCGCCCGTCTTCAATCACCGGCGTGGGCGACGCATAGGAGTTGAACTTGTGACAAAACTGCGGCGCCGCCACTCGGAACAAAACCTCCTCACGGATAATCGCCCCACTCTGTTTGTTGATACAAACGACGGATAGGGCGTCGCCCGTCTCGGTCGCGGTCGTCAACCACACTTGGTCGCCCCAAATGACCGGCGACGACCACGCCTTGCCTTGAATCGCCGTTTTCCACTTTACGCGTTCACTCTCGCCAAAGGTCACCGGCAATTCCTTCGCGTCCGAACGGCCGTCGCCAGAGGGCCCGCGGAATTGCGTCCAGTTGTCACCGGCCTGCAAGCGCCCACCAAAAAATACGGCGAAGGCGAACGAGGCGGCCACTGACGCGAAGCGAAGCGAGGAGGCAAGAGATGAGGGGGGGATGATCATGGATAATGGAGGATGGGTTCGGTCATACGAAGCGCGCTCCGCCTCACGGACAATCCTGAAACACACACGCGCCACGGACTCACGAGCCCGCTCGACGGACACGGACTACTCCGAACGCCCGCTTGTAGCCGAGCCACCCGCGAGCTTCACCCGTAGCGCCACGGCCTCCTGATCATTGCGCACGATCAACAGCTCGCCCGCCAGTGCGATGGGGTTCCACGTCTTTTCCGAGAATACCCGGAAACGGTGCAACTCTCCCGGTCCCGTCGGCGTGGGCCTGAGCAGGACCAGTTCGCCGCCCTCCGACATCAATAAAAATAAATCGCCGATGAGGAGTCCCTGGCCGTGACCGTAGCGGCCTTCCTTCCATTGCGACCCTCCGTCTTTCAAGTCGAGGCACACGAATATTCCGTCGTCGAGTCCGTAAAGAAATCCTTCGCGCGCCACGGGATTCGCAAACTTCGCCTTGAGTTTCAGCGAGCGCCACACGCGGTCGGCCACCAAGCGGCCGTCGGTCCCCAACTTGATTTCGAGCAACTCGCTGCCCACGCCATACCCGGCAGAAAAAACGACTCGATCCCCCCCGACGACGACCGGCACCGCGACATGCGGATAGCCCACCCCCCACGGATATTCCCAGAGCACCGCGCCATCCGCCGCGTCATGAGCAGTAATCCGCCGATGGTTATACGCGAGGATCTGCCGTCGGCCAGCCAGCGTTGTCACAAACGGCGAGCCGTATCCCGCCTCGGCTTCACCCGCAGCCCACACGCGCTCGCCCGTGTCCGCTCGATACGCCACCAGGGACTGGCTCGCCTTACCACCGGCACTCACAATCACTCGGCCGTCGAGCAACAACGGCGAGCCCGCGTAACCCCACTCCGGAATGCTCGCTCCCGTCTCCGCCACGAGGTCGCGCGTCCAAAGGAGTTTCCCTGTCGCGAGGTCGAGCGCGTTCAACCGTCCGGTCGAGCCCAACGTAAAAACTTGGCTTCCCACGACCGTGGGCGTGGCCCGCGGGCCAACCCCGCCGATCGGATTTCCATAACGCGTCGTGTCGTGATGCGACCAGAGCAGGCGACCGTCGTTAACGTCGTAACAGGTGACCCGCTCCTGACCGTCTTCCTGCTCCTGCGTCAAAGCGCGGTTGCCCACCACCACAAAGCCCGACCAACCGAGCCCCACCTTGATTCGCCAGAGCGGTTGCGGCGGATGCGCGGCCCAATCGGCATCGAGCTTCGGCCCGAGGAGTACGGCGGTACGATCCCGTCCGAGGAACTGCGAGAAATCCGGTCGATCGCCGGGTGTCACCGAAACGCTCGCGGAGTTCGTCACGGGAGCGACCACGGCAGTCGCGGCTCGCCCCGATTTCGCCCAGCGGAACTCCCAGATCGGTACGAGATCACCGCTGACGCCGCGAATCCTAAAGACCGATACGCCCAACGCCAACGTGGCCAAGCCACCCAAGGTCACTCCGAGTCTCAGTCGCATCCGTGCTCGCGAAAAAACCGTCCACCAAATCAAGAGCAGTACAACCGTTCCCAGCACGATTCCCGTCGTGGTCAAGTTGCGCTTTTGAAAGGCCAGATCATCGCGCCACCGCACGATGGTGATCGCCGTCGTTGCCAGAGTGAGGATCAGCCCAGCGGGCCACCAGCGGAGGCGATGCGGAGCATGGGGCGTGGGAGCGGAAAGTGGCGCGGTCATTTTTCTCAAAGAGAGTTATCCACCGCGTAAGTGCAACCCGTGTAATGTTTCACCATCGCGTTCGTCGACCACGCAATCTCTGGCCCGCCTCCGGCCTGCTTCTCCTCGGCAGGCCCCCGTCGCAGTGACGTTATTGCCTGCCCCTGAAGCTCCGCCACGTCCTCCACCGCTCCTGCGCCGTCACCGTCGCCCTCTACTCCATGCTTCCCGCGCAAACCCTTCCGCCTACCAATTCTCTGCGCGGTCCCGCCGTCCCTCGCTTCTCGGACCTCGTCGCGTGGGACCCACTCACCGACACGCCCACCGCCAAGCGCGTCCGCCGTGACGTGTTCGACGGTCCGACCGCCACCGTCGACTAGAGGCACTGCCCTTTCACCACGCTCAATCCCAGCGAGAAAAGCGGTGAGCCCTCGAAGCACCTCAAATAAGAAGTCATCATCGCAAAGGAGGGCACGCTCGAAGCCCACCGGGATGGCCAGTCCAAGACCGGTGGGCCCGGCTCCGTAATTTTCTTTGCTGCGGGCGCGGCGACCTTTCTCCGCAATGCCGGTCCAACGGCTTGTACCTATATTGTAATCCACTACTACACTCCGCTCAGTCCGAAAAAATACGCCATCTTCGTTTCCATTCCACCACTCATTACGCTCGTCCATGAAACCCCACCTCCTGTCTCCGCTCCTGTTTTTCGCCGTCCTCGCTGCGCCCCTGCTGCCGGCCCGCGCCGCGGATGCCACCGTCAAGCTCACCCCGCTCGCCGACCGCGTGCGCGTCGAAATCGGCGGTCAGCTCTTCACCGAATACGTCTACAAAGGTGCTTCGCGCCCTTACCTCTATCCCGTTAACGCCGTCGACGGCACCTCCCTCGTCCGCGATTTCCCCATGAAGGAAACGCCCGGCGAAGACCACGACCACAAGCACCACCGCGCCCTCATGTTCGTCCATAGTGACGTGAACAAAATCGACTTCTGGAACGAAGGGACCTCCGGCACGAAATTCCCCAAAGGTGACACCGTCAACGACGGCATCGTCGAAGCCAGGAGCGGCGACGTCGGCGTTCTCCGCGTGAAAAACCGCTGGTTGTCCCCTGAGGGCAAACTCATCGCCACCGACGACACCACGCTCCGTTTCCGCGGCAACGCGACCGCCCGCACACTCGACTACGAGGTCACCATTCATGCGCGGCCCGATACCCCGCTCGTCCTCGGTGACAACAAGGATGGCACCATGTCCATCCGCGTCGCCCAATGGATGAACGCTCCGCGCAAGGATAAGGGCAAAGACGTCCCCGGCAGGGGTACGATCATCACCGCCAACGGCGACCGCAACGGCGCCGCTTGGGGAAAACGCGCGCCATGGTGCGACTACTCTGCGCCCAAGGACGGCAAGACCTACGGCATCGCAATCTTCGATCACCCGCAGAATCTCCGCCATCCCACGTGGTGGATGGCCCGCGAATACGGCCTCTTTGCTGCAAATCCCTTCGGCCAAAAAGATTTCGAGCCCGCCGCCAAACACCCCGCTGGTAAGGGCGACCACACCGTCGCAGCCGGCGGCAAGCTCACGCTCCGCTACCGTTTCTACTTCCACAGCGGCGACGAAAAATCCGGAAAAGTAGCCGAGGCCTACGCCGCCTACGCCTCAGGCAAGTAGCCAACACGGCGCGCCCTCGGCGCGCCCAGGCGTCACCAGCTGGCGCCCACGCGCCCCACCGTCATCGAAATCGGCGGCCGTGTTGAACGCACCGAAACCACCTCGTCGCGTCAACCCGGCACCGACGCCTTGATCCCCGCCGCTGACCGCGCCCACACTCGCGCCGTTCCTTTCGTCGGCACGCACGCCGCATTCACGTGGGCGTTACCGCCCCCGGTTCCGTGTATCTTATCTACTCCCGCGGCGGTGCCAGCGGCGGCCGGCCAGGAGAAGTATGCTCCGAGCGTGGGCGTGACGGTCACGATTTTGCGATCCGGCAGCGGGGGACCGCATTACCGACTCGTGCGGCTCCAGTAGGGACTGGGCGTGCCGCTGACGGCTTCGCCCCAGTGGGCGCTCATGGCGCCGCTGCGCGCGCAGGCCCAGCCGATCTTCGACCCCTTGGTCGTGCTGGCGGCCACCGCCCCCGTGCTTCACCACGACGACACCACCATGCGCATCTTGGATTTGCATCGGCCGGGCAGCGCCACCGTCGACGAGTTGGCGCGGCCGATGTCTCACCGCAAGGCACGTTCACTACGAACGTGCTGGCCAATGGGGAGTCGCATCCGATCGCCTGATACTTAACCGGCTGGCAGCACGCCGGCCAGAATCTCGCCGCGGTGTTGCGGCAAGGCGCCGCGGACTTGGCCCCGCCGATCCCAATGTGCGATGAGCTTTCGCGTCACGTCTGCCCGGAGTCCAAGACGATCCTGGCTTTTTGTTTGAGCCATGGCAGACGGGAGTTTGTGAGGGTAGCGTCCAGTTTCCCTGCGGAATGTCGCCAGGTGCTCGAGAACCTGCGGGTGTTTTACCGCTTTGACGCCGAGGCCACGGCGCAGCGGCTGACCCCGGCCCAGCGACTCGGGCATCATCAAACGCACAGCCAGCCGCGCATGACCCCCTCCAGACGTGTATGCGGGAGTGATACCAACGTCATTTGAGTTTTTGACTGCCGGTAGCCGCGAGCGTGAGCGAGTGGTATTTCGACTATCGTCCAAATATCACGAGACGCGGGCATGAGGGATGCACGCTGACCATGGTAAAGAATCTGATTGAGAGCTATGCCGTGGTGACCGGAGTTGTCGGCGGCGTCCAGTTTCACGGCATCATTGGAGCGACGTCGTCGCGATTGCTGACGAGACACTTTCCAATCGAAAGCGACGTCGCCCCCGGCCGGCTCAGCACCCACAGGTAACCTTGGAAACTGTCGGCTCGTGGTTCATCCGGATCGTTGTGGTACACCGGGATTTCATCCGCCTGAAGGTAGCGGCCAGCGCGCAGCTCGCCGAGGATGCGCATGGAGATCGCTTCGCACCATTCGGCGGTGGTCAGGATCCAGTCGAGCATTGTCTGGCGGCTGAGCGGCGCGCCCCGGCGCGTCGACATTTGCTCGTGGCGATAAAAGGACAAATGGCCTCGGTTCGCACCGGCCTCCTCCGCGGGTGCGGAGTGGGGCCGGGCGCCGGGCATGAACCCGCCCGCGGAGCGCTCTCCATTTATCTACCTCAATCTTCCTGACATCCCGTGCTCGCCGACCTCGCCGCGCGGTTGATTGGACCAGTCGTCATTTTGGCCTCTCCGAATGTTCATCGGGATTGCCAGCGTCCAACTCTGTCGGGCTTCACCAAACATGAAGAGGTTCAGTTGCGCTGATCTTGTAGTCCATCGGGGCTCATGGGAATAGCCTCACTTTCGTTACGGGCTGCCCGTTTCCTTGAACCGGTTGCTCCCGATCTTCACTCGCGGGAACGCAGTGAACGGTTGTTGCCAGCCGGAATGACTCAATTGGCTGGATGAGACTTGCACTCAGGGTTGTTGGTTTTCAGGGACGCACTCAGGATCTGGCAATTGGCAGAGCGGCAGGTGTGCAACGTTCCCCATCTTCGGGCCAGCACCTGTCGCGAGGCGTAGCGCCACCCTTAGTTTCCTTTCGTCTCAGACCTCTACCTGCACTATCAACGTCTCACTTCCGAATGTGACCTTGTCACCGCCGACGAGCTTCTTCCCTTTGCGCGTCTCGACAGAGCCATTAACCCACACTTCGCCGTCCACCACCGACTGCTTCGCCTGACCGCCGCTCTCGGCGGCTCCGGCGAATTTGAGGAATTGCGACAGTTCAATCGGCGCAGCCCGGATGAGCACGATTCGACTGGTGGACGATGCGGATTTAGGTTGGGCGCTCATGGTTCTGTGCCTAGATCTGAATTATTCGGTGGCTGACTTGCGGAAAATCAAGATGTGCTGTTGCGGCAGCACGTCGATCTGCCGGTCGAAGGTCAAAGGATGCACGGCCATTTCCTTTTTCACCTGTGCCGTCGTCATCTTGTGCAGCTTCTTGATCGGCACCGCCGGATCTTCCCCCCGATATTCCACGAGCACGAGCCGTCCGCCGGGTTTCAGCCCCCTGATCATCGCGCGCGTCATTTCAAAGGGAAAATCGAGCTCGTGATACACATCGACGAGCAGAATCAAATCAGTCGAGTTCGCCGGCAGCTTCGGATCCTGCACCGTTCCGAGGATGGGTTCGACAATGGTCTCCACGTTGCGCTTCCGCATCTGCGCCATGAGCAACTCCAACATCTCCGGCTGAATATCGGTCGCAAAAATCTTTCCAGTCGGCCCGACCTTCTGCGCCATGCGCCACGAAAAATAGCCGCTCCCGGCGCCCACGTCGGCCACCACGTCGCCCGATTTCAGATCGAGAGCGTTGAGCAACAGGTCCGTCCGCTCCTCCTCTTCCCGATTACGCCGCTCCAGCCAACCAGCCGCCTGATGCCCCATGACTTTGGCGATTTCGCGCCCAAAATAAAACTTCCCGATCCCATCGCGATCATGCTTGACCTGCGTCTCATAGGCCGCCCCCGCCGGTCGTGGTGGCTCGGCCGCACCGGCCAAAAAAGGACCTACGCAGCCGCAGAGCAGAACAAGGAATTTTGAAGTGTGCATAAGTAAATCGGCGTGACACCCACCCCACTAGGCAGGCCCTTCACGACAGGGTGCGAAGACCACTCGAAGACTGCGTTGAAAGCGAGCCCGCGAAACAGCACAGCCCATCTTTGGATCAATCCCGGTTACTGGCATTTCGCAGGGCCATCGTTTGCTGGCATGACGATCCTGCCCGGCCCTCGCCGGTCCGATGACGAGCGGCGGACCTCAACGTGCCACCCGCGAATCTGCGAATACTCAGACGCGCCCCCACGCACCCATTTTACTCCGGGCCGACGACCACGACGCGTGCGCTCAAAAACAGAGTGACGCCGCACCATTCCTTTGAATTCTCTCCTCGATGCCATTGCCTCGCGGTCCGTTCCCAATCAGCCAGCGCCGTCGCTAACTTTTTCGCCCTCATGTCCGACGAAATCCCATCCCTGAAAACCTGCTGTACTCCGACGCGCGATCCCGCCTGCGATTCGCCTGCACTTGGACACAGCGCGGGTTTCATTCGCATCAACCAGGGATCGACCGACGCCATGCGGCTCATCCCTGGCGGTGAATTTCTCATGGGCAATGAACGTGACTACGGTTTTCTCGCAGATGGAGAGGGCCCGGTTCACGCAGTGAAACTCGCGCCGTTCTATCTCGATGAAACCTGCGTCACCAACGAAGCCTTTAACACCTTCGTCAATGCCACCGGCTACCAAACCGAGGCTGAAAAATTTGGCTGGTCCTTCGTTTTCTGCGGCCACTTGAGCCCCACACTCCAGCAAACAACCGCCCGAATCCGCGTCGCCGGCAGCGAGTGGTGGTGCCGGATCAAGGGCGCATCGTGGCGGCACCCTGACGGCCCCGGTTCCACCCTCAAGCAGCGGTGGTCTCATCCGGTCGTGCAAGTCTCCTGGCATGACGCTTCCGCCTACGCGAGGTGGGCCGGCAAACGTCTCCCCTCAGAAGCCGAATGGGAATATGCCGCCCGTGGCGGTCTTGTGCAGAAAAAATTCCCATGGGGCGACGAGCTTGAACCCGATGGCAAGCATCGCATGAACGTGTGGCAGGGCATCTTCTTCACCCAAAACACTGAAGCCGACGGCTACTACGGCACCGCGCCCGCCAAAAGTTTTCGAGCCAACGCCTACCGTCTTTATAACATGACGGGCAACGTTTGGGAATGGTGCTGGGATTACTCCGACCCCACTTACTATCGATCGTCTCCTTTTGAGGATCCCACCGGGCCCGCCGTCGGCGAGCGCCGCGTTATGCGGGGCGGCAGCTACCTGTGTCACGCCAGCTACTGCAATCGCTACCGCACCGACGCCCGCTCCAGCAACACCCCCGAGAGCGGGACCACCAATCTTGGCTTCCGTTGTGCTCGCGACGTTTAGCGCACCATGACACTTTCGGGCATTTTTTCGGTTCGTGGCGCGCTCCTGCTAGGCTTCTTGGCGCCTTCATGTAAACGGTTCACGCCGTGAGTCGTGGCTCGCCTTCCTTTCCAACCCGCCTCCTTCCCCTCGCCCCCTATGTTCACCCTCGGTATCGACTACGGCACCAACTCAGTCCGCGCGCTCGTCGTGCGTTGTTCCGATGGCGCAGAGCTCGGCTCTTGCGTCGTCAATTATCCGTCCGGTCAGCAGGGCGTGCTGCTGGACCCCAAGGATCACCACCTCGCCCGCCAACATCCCGGCGACTACCTTTTCGGTCTTAAAAAATCCGTCCGCGGAGCCCTTGCCATCGCGAAAAAAACGCAGGGCTTCGCTGCCAATAAGGTGATCGGTCTCGGCGTTGACACGACCGGTTCGAGCCCGATTCCCGTCGACGCCCACAACCGCCCGCTCGCCCTCACCCCCAAGTGGAAGCAGCACCTCGATGCCCAATGCTGGCTTTGGAAGGACCACACCTCCCACCGCGAGGCCGCCCAGATCACTGCGCTCGCGGCGAAACATCGCCCTCACTTCATCGCCAAGTGTGGTCACATCTACTCGTCCGAATGGTTCTGGTCGAAGATCTGGCACTGCCGCAACGTCGCCCCGAAAGTCTTCGCAGCCGCGCACTCTTGGGTGGAACTCGCCGACTGGATTCCGTCCGTGCTCGCCGGAATCAATGACCCCAAAAATGTGGTCCGCGGCGTCTGCTGCGCCGGCCACAAGGCCCTCTATGCGGACGATTGGGGTGGTCTGCCGGACAAAGAATTTCTCGCGCTCCTCGATCCCGCACTCGCTGCCCTCCGCGATCGCCTCTACGAAAAAGCCTACGACGCCAATACCGCCGCCGGTGCCCTCGGTGCCGAATGGGCCAAGCAACTCGGCCTGCCCGCCGGTATCCCCATCGCCATCGGCGAAATGGATGTTCATTACGGAGCCATCGGCTGCGGGGTCGCCGAAGGCGTGCTCGTCAAAATCATCGGCACGTCCACTTGCGATTGCGCCGTCGTTTCGGCGACGAAGACCATCCGCGATATTCCCGGAATCTGTGGCATCGTGAAAGGCGCGATTCTGCCCGGCTTCTACGGTATCGAGGCCGGCCAATCCGCCGTCGGAGATATTTTCAAGTGGTGGGTCGAGGTCGTTTGCGGTGGAGACGGCGCACTTCATGCGACGCTCACCACCGAGGCCGCGAAACAGCGCCCCGGCCAGTCCGGTCTGCTCGCCCTCGATTGGAACAACGGCAACCGCACCATCCTCGTCGATCAACGCCTCACCGGCCTCCTCCTCGGCCAAACGCTCTATACCACGCAGTCCGAGATCTACCGCGCCCTCATCGAAGCGACCGCCTTCGGTGCCCGTGCGATTCTCGAACGCCTCCAGGAATACGGTGTCCCCGTCGATCGCATCGTGTGTGCCGGTGGTATCGCCGAAAAAAACCCGCTGCTCATGCAGATCTACGCCGACATCACCGGCTGCACCATGCAGGTCTCCGGCTCTTCACAGGCCTGCGCGCTCGGCTCCGCGATCGCTGCCGCCGTGCTCGCCGGCGCGCATCAGGATTTCCCGGAAGCGCAGAAAAAAATGACGTCCGTGCAGGCAAAAAGCTACCGCCCCATCGCCGCCAACCGCAAAATCTACAATCAGCTCTACACGCTCTACCGCACGACCCACGACGCATTCGGCGGAGTGGATAAGTCCTCCGACCTGTCCCGAGTGATGAAGGATCTCCTCGCGCTCAAATCCGCCGCCCATGCCTGACTGCCCCGCCCCGTCAGCCCACACTCCGATCGCTCAGCTCCGTTTTTTTCCGCCAGCGGAAAATCAAATGACGAATGGATTGTAGCGCAGCTCGTTTGCGACCGTCGTCAACGGACCGTGTCCGGGCGCTATGACCGTGGACGGTGGTACCGCTTTTAAAACCCGCCGAAGGTTTACGTGTAGTTGGGTGTGAGAAAAGTAGCCCCCGCCAGCTGAGCCCGCAAAAACGAGATCACCCGAGATCAACAGCATGCCGCCGGTCTTCACGGCAGGCGCGCGTACGAGGTAGCAATTGTGCGCCGCAGCGTGTCCCGGTGTCGCGTAGGCAGTGATCACGAGTGGGCCGAATATTTTTTCCTCTCCTTCCCCGATGGGATGGCCGCGCGCAATCTCCGCGCCTGCCGGCACAAACGCGGTGTGCACGTCAAAGCGCGCGATGACTTCGCTGAGCCCGCCCGTATGTTCGGCCTCAATGTGAGTAAGGAAAATAGCATCAAGTCGGCGGATACTGTCGGGCCACGCACCGTCAAGTGCACCGATCCCGGTGCCGGTATCGAAGAGCACCGCACGATCACTGCCGCACTCCCCCACCAAATAAGCGTTAGCCACCCCGATACCGTGCGGCATGCGCAACGGCCAAACACAGAAAGGCAGCGCTCCGATTTCCGGCTGCGGGTAATGCCCCGTGCCGAGTGCGCAGAGGCCGACCTCGTTGAGTCCCAGCACCTCCGCAAGACGACGGAGTTCTGGGGTGGTCAAGTCGGAGCGGTAATCGATGGCGTCAAGTATCCGGCCCGCGCGCACGCCACTCCGCACGGCGAGCGACTCGTCGTTCAGACCAGCACGATGCATTGCTTTTTCAAGTACGTCGCCCAACTCATCTTCGAGCGGCGGGTTGGTGTGATGGGTCGCCACGGCGAAAGTGTAACGAGGAGATTTTGAGCAGCGCAAAATTGATTTTGTTTTTTTTCACGAATGTCTCACCGTCGGCAAATGAACGCCGGACAACAGGAAATTCTCGATATCTTTACGCGCACCCGCGCTCTCCTTCAGGGGCATTTCGTACTCCGCTCGGGACTGCATAGCGGGCACTACTTTCAATGCGCACAGGTCTGTCAACGCATGGATGCGGTCCAGCGACTCGCGGAACTGCTGCTGGCACGGGTGCACGCCCAGGGTTTGAAATTCTCCACCGTACTGGCTCCCGCGATGGGTGGATTAGTGATCGGCCAAGAGATCGCCCGACAGGCCGGCGCTCGCTATATTTTTGCTGAAAAAGAGAATAACGCACTGGTGATGCGGCGCGGCTTCACACTCACGGCCAACGAGCAGGTTCTGATTGTCGAGGATGTCGTCACCCGCGGCGGCCGCGTCCTCGAGGCCCTTGAAATCGTTCGGAATGCCGGTGGCCAATCCGTGGGCGTCGCGATGCTGGTCGACCGCAGCGCCGGCGCTGCTCACTTTGCAGTGCCAGCCATTTCGCTCTTGGAACTTAGTTTTCCCACCTTCCCGGCCGACGCTGTGCCCGAGTGGTTGGCGAAACTCCCCATCGAAAAACCAGGAAGCTAACCGCGTTTCCTCAGGTTGCCTGTTCACCATCAGGCAGCGTTCGGTTCGGCGCCGAACGGTCCGAGCCCACTCGGCCGCATCACTTAGTCGCCTTGGGTGCGTTGACCACCGCGTAGCGGATTTGACCGCGGTAAAACACCGTAAGGAGGTCATTTTCTCCGTTTTTCCTGAGCGCAGACTTGGCGGTCGCCAAATCCGGGACTGGGATGCGGTTCACTTCAATAATGATCACGTCGGGAGCGAGGCGTTCCCGAAACGGAGAGTCCTCAGCGATATCCGTAATGATCAGGCCGCCGATACGCGGGTCTGCGATTCCGAGCCGCCTTCTCGCTTCGCCGGTGAGCGGCGTGACGTTTACTCCAGCAAACAGCTCGTTGGGATTTTCGGTCAGCGTTCCGAGCGTCACCTCGATGATCTGCTCTTGGCCGTCCCGGGCAATTTTCACCTTCGTGGCGGACCCCGGAACCATTTGTGAAATGCGCAGCCGCAAGTCTTCGAGCGAAGTGACCAAGTGACCATCCAGGCCGAGAATAACATCGGTGCGCTTGAGCCCGGCCTTCTCCGCAGGACTGTCCACGTCAATGTCAGTGATGAGGACGCCCTTGGTGTCCTTGGGCAGCCCGAGCTGTTCAGCGACATCGGGTGTAACGCTGTCGGGTCGACTCACGCCCAAATAGCCGCGCGAGACCCGGCCGGTCATCACGAGGCTATTCATGATGGAGGCGGCAAGGTTCACCGGGATGGCAAAGCCGATGCCAATGTTGCCGCGCGAGGGCGAGAGGATGGCGCTGTTGATCCCGACGAGACGACCCTTGGCATCAACGAGCGCGCCGCCGGAGTTGCCCATGTTGATCGCCGCATCCGTCTGGATAAAATCTTCATAGCCGCCATCGAGAATTCCCACCTTGTTACGGCCCTTGGCCGAGACGATTCCCATGGTCACGGTCTGGCCCACACCAAGGGGATTTCCGACCGCGAACACGATATCGCCGACGCGAAGTTTCTCACTGTCGGCGAGCGTAACCGTCGGCAGCTTCGTCGACTCAATCTTGATCACGGCGACGTCGGTCTTGGGATCGGTACCGATCACTTTGGCAACGAACTCACGGTCGTCCGACAGCGAGACTTTCAGCTCATCGGCACCCTCCACGACGTGATTGTTGGTAAGAATGTAGCCGTCGGCGGTGACGATGACGCCCGAGCCCATCCCCTCCTGCCGGCTCTCGCGCTCCTGATCTTGGAGCCCGGGGAAAAGCTGGCGAAAGAGTGGATTTACCTGCATGCGCTCCTTAATAATCTTGGTCGAGTAGATGGAGACAACCGCCCGTTGCGCCGGTTCGACCACATCGGCATAGCTGGTCACAACGCTCGATTTTCCCTCCGAAATGGCCGTGGAATCGACGAGCAATTCAGGTCGCTCGTGGGTAACAACGGAGCCGACGGCCTTGGAGGTTTTCGCGCTTTTCGAAGCCGCTACCCCAGCGGGCACACCACCGAACAGCAGGCCAGCAATCAGCAGGCGACGAAGGGAAAAGGCTTTCATTAAAGAGCGAACGACCAAGGGATAATCAGAGATGTCTCTAGGAGAAGCTCCACTGTACGAGCCTGCGTGTAAGGTTGGCCAAGGACGGTTCCACTCAGCTTCACGGGAAGGGGCGGTTCAAAATCCTTTGATCCGAAAGAGACTGGTCACGCTTTCATTGCTGTTGATGCGCTGGATGGCCTGACCGAGCAACGGCGCGATGCTGAGCACGGTGATGGGCAGGCCGTGCGTGTTCACGGGAGTGGAATTGGTCGTAATGAGCTCGTCGATGAGGCCGCTCTTGAGGCGCTCGATGGCGACTTCGTTCAGGATGCAGTGGCTGACCGCCGCCCGGATACTACGCGCTCCGTGTTCGCGGAGAATCTTCGCGGCTGCACACAGCGTACCGGCCGTCTCGGTGATATCGTCAACCAACAGCACATCGCATCCCTCCACTTCGCCCACGACGTTGATGGCTTCGACCTTGGTGGCGCTGATGCGCTTTTTCGCCACCAGCGCGAGGCCGGCACCGAGCACGTCCGCATAGGCGGCGGCCATCTTCATACCGCCAACGTCGGGCGAGCAAACGACCAGATTATCGCGTTTCGTCTTCGCCAGATATTCAAAGAAAACCGGTGACGCAAACAGGTGATCGACCGGGATGTCGAAAAAACCTTGGATTTGCTGACTATGCAGATCCATTGTTAGGATACGAGTAGCACCCGAGGCGACGAGGAGGTTGGCGACGAGCTTGGCCGTAATTGGAACGCGGGGCTGATCTTTGCGATCCTGGCGCGCGTAGCCGTAAAATGGCAAAACCGCCGTGATCCGCTGCGCCGACGCGCGTCGGGCCGCATCGATCATAATGAGCAACTCGACGAGGTGATGATTCGTCGGCGGGCACGTCGACTGGATGATGAAAACGTCGTGCCCACGGACGTTCTCATTGATTTTCACAAACGACTCGCCGTCAGGAAAACTGGTGACCGTGGCCTCGCCGAGGGGCTCGCCAATGGAGCGGCACATTTCCTCTGCGAGGATACGATTGGAGTTGCCCGTGAAAATTTTCAGCCGCGATTCGCTCATGAAGGTCGAAGTTGGGGACGAACCGCGCCCGGCGGAAGACTTTTCTGCGTCACGCAACAATCCGCAAGAATCCCAGCAGCAACGGCCCGTCCAGCCGCCGCTGGCTCACTCAATCCGCGCCTCGATCGCATCGACCCGCTTGAACAAGTCAGGCAGTCGTCGCTGCAGAACGACCAGACGACGCTCAAGCTGTAGCGGAATCGCAGGGGACCCGTTGACAAAAAATCCGGCAGGCACGTCAGCCGTCACGGCCGCCCCACCACCAACCCTGGCTCCTTTTCCAATCGCGAGGTGACCCGCGACGCCTGCCTGTCCCCCCAGCACCACATAGTCGGCGAGATGGGTGCTGCCCGAGATCCCAACCTGCGCGCAAATGAGGCAGTGTTTACCGATCACCACGTTATGGGCGATCTGAACTAAGTTATCAATTTTTGTACCTTCGCCTACCTCGGTACGACTAAAGCGCGCGCGGTCAATCGTGCTGTTCGCTCCGATCTCAACATCGTCGCCCACCGCGACGTACCCCACTTGAGGGACCTTCTCGTGGCGACCTTGGGAAAACTCGTAGCCAAATCCGTCAGACCCGATCACAGCGCCGGGCTGCACGCGAACGCGTCGCCCCAACACACACTCGCTCGCGAGCACAACGCCTGGCATCAGCCAGCTGTCGTCGCCGATGCGGGCCTCGCGGCCGACGAAGACGTGGGCCTGAAGGTGAACGCGCTCACCGATCTGAGCCCTAGACTCAACCACGCACAGCGGCCCGATCGTGGCGGTCGGGGCGATCCTTGCCCCCGGCGCCACCACGGCCGACGGATGGACGCCCGCCAATGGCACGGGCCAAAGCAACCGCTCGATCCGGGCACAAACGCGAGCCAGCGCGACGGAGGGGTTTTCCACCAAAAGGAAGAGCTGGCCGGGTGAAGGCTCCCCGGAATAATCGACCGGCAAGAGCACCACTGACGCACGCGTGGCGGGCACCTCGAATTTGTATTTCGGGTTGCCGAGGAAAGAGAGATCCCCAGGACCTGCGGCCGCGAGCGAAGCTAGTCCGCGAACGACTTCGCTCGTCTCGCCCCGGATGGCTGATGGCTGCGTGATGCCGACGATGTCGGCGGAGGAAAACGAAACCTGCATGGATGGCACCGTGAGGAATTTATTGCTCGGGGCAATTCAGCTTTGTGGTCACCGTCGCAAGAGGGAGTTCCGAAGCGATCAGCCACAAAAAAGCCCCGCTCGAAGAGCGAGGCTTTTGCAGCGGTTGTCCTGCGCAGCCGAAATTATTTCTTCGGAGCGATTCCGGGTACCGTAATCGCAGCGGCCGGTGCTGCGGCGGGAGCCGCGGGCGCACTAGCCGGGCGGTCCTTGTTGATTTCCTTCATCACGTCATCGGTGATATCGAAACTAGGATCCGAATAGACCAAGCCGGATATGCCGATCCCAGTGGGACCGGCTTTATCGAGGAGAACGGTGCCGCCCTTAGCCTTGGCGACCACGGTCGCGATTTTGCTGATTTCCTCAAGCATGAGGCTGCGAAAGGTATTGAGACGCTGGCTGAGCGAATTGCGGGTGTTCTGGATAAAACCCTGAACTTCGCGCTGCTTGGTCTGGATACCCTCGAGTTTTTTTTGCGCTTCGGTCTGCGCCTTGACCTTCGCCTCGGCGGTCAGCGTGGGATTATTCGATTGGTCGTTGAGTCCCTTGTATTCTTCGACGAGGGTGTTGCCCTCCTTGTTCATCTTATCGACTTCTTCCTGCGCCTTGGCGTCGTCAGCCTGAATCTTGGCGTTTTGCTCAACCGTTTTGTAATGACCGTCGTAGAGCTTGGCCATGTCGACGACCATGATTTTGACCGCCGGTTGGGCGTTTGCCGCGAGAGATAGCGCGCCGAAAGCAGCGAGCGTAATGAGGATTTGGATAGATTTCTTCATGGGTGATTTTGAAAACGAAAGGTTGAAAAGGAACAGAATCAGAAGCGCGTGCCAAAGGAAAAATTGAACTGGTTGCCCTTCTTCGCGTCCTTGGGCCCCTTAATGGGAATACCGAAATCGAGGCTCAGCGGTGCACCGGCCACAAAGAGGCGTAAACCAAAGCCAAAGTTGTCGGCGTACTCGCGAGGATTAAAGTCGAAGGCGTTGCGGTTGACGAACCCGGCGTCATAGAAAACTGCCGCCCGAATCGGGCTGACGATGTCCAACGAATATTCGGCACTGAAGAAACCATAGGTCTTTCCGCCGATCGGTTCATTGAAGGTATCGCGCGGAGCAACATCGCGAAATTCATAGCCCCGCAGGGTCGTAGGTCCACCGAGGTAATACTTACTGTAGTAAGGCACGTCGGGACTGTCTCCGAAATTTTGGATCACACCCCCACGCGCGAGGAGCGCGAGCACCTGAGTTTGCGTTTCAAAGACTGGGAAAAACTGCGAACCACGGAATTCCGCGCTGTAGTAGTTATTGATTTTGCTGCCACCCAAGGGTCCACCCGCGATGGCGGTGTTGATTTCTATGCGGTTGCCGGCCGTGGTATTGATAATTTTGTCACGCGTATCACGCAGGAGCTGGAAGCTGATTTCCGAAAGGGCGTTGTTACCCTCAAGCGATCGGATAATCGACGAGGCCGACGATGAAACGTCTTTGATATTAACGACCTTGTAAGTGTAGGCCAGTTTGCCTTCAACGAGTTCAAAGAGACGTTTACGCAGGTAGATTTCAGCTCCCGTTTCTACCTGGCTGTAGAACGAGCTATTGTAGTCCGAGCTGCTGCGGAAAATACTGAAACCCAGCGATAGCGCTTTTTGGAAGAGCCAGGGTTCTTCAAATGAAAGCACAGCCTCGCTGGAGAGCGAACCAAGCTGCAGACGCAGACGAAATTTCTGCCCATCGCCCTGAAAGAACGAGCGCCGGTTGAAGATATCGAAGTTTGACTGGGAGACTTCGGCGAAGAGCGTCGCGCGCTCAAGCGAACTGAAGCCGGCGCCGAAGGTCAGGTTGCCGGTGCGCCCCTCCCTGACCGCAATCCGCATATTGCGACGCCCTGGAATATTTGTTTCCTGATCGGTTACGTTCACGTCCTCGAAAAATCGCGTATTCTCCAGCCGGAGTTTACTAATTTTCATCATCACTTTACTGAAGACATCGCCGGGACCGAGGACGAGTTCGCGGAGGATGACCGTGCTCTTGGTCTTAGTGTTACCTTCGATCACGATCGACTCGACGTTGAATTTCTCGCTCTCCTGCACCTGGTAATCGATATCGATGTTTCCGGTCGTGACATTCGGCTTGCGGAGGATGCGGACGTTGGTCTGTAGGTACCCGTCTTTACCGTAAAAATCCTCGACGCGCTCCGTATCCTTATCAAGCAGGGAGGGCACAAAAACCATTCCGCTGCGAATGCGCGCTACCCGCTTGAGCAGCGTCGTGGCAAAAAGCTTATTACCCGTAAAATTGATCTCCCCGACTCGGTATTGGCGACCTTCGGTGACTGACACCGTGATGAGGAGCTTGTCGGGACTGGGATAACTAAAGACCACGGTGTCTTGCGGGATATCCACATCGAGGTAGCCCTGCTCGCGATAGTAGTCCCGTAGCTTGTCCAAGTCGTCTTCGAACTGGTCATCCTTAAAACGTCCCGAACCCGTAAGCCAAGAGAACATCCACCATTTCTTCGTCTCCATCTCACCTTTCAACTTATTCGATTTTACCCGCGCATTCCCGACGAAGCGGATATCGGTGATCTTCACCTTGGCACCTTCTTTTATTTTGAAGATGACCGTGCCGAATCCACCCACCCGATCGCGTTCGATGGAGTAAGTAACGGAGACCTGATTGTAGCCCGCCTTTTGGTAATATTCGATCAACTTGCTCGCGTCGTCCTTTACCTGGCGTTCATCGAGCGCGAAATTGGGCCGAGTTTTGGCCTCCTTTTCGAGGCGGTTGCTCTTGATCTTTTGGTTGCCCTCGAACTTGACCGCCAGGATGCGATACTTCGGCGTGACCTCGACCACGAGATTCAGGGTGTTCGCCTCACCGGGTTCCTGTTTGAACTCGATCAGCTCAAAAAGACCCGTGCGGTAGAGCGAGCGCAGATCGCGGTCGAGCATATTGGCGTCGAACTCGCCCCCCTCCCGGACCTGCATGTTCGCGCGCACGACCTGCTCATTAACGTTGGCCGTTCCCACAAACTTGATCGTAACCGTGCCGGCCTTGAAGACTGGGGTCGGTTGTTGCGGTTGTTCAGGTTGATTCTGGCCAGGAGCTTGGGCTCGGACCGGAGTTCCACCCGCAGCCAACAACAAGAGAATGGCGACGATTGAGGAGGTTACCCTACGCATAGGGTTACTGATGATAGTTTTCAAAGCGTGTGATATCTCGAAGGAAAGTGAGCTTGAGTTCTCCTACCGGTCCGTTTCGGGACTTGGCAACGATTAACTCGGCCGAGTCCGCGGCTACCTGAAATTTTTCGTCGGCGTCGCGCGGGCGGGCCAGCATGAGAACAACGTCGGCATCTTGCTCAATCGAGCCGGATTCACGCAAGTCGGCCAATTTCGGCGTGCGGTTTTCCTTTTCCGAAGCGCGGTTGAGCTGGGATAATACAAGGACCGGCACGTTCAGTTCCTTCGCAAGTGATTTTAGTCCACGTGAGGCTTCGGCGACCTGCTGCTCACGAGGCATCTTGTTGTCAGTCGGGCTCAACAACTGGAGGTAGTCCACAATGATGAATCCGAGCGGGGTGCGGGAGTGAATGCGTCGAGCTTTGGCGCGGAGCTGCATGATCGAAAGCGCACTCGAATCGTCGATGAAAATGGGGGCCTTGGAGAATTCGTCGGCAGTTTGGACCAGACGGTTTTGCTCATCGCCGTTTTTGGAGAGCAATCCGTCCCGGAGCAGCTTCATGTTTACTCGCGCTCGTGAGCACAGCATACGCAGTGCTAGCTGCGCGGCGCTCATCTCGAGTGAGAACACCAAGCTTGCAACCCCCGGGCCGCGTGGTGGCAGTGAGGCGGCTTCGGCGAAGTTGAGCGCGAGCGACGTTTTTCCCATCGAAGGACGAGCCGCGAGGATGATCATTTCCTGGCGCTGGAAACCCCACATTAGCGCATCGAGATCCTTGAAACCCGAAGACACTCCGGTCAGTTCACCCTTTTTCATCATCATTTTCGTGATGACGTTCATCGCCTCGCGCGTGGGTTCTCGCATCTGCTTGGCACTTTCACTCACGCGATTTTGCGTCACTGTGAAAATTCGCGATTCGATCTGGTCCACGAATTCGTCGATACCGCCAGAAAACCCGTAGCAATCCTCCACCGCTCCGGTGGCCGAACGGATAATTTCGCGCAGTAAACTCTGTTCGCGGACTTTTTCGATAAAATACCCCGCTTGCGCAGTGGTCGGAATCCGGCTGCTCACTTGCGCAAGAAAGGCGTAGCCGCCCACGGTATCGAGTTGTCGCGAAGTCTTTAATTCCTCAGCCACTACCGAAACTTCAATCGGTTTCTGGCTGTTGTAGAGATTGACCAAAACCTCGTAGATCACTCCATGCTTCGGGTCGTAAAATGACTCGGGCCGAATGCGCGCTTCCAGACAACGCGAGAGGACGTCGGCCCCATCGAGCAAGCAGCAAGACAAGAGATATTCCTCTGCTTCCAGACTGTGCGGCAACGAACGTCCAACGGCCCCCGTGGGGGCCTCGGAACGTCGGAATTTATGGGGTGCGTCTTCGACCATGCGCGAACGACTGAGTCAAAATAGAGGACGGCAGCGCGGCAACAGTTGGTTTGAAGAATCGGCTCATACAAAAAACAAAAGCCGCGTCCGATGGGTGGACGCGGCCCTCGAAATTTCGCGAACCAAAGGCCGTTGACTACTTCCGCTCCGGGCGGTCGTAGCGCTTGAACTCGGGCTTGGGTGCCTCGACGGCGACGGGCTCGATCGGATTTTCCGACACGACATCGAAGTTCAGTTCGACTGAAACGTCGGTATGAAGTTTAACCTTCACGGTGTGCTTGCCGAGCGTCTTCACCGGCGTGTGAAGGTGAATCCGTTTCTTCTCGAGGACGATGCCGGCGGCTGTGAGTTTTTCGTGCACATCGGTGGCCGTGATGGCTCCGAACATCTTGCCACCCTCGCCCGTCTTGACTGCGAAGGCCAAGCTCGTCTTCTCGAGCTTCTTGGCCACCTCTTGCGCGGCGGTGAGTTCGTCTTGCTCACGGCCCACGCGACGCTTCTTGAGCGCCTCCACGTGCTTTTGATTAGCCGCATTGAGCGACACCGCGATTTTGCGCGGGAGCAGATAATTGCGGGCATAGCCGGCGCGGACTTTGACTTGATCGCCTTCGCCGCCGAGGCCTTCGACGGGTTTGACGAGGAGGATTTCTGTTGATGCCATAATAGTTTGGGTTCGATCTGCGCCGGAGCGCGGTGAGTTGTTTGCGGGTGTCACGACGGCACTTGCCGCCGACGGATCCATTGCTGGACCCGCTCCAATAAATAGTAGTTACGACTTAAAACGGTACGTCTTCGTCGAGGTTTTCCTGCGTGGCGGGCTTGGCCATTGCGCTCCGAGCCGGCGGAGAGTGCCGCTCGGGGGAGACTGTCTGGTCAATACCCGGCTCCGCTGAGCCTTGGGCTGGACCGCCAGGCGCACCGACACGGCCATCGCCGAGGAACTGAAATTGTTCGAGCACCACCTTCATGCGGCTGCGCTTTTCCTTCGTGTTCTTGTCCTCCCACTGGTCGAGACGCAAACGTCCTTCGACATACAGCGGGCGGCCCTTAGTCACATACTTTGCGATCGTCTCTCCTTGTTTACCCCAAGCCTCGACATCCACATAAATCACTTCCTCACGAGTCTCGCCGGACTCCATCTTGAACTGGCGATTAATCGCGAGCGAGAACTGGCAGATCGGCGTGCCCTTGGGCGTGACGCGCAACTCGGGGTCGCGCGTCAGATTGCCCATGAGCAAGACTTTATTGAGTGAAGGCATGACCGAAGCAGCGCCGGACGCTGATTAGGCAGACTGGATAAACGTGCGATAGACGCTGCTGTTCAGCCGGAGGCGCTCGATCAACTCGGCCGGCGCGGCTGCCGGAGCGGCGAAGTTGACGTGGACATAAGTCGCACCCGTGAGCTTCTTGTCGGTCACGCGGACGAAGTCCTTCTTGCCGATGTTTTCTACGGCCGTGACGTCACCCTGCAGGTCGACGATGACTTTTTTTACACCGTCGAGGATCTGGTCAACGGACTCTTCCTTGCCACGGTTATCGAGGATGAAGGTTGCGCGGTAGTTGCGTTTGGTAGCGTTCATTTTGGGTCTCTGCGATTGAGCTGATTCATGGCTGCCTCCGTGCCGCGGGAAAGCAGCAGTTCGAGGCCTTGCACGTGAGTTTCGAGTTTTTGATTTAAGAGAATCTGTTGATCTGAAGTGAACTTTCCGAGAACGAAGTCAGTCAGTTCCATCTGCGCGGGCAACTTCGGCCCAATGCCGAGCCGGTAACGGGCAAACCCGTCGCCGAGGTGCTCGAGCATGCTCGTGACACCGTTGTGACCGCCAGCGCTGCCCGAGACCGAGACCTTGACGAGGCCGAGATCAATCGTGAGGTCATCGTAGACCGCCGCAACCTCCGTGGACGCGATTTTAAAGAATCGCGCGAAGGCTCCGACGGCCGTGCCACTGGCGTTCATAAACGTCTGTGGCTTGATCAGCCAGCGAGTACGGCCGGGGGTGTCCCAGCGCGCGATTTCCGCCTCAAACTGCCCCACCTGTTTCCAAGTGAGGCCGTGTTTTTTGGCGAAGGCATCGAGCACCACCCAGCCGAAATTGTGGCGGGTAGCTTCGTATTCGCGGCCCGGATTGCCGAGACCGGCAACGAGCGAGATGGACATAACTCAAAGAACGTTGGCCGAAAGCCGTTGCGTTGGAGCAACGGCGTGGCGCGGAAAAGAAACAAGAATTACTTCTTGGCGGGAGCAGCGGGCTTGGCGCCAGCGGCGGGAGCAGCGGCCTTTGCGCCGGCGGCAGGAGCAGCACCAGCCTTGGCCCCGGCAGCCGGAGCAGCAGCGCCAGCGGCGGGAGCAGCACCAGCGGCGGGAGTAGCACCAGCGGCGGGAGTAGCGCCCTCGACCGGAGCGGCAGCGGCCACTTCCTGGACGATTTCGGCCACAGGCTCGACGCAGGAGACGATTGGCTGGCCCTTGAGGTCGAGAAATTCCACGCCCTCAATAGACTTCAGACCGGAAACTTTAATGGTCTCACCGACCTTGAGCTCGGTGACATCGACGTTGATCGCCTCAGGAAGGTCCTTCGGGAAGCAGCGCACCCGAAGCTGTTGGGTGTTCATTTCGAGAACGCCACTCTGGTTCTTGACGCCAAATGACTCACCGGTGACACGAACGGCCACGCGAATTTCAAATTTCTCGTCGGCCTTCACTTCTTGAAAGTCGATGTGGAGATATTTGTCCGTAATCGGATCCCGCTGGACTTCTTGGAGGAACGATAGGGCCTTATCAGCCTTATCCGAGCGCTCGAGTTGCACGAGGACGGAGCGACCGGCGACGGACTTCAGGAACCGGATGAACTCCGGACCGTCCACTGTCAGCGACTCTGGGCTGGTGTGCTTCCCGTAGAGAATCGCGGGAACGCGGTTGGCCTTGCGGAGGCGGCGTGATGCACTACGACCAGTTTGGGCCCGTGCGGTGACGTTAAGTTTGAACTGTTGGCTCATAGATTTCGTTCCCCCTGTCGCCCCGGAATTGAGGGCAGGCGTAGTGGAAAAGGGAATGAGGTGATAGGGTCGTCAGGGTCGAATGCAATCAAAACTTTGGCGAACGCGAAAATTACCAATGCTTGTCACGTACGCTGCGCCCCGCGGTCCCTTCTCGCGATTGCGGCCCTCCCGGCACCCTGTCTGTTTGTAGAGGAACGTCAAAGACTTGACCGCAGCCCACACTGTTTGGTTATTTCGCCTCAGCCATTCCCTTCGCTTTCACCCTGTTTAGTCATCCGAACTCTATGATCCCCACCCGTCGCCAATTCCTCCAAAACTCTGCGGTTCTCCTCGCCGCACCGTTCATTCTCCCGAGCCGCGTCTGGTCGCAATCCACCGCACCGAGCAAGCGCCTCACCATCGGTTGCATCGGTATGGGCAAACAGATGGGCGGCCACCTCGGCGGCTTTATCAACCGCGATGACGTCGAAGTCCTCGCGGTGTGCGACGTCGATACGACCCGCCGCCTGCACGCGAAGAAACGCGTCGACGATGCGTATACGAAAAAGGCCGGAGAAACCTATCGCGCCTGCGACGCCTACAATGATTTTCGCGAGGTGATCGCTCGCAAAGATATCGACGCCGTCATCATCGCCACACCCGATCACTGGCACGCTTACATCGCCATTGCCGCCGTGCGCGCTGGCAAAGATGTCTACTGCGAGAAGCCGCTCACCCATAACATTCACGAAGCTGTCGAGCTCGTTAAGGAGTCCCGCAAGGCCAAACGCGTTTTCCAAACCGGCTCGCAACAACGCTCCTCCAAAGAATTCCGCGTCGCCTGCGAACTCGTCCGCAATGGCATCCTCGGCCGCGTCAACTCGGTCCACGTTTCCTTCGGCGATCCCGCCACGCCCTACTCCCAGCCCGCCGCCGAAATGGAGCCCGGCCTCGACTGGGATCGCTGGTGCGGCCCGGGCCCACTCGTCGCCTACAGCCCGTTTCTCTGCCCGCGCGGCCTCCATACTAATTTTCCTGACTGGCGGAAGACATGGGAGTTCGGCGGCGGCATGATCACCGACTGGGGTGCCCACCACATTGACATCGCCCACTGGGGTCTCGGCATGGATGGCTCCGGCCCCGTCGAAATCCGCGCCCCGAAAGATTGGCAAACGGCCAAACGCGGTGCCCAACTCGTCTACGCCGACGGCACCATCCTCACGCACGTCAAAGGCAAGGGCGTTTCGTTTTACGGCACACTCGGCGAGTGCCATGTCAACCGGGGTAAATTCGAACTCATCATGGACGGGAAAACGGTCCACAAATTCTGGGACAAGGAGGTCGACAAAACCACCTCGATGGAGCGAGAAGTCGTCCTCACCGAGCGCGAGTTTCTTGCCGACGCGAAGATTAAACTCACCGCTCCCAAGAGCCACCTCCAGAACTTCCTCGACTGCGTACAGTCCCGCCAGACACCCATCGCCGACGTCGCCATCGGCGCGAGCACTGTGACCGCGTGCCACCTCATGAACTTCGCCTACCACTATGGCGCGAACGCAAAGTGGAATCCCGAGAGAAACAAATTCGCAAGCGGCGGCAACAGCAAGTGGCTCACCCGCGAAAAATACCGCGCCGGTTGGGTGGTGTAGGACCTGACGTGGCGGCCTTTCCAACCGCCCTCCGCTCGACGCTGCGTAGCCCGCCTCGTGAGAGGCGGGACTTTCCGCACCACCCCACGCGCCGGCCCCCATCTTTCTCTTTCCTCTTTCTCTTTCTTCTTTCTCTTTGGGACGATCGCATGTCCCCCTCGTCACCGCACCCCTCCTCGTTTTCGCCCGCGATCGCGCCTCCCCTTGCGTCGCTCACGCTCCGCGAAAAAATCGGGCAACTCCTCAACGTCGGCTTCCGCGGCTGTCACCCCGCCGAGTGCGCCGTCGCCGTCCGCGACATCCGCGAACACGGTATCGGCGGCGTCATTCTCTTCGATCAGGACATGACCGCTGGCTCCGCCACCCGACGCAACATCGAGTCCCCTGGCCAACTCCGCGACCTCCTCGCGCATTTCCAATCACAAGCCCGCATCCCTATCCTTACTTCGATCGACCAAGAGGGCGGAAGGGTGAATCGCCTCAAAGCTGTCTACGGCTTCCCTGAGAGCCGCTCCCACGAGGAACTCGGTCTGATCGACGATTCCGCGAGCACCTCCCGCCACGCCACCGCCATCGCACAGACCCTCGCGGGCGTCGGCCTCAACCTCAACCTCGCCCCGGTCGTTGACCTCGACGCTCACCCGGACAATCCGATCATCAAGGGCAAACGCCGGAGCTTTTCCTCCGACCCCGCCGCCGTCGCGCGCCACGCCGCCGACTACATTCGCGCGCACCGCGCCCAAGGCGTACTGACCTGCCTGAAACATTTCCCCGGCCACGGCAGCGCCACGGGCGACACCCACCTCGGCCTCGTCAACGTCACGGCCACGTGGTCCGACCGCGAACTCATCCCCTTCCAATGCCTCATCGCCGCCGGCCTCTGCGACGTGATCATGAGCGCCCATGTATTCAACGCGCACCTCGATCCCGATCTCCCCGCCACGCTGTCTCGCGCCGTCATCACCGGCCTCCTCCGCGAAAGACTCGGCTACGCCGGCGTCATCACGAGTGACGACATGGAGATGAAAGCGATCTCCAGCCACTACGGCCT
>CAMCHO010000042.1 GCA_945874455.1 Opitutus sp. GAS368 | reverse complement strand
TCGGGGGCCACGCCGTTCAAGAGCAGGCTGATTTTCAACTCAGACTCCTGCCCAAAGAGCTGCGAATACAAGGCGAAGGTCTCGAGCCGGAATTGCTTCCACGCCTTGTCACCGGGACTCAGGCTGTATCTGGGATCCACGGCGTCTCCCTTGTAAGGACACTCGTCCCCGGTGCAGCCCGTTTTGACCTGGATGAAAGCAATGCGCTCCCGCTTCTCTTGGGGATAGCTGGCGATGTGCTTGGCGACCGCGGTGAGAAAGCGGTGGTAGTACGTTTTGTATTCGGGTGCGAGGTAGTAGGGGTAGACGGGGAATTTGGCCGCGTGCCGCTGGCCATTGGTCAGCACCTTGGGGACCCCTTTTTCATAAACCCAAGTCGGCGTGCTCGGGCCGGCCTCGAATGCAAAATAGAGCGAAATCTTGTCCCGGTAAGCCCGCTCAATCGCCTGATCCATCGCGCTCCAGTCATAGACCCCCGGCGTTTTCTCCACTGAATCCCACGGCGCATCGCACGCCGTTCCCCGCACAAACGGATACACTTTCGGGTCCATGGCTTCGCCTCGGTCCCACACGCCGAAGGAGCTGGGGAGCGGAGCCGCGTTGACCTCGGCGAGGGCACTGAGGCCGATGAGACCCATCAGGCGGAGTGTTCTGACACAGCTAGTGAATGTGGGGGGGACGTGCGCCATGATGTTGTTGAGTACTGATGCGATGCAGAAATTGAAATCCTCAGGGCAATGGGCCCGAAGTGACTAACGACACCCGCACGTCGTCCAAGTAATGGGGGACCGTCCGCGCGGCCCGGTCGGGCGTGCGCACGCCAAAAAAAAGCACGAGGCTGCGCGCGGCGCGCGGCACTTGAATGCTCACGCCCAACGTCTGCCACCCTGTCGCGCCGGGAGGGGCATCCAGACCCTTCGCGGCCGAGGCGATCGATTCATCCCGTCGGTCAAACCAAGCGGCATCGAGATCCTCGGGTGCTTCGGTGACGGCAAAGGCCCGAATCATGTAGCGCACCGATGATTCGGCGACACCCGTGGCGAACGCCGCCGAGATTTCAATTTCGCGCGACTCACCTCCCGCGTTGGGCGGCAGTGTGCGCAGATCCAGCACCTGAAAGATGCGCGACGGACTTTTGGCCACCGGTTCCATCCGGAGCATGAACCGACCTTGTTTCGCCTGCACCCCATTCTCCGCCGCCACCACCTGCGCGGCATCACCACTCCACCGTCCCGCTCCAGCAGGGAAGCCCGCATCCAGCGGCATCTGCACATCCTCAAATCCCGGCGCAAAGACCGGCAGCGGCGTTCGCTTCTCCGCTCCGCGATGAGCTGCGATGCCATACACCACCGACGCACCAAACAACCCGATCGCCAAACCCGCCGCCGCCGCCGTCACGGCACGCCATTGCAGCCAAGGTGACGGTTTGCGCGGTGCCGACACGTCGCCCGGACTCGGCAGCACGTGACGCGTTGCCGTGACCGCGGTGGCGATTTTCAGTTCAGACAGCCCGCACTCGTTGTCGTGGTAAAGGAACCACAGTTGGCGCGCCTCGGGACTGGACTTGAGCAGGGCCGCGAGTTGTGGCTGCTCGGCGTCGGTCAGTGTGCCATTCAGCGCGGCGTTGAACAGTCGATGCCAGTCGGGATGAGTGGGATTGTTCATGGTGCGGCTCCGGCCAGCTGACGTTCCACGCACTCAGTGAGCGCGCGGCGGATGAAGTTCAGTTGGTTGTAGATCGTCTGCGGGGCGCGGCCCTGCTGGCGGGCGACTGCGCCCACATCAATGCCCTGCGTGTAGATTTTTTCCACCAGTTTGCGCTGGGCGGGATCGAGTTTCTCCACGCACACCTCGAGCGCCTCCATCCGCGGCGACCACCGCAGCACGTGTTGCGCCCGCTCCGCCGCGAGCGTCTGCATGAGGTCATCATCGAAGTCCAACCGCGACCGGCCGGTGACGCGCTGAAAGTTTTTCACTTCGTAGAACGCGATGGTCGTGGCCCAGGCGACAAAGTCGGTGCCCGACTCAAAGGTGCCAAACCGTTTCCACATTACCACGCTGGCCCGCTGCAGCACATCCTCGGCGTCGTGCCGGTTGGCCACCAGCGACAACACATAGCGCAACAACATCGCGTGGGTCCCATTCAGCAGCCGCACAAACTCCTCCTGCCGCTCGGGCGGGAGCGGGGCGGGGTGGCCGGTTTGGGCGTGGTCTGGAAGCACATTGGAAGTATGTAACGGGACGGCGCTCATTTACCGAAAAAAGCGCAGAGACGGGAAATTGGCAACGATACCGGCGATGGCGCGGGTAGCCGTTTTCACACGAACGGGAAGAAAATCCGGGCCCTTTAATCCCGTGGCGCGAGTATTTTGTTTCCGAGCCGCCGTTCATCCGCCATCTCTGCGTTTCCCTATGATGAAAACTTCCCCTCGCGGCGTCCGCCGCTTTCTTCCCCTCCTCGCGCTCTGCGGCGCGTTTTTCCTTCCGGCTTCTCTCCGCGCGGCTGAGGCCGGGTGGGTAAATCTGTTCAACGGCAAGACGCTCGACGGCTGGGAGCAACACAGCGGCAAGGCGCTCTATCGCGTCGAGGGCGGCACGATTGTCGGCAAGACCGTGATCAACACGCAGAACAGTTTTCTTTGTACGAAGAAGACCTACGGCGACTTTATCCTCGAGTTCGAGTTCAAGGTCGCGGCCGACATGAACTCCGGCGTGCAGTTTCGCAGCGAATACTACACGAAAGAAACCGAGGCGGTGATCAACGGGAAGGCGAAGAAGAAATTTCCCGCCGACCGCGTCTTTGGCTACCAGTATGAAATCGATCCCTCGCCGCGCGCCTACACCGGCGGCGTTTACGACGAAGCGCGCCGTGGCTGGCTCGCCGACCTCAAGGAAAACAAGGCTGCGCAAAAAGCTTTCAAGCAGGGTGATTGGAATCTCGCCCGCATTGAATGCCGCGGCGACCACATCCAGACGTGGATCAACGGCGTCAAAGCGGCAGACCTCAAAGACAGCCTGACCCCGCGCGGTCTCATCGCCCTGCAAGTGCACCAAATCGGCGACGGCACGAAGAAGCCTCCCGGCGAGGAAATCCGCTGGCGCAATATCCGCATCAAGGAGCTCTAAGCAGCGCGAGGTGTTCCAGCCAGAATTCAAAACGGGCAAGCTTGCGGAAATTTCGGCGATGACGCTGCGCGGACTTACCTCTGAAAGAGACTTTCGAAAGGTGTTGAACGTATGAGAATCTATTTCATGGGGATTTGTGGGACCGCGATGGGCAACGCCGCGCTGTTGGCGCGGGCGGCGGGACACGACGTGCTCGGGGCGGATAAAGGGGTCTATCCACCGATGAGCGGCGTGCTGGCTGCGGCCGGGATTGAGCTCCACGAGGGCTATGATCCGGCGCGCTTGGAGAAAATAGCCCCGGACTTGGTCGTGATCGGCAATGCGATGTCGCGCGGGAATACCGAAGTCGAGTGGCTCCTTGATACCCGGGCACTGCGGTTCACGTCCTTGCCGGCCTTCTTGCACGATGTCGTGCTGCAGAACCGACGAAACATCGTGGTGGCCGGAACCCACGGGAAAACGACGACCACGTCGCTGGCGGCGTTTCTCCTGCGAGAAGCGGGTCGTGATCCCGGTTTCCTCATCGGGGGGGTGCCGCAGGATCCGCCGATGGGCAGCCATTTGGGTGCGGAGAGCGATCCGTTTGTCATCGAGGGCGACGAGTATGACAGCGCGTTCTTCGACAAGCGCAGTAAGTTCATCCACTACCGACCGCACATCGCGGTGCTCAATAATCTCGAGTTCGATCACGCGGATATCTTTAGAGATCTCATCGATGTGCAGCGGACCTTTACGCATTTTTCCCGCATCGTGCCCCGGAACGGATTCATCGTGCTGAATGGTGATGACCTCAACCTCCAAGCGCTCGGGGCGATGGGCTGGACCCAAGTCGTCCGCGTGGGCGTCGGGGCAGGCTGTGACGCGCGGATCGTCGATTTTTCCGAGTCGGCAGCCGGCGCGCAGTTCACCCTGTGCTGGCGCGGACAGGTCTGGGCACACGTGAAATGGTCGCAGCCGGGGATATTCAACGCGCGCAACGCCGCCATGGCGGCGACGGCAGCGGGGCTCGCACTCGACGCAGGAAATCCGATGAGCCTGAGTCTCGCCCCGCTCGCGAAGTTCCGCGGAGTGAAGCGCCGGCAGGAGCTTCTTTGGTCGACGAAGACACTGACGGTCATCGAGGATTTCGGTCACCACCCCACGGCCTTGGCGGAGACGCTCCAGTCGTTTCGAGCGCGTTTTCCCGGTGCGATTTTGACGGCGGTCTTTGAACCGCGCAGCAACACTGCGCGGGTCAAGACGCTCCAGACGGCCTTCATGCAGGCCCTCGCGTTGGCGGATGAAATTTACATCGGGGCCATTGACCGACCGGAGAAACTCCGGGAGGAAGAGCGCCTAGATCCCGCGGCCATCGTGCAACAACTCGCGGCGCAGGGCTTGGTGGGCTATTACTCCCCGAGCAATCCGGCGCTATTGGCGCAGCTCGTGGAGAATACGTTGAAGGCGGATCAAAACGGAGTGCGCAAACCGAGGTTGGTGGCGTTTTTTACCAACGGATCGTTCGACGGCATTATCAGCGGATTTGTCGCCGCAGCGAAAGCGACCGCGAGCTAGAGCTGCGCAGTCCGATTCGTGACTGATTTCACGTTGCGTTCAAAAATGAACGAATCACGGCCTTTTGTAGGAGCCTGCATGCGGGCGATTCAGAACGTAAAAATCGCCGGTAAGCGTTCAAAATGGACGAATGCGGGCCTTTTGTAGGAGCCCGCTTGCGGGCGATTCAGAACGTAAAAATCGCCGGTAAGCAGGCGCCTGCCCCTTGACCGTTTAAGCTCCTCTGCAACCTAATGTAGAAACAGGCCGGCCTCGGACCAACGTCCATTGAGCTCTGGGCTTTTCGGTAGCCGCGAGCGCCAGCGAGTGGACCGATCACCACTCGCTGGCGCTCGCGGCTACCCGGCAAATCAAAGTCTGAATCTTTTGGGCGATTGGCTTCAGCCAAACGATGCCGTGGCGCCGGCGCTGGCCGACGTGCCGCTGCGAAACGGAAAACGGCGGCGTGAGGCGGCAAGCGCCGGCTCTCCCCGCGGTCAGTTGCCGGGAGCTCGGGGGAATCAGCGGGCTACTGCGCCTGCTTCGCGATTTTGCGCGTCACCGGTGCTTGTCCGGCTGGGAGCGCGAGCAGATCGTAGTCTTCGAAGCCGGTGATTTTTACGTCCACGAATGCGCCAACGGGCAAAGTAAGGGGCACGTAGATACGTCCGTCGATATCGGGGGCGTCGGCCTCGCCGCGGGCGACGCCGGGCTCTTCGATGAGCGCCTTGAGGGTGCGGCCGGTGAAATTTTTACTCACGGCGGCGGCGATTTCCTTTTGGAGTTTCATCACGCGGTGCCAGCGGGCCTCTTTCAACTTGGGCGGGATCTGATTTTCCATCTTCGCACCGCGGGTACCCTCTTCCTGCGAATAGCGGAAGACCCCAAGGCGCTCGAACTTCGTTTCGCGGATGAACGCGCAGAGCTCATCGACGTCCGCCTCGGTTTCACCGGGGAAGCCGACGATGAAGGTGGTGCGGATGGCGATGCCCGGAATTCCGGCGCGGATGCGCTGGAGAAGATCGCGAATGTAGGCGGAGGACGTTTCGCGCTGCATCTGGCCCAGCATATGATCGCTGATGTGCTGGAGCGGAATATCGATGTAGCGGGCGACCTTTGGGCACTCGGCAATCGTCTTGATGAGTTCGTCGCTCCAGTGCGCCGGATGGGTGTAGAGCAACCGGATCCAGAAATCTCCCTCGATAGCATTCAGCTCGCGGAGGAGGGTGGTTAGGGCGGAGCCGCGGGAAGAGTCGACCGGCGTGCGCGGGTTCGGGCGCTGTTCCCAAGTGTCCATGCCGAAGAACGTCGTGTCTTGGGAAATCAGATTCAGCTCCTTGACGCCTTCTTTCACCAGTTGGCGCGCTTCGGCGACGACGCTCTCGATGGTGCGGCTACGGTGGCGGCCGCGGATCTGCGGGATGATGCAAAACGTGCACGGATGATTGCAGCCCTCGGCGATTTTAATGTACGCGAAATGTTTTGGCGTGAGCCGGAAACGCGGCGTGTCGTAGTCGGGGATGTAGGTCGACTTGCCCTCAATGAACGTCAGCGGACCGGCTTTGGCCGAGCGCTCCTGCGCGAAGAGGCCTTCGATGATCGGGGCCACTTTGGTGACCTGATCGAGTCCGATAAACGCGTCGACTTCATCATGCAGCGACGTCGAAAGATCTTTGGAGAATCGCTGCGACATGCAGCCGGCCACGATGAGCTTTTGCTCCTTGCGGCGTTTCGTCATGCCCCGGTTCTGGTGAACTTCGAGGATGTGCCCGATGGACTCCTCCTTGGAGGAGTCGATGAACGAGCACGTGTTGACGATCACGACGTCGGCCTGCTCGGCGTCAGGGATGACGGTCATGCCGGCCTGATGCAGGTGGCCGATCATGATTTCAGAATCGACCAGATTCTTGGCGCAACCGAGGGAGATGAGACTGACTTTGAGCATGGCGAGACGTGGACGGGCGGCGGCGAGGAATGAAAAAACCGCGGCCGGAAGACCGCGGTTAAAGGGACGCTTGGGCCGGGTGACGCCTACTTCTTCTTGGCGGCCAACTTAGCGCGAGCCTTCTTGCGCTTGAGGTAGGAGGCTCGGCGTTTACGTTTGATGTGCTTGTTCAGTTGTTGGCCCATGATGTTTTGAAATGTGAGAAGGGGCGATGTTTCAGAGCGCACGGGGCGAGTCAAGCATCGCGCTGGATTGCGCGCTGGACTTCGGGCGGGCGCGGGAGCCCTCGCGTTTCGTTTTTCGACGCGACGCGGGCTGAGATTGACCGACGAGGGGTTGTTTGCGTCTATCCGCCGCTCCGCCATTGCCCCTGTAATCATGACCCTCCCCGTCCTCCCTCGTGTAGTCCGCGTCTCCCTGCTGCTCGCGCTCGCGCTCACGCTCCCCGCCATTGCGCTCGCGGCCGACGCGCCGAAGAGCGCGCAGAAAAATACCAAAAAGGCGGCGACGCCCGCCCTCAAGTTTCGCGTGCAGCCATTGCACGTCGATAATAACGAGGGCTGCGCCGTCGCGGACTTCGATCGCGATGGTAAACTCGACGTCAGTGCGGGCGAGTTCTGGTATGCGGGACCTGATTTCAAGACGAAGCGCCCGCTCCGGAAGCTCGAGGTATTCGGCAAGGACTACCTGTCCAATTGTGGCGAGCACGCCTACGACGTGAACGGCGATGGGTTTCCTGATATCGTCAGCGGCGCATTCGGTGACACGAAGATCATGTGGTATCAAAACCCCGGCGCCGAAGGATTGAAGTCGGGGGCCCTGTGGACGCCGCGTGTGTTGATCGACACCGGTCTCGCGCAGAATGAGTGGACCGATTTTCGCGATCTCGATGGCGATGGGATTCCGGAATACGTCGTGAACTCCTACGGCCCCGCCAACGCCGTCATGGCTTATCGTTTTGCAAAAGGAGAAAAGGGTGAGCCCATTCTCAAGCCTTGGATGATTCAGGCCGGCGCACCGTTCGTGAACGGTCACGGCATCGGCTTCGGAGATATCAATGGCGACGGGCTCGAGGACATTCTGTACGGCAACGGTTGGTATGAGCGTCCGAAAGAGGGCGCGCTCACGAAGCCGTGGAAGCGTCACGCTGACTGGACGTTTCCCCATGCCAGCACGCCGATGATCGTCGTCGATCTGAATGGCGATGGCCGCAACGATTTTATCTGGGGTCACGGTCACAACTACGGCCTTTATTGGGAACAGCGGATGGACGACAACAAGGACGGCAGCACTAATTGGCGGCACAACGTGATCGACGATAAAATCTCGCAGAACCACTGCCTCGTTTGGGCCGATATCGACAACGATGGCAAACCGGACCTCATCACTGGCCGCCGCGTCAAGGCGCACAGTGGCAATGACCCGGGTGACAGCGAGCCGGGTTGCGTCGTGTTCTACAAATGGAACGGAGCGACGCGCACGTTCACCAAGCACATGATCGCGGACAATGGGCCGGGCATCGGCTTGCAGATCCGCCTCGTCGATCTCGATGGCAACGGCTGGAAGGACATCGTCGTCGCCGGCAAGAGTGGCACCCACATCCTCTGGAACGACGGGAAGTGATCCGCGTACCGCCGGTGCGAATGGGCCTCGGTGGTAAAAACGTGCTCGCATCCAGCGGGTACTCTCTGGCGAACTTGGCTGGCCGGTTGTCCTGTAATTTTTTCCCATACCCTTTATGATGTGTTACCCGCGTCTTGCCTTGTTGCTTTGCTTCGGAGTGTGCGCTGCGTTTGCTGCGGAAAAGCCTGCTGCGCTTGAGTTGCGCGACGGCGATCGCGTCGTGTTCCTCGGCGACACGCTGATCGAGCGCGAGCAATACCACGGCTGGGTCGAGCTCATGCTGACGTCGCGGTTCCCCGAGCGGAACGTGACCTTTCGCAATCTCGGCTGGAGTGGTGATACGCCGGTGGGCGAGTCGCGCTTTGGGCTCAGTCTTCTACAGGCGGGCAAAGAGCCGGCGAACGAAGGCTGGACGCAACTCGTGAAGCAAATCGAGGACACTAAGCCGACGGTGGTGTTGGTGGGCTACGGGATGGCGGCGTCATTTGAGGGTGAGGCCGGCCGGGAGAAATTCCGGACGGACTATCGACAACTGTTGGACATGATTGCGAAGGTTTCGCCCGGTGCGCGGGTCGTGCTCGTCGGGACGGTGCGCCATGAGACGCTCGGCGCACCGTGGGCCGATCCCGCCCGCCACAATGCAGAACTCGAGCGCACGTCTGCGGTCGTGCGCGAGATTGCGGCGGAGCGGTCGGCGACATTTTTTCCGCTGCATGATGCGTTGCGCGCGCCGATGGATCGGGCGACTGCGGCCAATGGTGGCAAGCTCACGGACAACGGCATCCATCTCAACAGCGGAGGCTACCGCGCGGTGGCCGAGGCGTTGGAGGACCAGTTGTTTGGCGGCGGCCAGCCGGGTGCTTGGCGGACGAGCCCCGCGGTGGACCCGCTACGGCAGGCGATTCTGCGTAAGAACGAGTGGTTTTTCCACCGCTCGCGACCGGCGAACATGGCTTATATTTTCGGATTCCGGAAGCGGGAGCAGGGCAACAACGCCGTCGAGGTCCTGAAGTTCGACGAATTTGTCACCGCGGAGGAAAAACGCATCGGGCAACTTCGGGCGCTCAAGCCCGGCCTGAATGTCCCCGAGATCCCGCGTCGCGTGGGTAATCTCGTCACGAAGTCCACGCCGCAGCCGCATCCGCAGTTCAAGCTCGATGACGCGGTGGAGGTCACCTTGTGGGCGGAAAATCCCTTGCTGAACAAACCGCTCCACATGAATTTCGATCCGCAGGGGCGGCTCTGGGTTGCGAGCTCTGCGGTGTATCCACAAATCGAACCGGGCCAGGCGCCGACCGACAAAATCATCGTGCTCGAAGACACGACCGGCGCTGGGCGGGCGGACAAGGCCACGGTGTTTGCCGACGGGTTACTCATCCCCACGGGGGTCGAACCCGGCGACGGCGGCGTCTACGTTGCGCAGAGCACGGAGCTCCTGCACTTCAAGGATACGAATGGCGACGGCAAGGCGGACGTGCGGCGGATTGTGCAGAGCGGCTTCGGCACCGAGGACACGCACCACAATTTGCACTCGCTGCGCTGGGGCCCCGACGGGCGTCTCTACATGAATCAGTCGGTCTACACTCGCACGGATACGGAAACGCCGACGGGGATCGTGCGGCTGCGGGCGGGCGGGATATTCCGGATGGATCCCCGTAACCAAGAAATGGATATCCTCTACCGCGGCTGGGTCAATTCATGGGGCTACCAGTTTGATGAATTTGGGCAATCGTTTGCCACCGACGGAGCCGGGAGCTCCGGGGTGAGCTGGGCGGTGCTGGGGGCGACCTATCGGACGCTGGCGCCGGCGCGGCGAGAATTGCAGAGCGTGAGCCCGGGCGCTTACCCGAAATTTTCCGGTCTCGAGATCATGCGGAGCGCGCAATTCCCCGACGATTGGCAGGGCGACATGATCACGTCGGATTTCCGGGCACACCGGGTGGTGCGCTTCAAGATTTCCGACCAAGGCTCTGCCTACGTCACAAAGGAAATGCCGGATGTGATGCGGACCACGGACAGCACGTTTCGTCCGCTCGACGTGAAGCTCGGGCCCGACGGCGCGTTGTATCTCGCCGATTGGAGCAACCCGATCATCCAGCACGGTGAAGTGGATTTTCGCGATACGCGGCGCGACAAGGAGCACGGCCGCATCTGGCGTATCGCGGCCAAGGGGCGTCCGGCGCTGGCCCGGACTGATTTCAGAAAACTGGATAACCCGGCGTTGCTCGACCGGCTGCTCTCGAAGAATAGCTACGATCAGGCGCAGGCGAAGCGGATCCTCGTGGAACGCGGCGCTGAGCGCGTGCAAGCGGACTTGGCCACGTGGACGGCGAAGCAGACCGTACCCACGGCGCGGATGCAGGCGCTGTGGGCGCATCAGGCGCTCAACCTGCCGATCGCAACGCTCGTCGCGGAACTTGTCGTGATCGGTGATCCGCGGATTCGGGCGGCCGGCGTGCGGGTGTTGCCGGTGGCCGCTTCGCTCGCGCCGCTAACGACATTGGTGGCCGATGCGAATCCCCGGGTGCGGCTCGAAGCGGTGCGCGCGTTGGGTAAACTTGGGACGGCCCGCGCCGCGGAGTTGGCGTTGACGATTTTGGACCAGCCGATGGATGCGTTTCTCGACTACGCGCTGTGGCTCACGATGAACGAGCTCGCCACGCCTTGGCTTGGGGCCGTGCGCTCGGGCGCGTGGAGTTTTCAAGGACGAGAGGCGCAGCTCGCGTTTGGACTGAAGGCAGTCGAGCCGACCCTGGCGGTCGAGGTGCTCGCGCAACTGCTCACCGACCGCACGCTGCCGCGGAACGGTTCGGGTCCGTGGATTGAACTCATCGGCTCGGCGGGCGGTCCGCGCGAGCAGCGGCGATTGTTCGATACCTTGCTCGCGAACGGCTTTGACGAGACGGCGGTACCACCGGCCCTGGGCGCGCTGGTCGCTGCCGCGCGGTTGCGCGGCGTGAAACCTGAAGGGGATTTGACGAAGCTGGCGACCTTGTTGGAGTCGGCGTCGGCGTCGATCCGCGTCGCGGCGCTGCCGCTCGTGGGTACATGGAAACTGACGGCGCTGGCGCCGCTGGTGGTGCGTCGTGCGGGTGATGTGGCGACCTCGCCTGCGGAGCGGACGGCGGCCTTGGGGGCGCTGCGGGAATTGGGTGGAGCGCCGGTGATCGCAGAGCTGCGGACGCTGTCGCGCAGTGCTGCGAGTCCGGCGATTCAGCGCGAGGCGGTCGTGGCACTCGCGGGTGTGGATCTGGCGGCGGCGATGCCGGACGTGCTGAAGGTGTTGGCCGCGACGACGGTCGAGGCGGACGCGCAGGCGCTGTGGCGCGCCCTGCTGGCGGTGAAGGGCGCGAGTCCGCGACTGGCGGCGGAGTTGCCCAAGGCAAAGCTGCCGACGGCGGTGGCAAAGGCGGGGTTGCGTCCAGCGCGCGAGGGCGGACAAAACCAACCGCTGGTGCAGGCGTTGATCAAGAGTGCCGGACTCACGTTGTCCGAGGCGCAGCTCACGCCGGAAGAATTGCAAACGCTCGCCCGGCAGGCGCTGGCGGTCGGTGACGCGGCGCGGGGCGAACGTATTTACCGCCGGCCGGAACTCGCCTGCATGGTGTGTCACGCGATTGGCGGCGCCGGCGGCAAGGTCGGGCCGGACATGACGAGTATCGGCGCGAGTGCGCCGACGGACTATCTCGTCGAATCGCTGCTTTATCCCAGTGCGAAGATTAAAGAAGGTTATCACTCCGTGATCATTACGACGAAGGACCAGCAGGAGCTCAGCGGCATGATCACGCGCGAGACGGCGACGGAGATTATGCTGCGCAACGCGGCGAACCAAGAGGTGCAAGTTGCGGTGAAGAACATCGCGAAGCGGACCAGTGCGGGCTCGTTGATGCCGGCGGGATTGATCGACGGATTGCTGCCGGAAGAGCGGCTCGATCTGGTGAAGTTTCTTTCGCAGTTGGGGCGGCCCGGTGAGTTCGACGCGGCGAAGGGTGGCGTCGCGCGGGCGTGGAATTTGTATACCGTATCGAGCAAAAATCAGCACCTGGGAGTCGAGCGTGTCGTGCGCGGCGATGACACCCTGGCAGGCTGGGAGCCGATGTTGACGCTCGTGAGCGGGGTGCTGCCGGGCGAACTCATCGCGTCGACCTACCAGGCCATCGCCACTACACGCGGTCTTTATGCGGCCACGCGTTTCGAAGCGGCGCGCAGTGGTAAAGTTAACTTAACGGTCGTGGGTGGACTGAAGGACGCGTGGCTGAATGGTGTGCCGGTCAAGGCCGGTGCGCAGATGACGGTCGAGGCGAGAGCCGGGACGAACAGGCTGGTCTTGCAACTCGACGAAGCGCAGGTGCGGACGGGACTCACGGTGCGCTCCGGTGAGGTTTCGTTTGTGGAGCCGTAGTATTTGCGGGTGCAGGTTTTGTTCGAAGACGAAGCGGTCGTGGCCGGGGTTTCCGTGCTCTCGGTCTCTGAGTCGACGTGCCATTTCGCGATGGAAAAACGCGGCATGGCGGCGAGCGCCAGCCTTACAACTCGTGGTGACGGCGGCTCACGGGCGAGTGCGTGTGCGGACTGACTGAATACGTCACGGCAGCTCGTAGACTTCGATTAGGGCGACGCCGGTGGTGTCCTTGGCACCGCGCACTTGGGCGGTGTAGGGGCCGGCGGGTAGTGTCAGGATCACGGCAGCGTCGTTGCTGTTGATCGGCAGGAAAAATGCACCGACGGCGGCCGCTGAATTCTGGAGATCGGAGGTGCCGGGCCAGTTGTCATTATCGGCAATCAGCCGGGCATCGCGGTAGATTTCGAGGACGGGATCGGCGAGGAATCCAGCGACTCCAAATTGCGCGAGGGCTGGGCCGATGGCGCGGATCAACAGCGTTTTGGGCGACGTTCCGGCTAGGGCAAAGCCAGCGATCAGAATATCGCCGCCGGTGCCGACCCGGGTGCGGGCGGAGAGGTTGGTGAAGCGGAGCGAGAGATCGGTGTAGGCGTCGGAGGCGTCATAGATTTCGGCGAGAGCCACGCCGGTGCCGGCACCGGTCACTTGGGCGGAGTAACCGCCTGTCGTGAGTGAATGAATCAGCGCCGCATCTTTGCTGGTGGGACTAGCGAGGGCGAAGGCCCCGATGCGCGCCCCGTAGAGCGAGACCTCAGCATTGCCGGACCAGTTGTCGTTGGATGCGGTGAGCGTCTGGCCACGGAAGACGTCGAGGCGGGGATCGGCCAAGGTGCCCGTGACGCCAAATCCGGCCAGCGTCGGCCCGACCGCGCGGAGCAAGAGCCGTTGCGGCGTGCCGCTCGCTTGCGCGCCGGCCAAGGTGAAGCCGACGATGAGCGTCTCCGAACCGGTGCCGGCGAGGCTGCGGATGGCGAGGTTGAAGAGATGGCCGGCGGTCGAGACGGGCGCTACGAACAACGTCGCGGCGGAGCTCGTGGCGGAGCCGAAGGCGTTGCTGACCGTCACGGTGTAGTTGCCGGCGTCGGACGCGGCCACGCGTGGCAGGGTGAGGGTGGCCGTGGGATTGTTCGTGGCGACGGTGCCCGTCGCTCCGGGGAGGGCGACGCCGTTGCGCGACCAGCGGTAAGTGGTCGGTGCCGTGCCCGTCACGATGACGGAGAAGGTGGCCTCGAAGCCGATGGCCACAGTCGTGCTGACGGGCGCGGAGGCGATCGCGGCGGGCGTATCCGGGAGCGTGACGGTGAGGCTCGCGTCGGCACTGGTGATGGATCCGCCAGCATTGGTCACCACGACCGAATAGGCCCCGATGTCGGTCAACTGAACGTCGGTTAAGGTGAGGGTATCGCTGGCGGTGGGGATGCCGAGATCGCGACCGTCTTTTCGCCACTTAAAAAAGCGGGGCGTGGACCCGCTGGCCGCGACGTTGAAGGCGATGCTTTGGCCCGTGCGGGCGCTCACGGCGGAGGGGTGGCGGGTGATCGTGGGCGCCACGGCACGAGCGGTGACGGTGAGGATCATCGAACTGCTGACGGCGCCGCGACTGTTGGTGATGGTGACAGTCCAGCGACCGGAACTCGCGATCGCGACGTTGCTCAAGGTCCATTGGGCGGTGCTCACACCTTGGACCATGCCATCGCGAGACCACCGGTAGGTGAAGGGGCCGGCGCCGGAAACGGCGACGGCAAAATCCACCGTATCACCGTCGACGGGCGACTGGTCGACGAGCGGCAAGGTGAGGACGGGCGCGCTGACGCCCGCGTTGGACGCGTAGAGAAAGGCCGCACCGTCGCGGTCGTCCTGCGTGAGTGCGTCGAGGGCTCCGGCCCGACTGTTCATGATCGCGGATACAAATTGGCCGGCTGTATCGGGATGATCGAGACCGAGGACGTGGCCGAATTCATGGAGGGCGACGCGGGAAAATTCAGCATTGTTTGCTCCCGTGCGGAGGGGGCCGCGGTAGGAATCCCAATTGAAGCGGCTATTGAAGAGGACGTCGCTCTCAACGCGGCGGCCGCCTTGGGTCCAGACCGTGGTGACTGCGAGGGTGTCGGTGCCAAACGTGCGGCCGAAAATGCTCGAGGAGAAAAGGACATTGTTGACGCGGTTGCCGTCACCGACGGCGGCCGAGGAATCGGCTACGGTGGTGAACTGCGACCGCACCATCTGCTTGTTCCATTCGGCGAGCATATCGATCGCGGCAGAGTTCCATGTTTTACCGTCGGCGAGGCGGGTGGTCGGGCCGAGTTGGAGGTGCATGACGATATTCCCATCGGGCCACACGGGGCTGCCGGCGAGGGGAGTATAGGCGAGCAGGCGCGGGCCGGCGAAAGCCAGCACCGCGATCAAGAGGAGGCCACGCGCGCAGAGCTGGCGGGAGGAAGCAATCATGGTTCGAGGCCAATCCGCCGCTACGGGGTGTGCACGCGCGCCGCTTCGTCGCGGATCAAGGCGGAGAACGCCGCCGGGGTTAAGGCGGCAGCGCGAAGCGGAGTGACGCGGGCGGCGAAGGCGGCCGCGACCATCGGGAGGGCGATGTCGTCGGTGGAGGTGAGCGGCGCGCCGTTGTCGCGAGCGATGAACTCGGCGCCGGTGGTGGCGTGGCGCTGGATGCGATAGCGGCCGAACATCATGGCGACCAACGGGCAAATGTGTTGGCCGTTTTTTTCGACGAACAAGAGCTCGGTCTGGCCGACAGAAAAACGGGGCATCCCGGCGACGTCCATCGTGAGTTCGCCGACGGTACCACCCAAAAACTCCAGCGTCACGGTGTGATCGGCACTGGCGCTGGCGGGTACGCTGCCCTTGAGGATTTCCTCAATGCGAAACGTGACGTAAGTGAAGATGGCGCGGCTTTCCCCGCGGGTGATGAGTTCGGTGCGCAGGCTGGTGACCTCGCCGCGGAAAATCGCTTCGGCTCGACGGGTGAGCTGAGTAAACGTCGGTGGGGTGACGGAGGTGGCGCCGAGGGGGGGCGTCGTGAGGGCGACGGTGCAGGCAAATACGAGGGAGCGAAGGAGGGCGCGAAACATGGCGAGAGGCGGGTGGAACAAAGCTACGATGATCGGGAAATCAAACGGGCGGCGGAGCGACGGGTGTGCCGGCGAGGATTTTGTGGCCATCGTGGCGCCAGTGGTAGAGGAGCGGGGCTTTGGTGCGGTCGAGGTGTTTGAAGAGCGCGAGGTCGGTGCGCTTCGGTAGTTCGAGCTCGGCGAGGCCAGAGGAATCACAGCTGAGGAGACGCACGTACGGCTTGAAATGTTCCGGCCGGCCGATGACGCGGGCGAGATCGGCTGGTGGCGGAGGCGCGTCGCGCAGGCGGTCGAGGGCGAGGAAGGCGTAGGGGAGGCTGCGGAGGTCAATGCCCGCGCGCTGGCCGAACTTAACCCAGTCGGGATTGGCGAAAATTTCCGAGGGAGGAGGCGCGAAGTGGTGGCACCAGTCGCGAGTGTGCTCGGGGGCGAGAATCGGGCAGGTGTTCTGGTGAGTGCAGGGAGCGACGACGCGGAAGGAAGCCGTGGCGAGCAATTTTTCGCGAAGCGAGCCGAGGTGGCGGCTGACGGCGTGGGTGCCGGGCTCGACCCAGAGCACGGCTTCGGCGCGGGCGACGAGGGTGAGGAGGGTCGCGAGGGCGTCGGGGGAGAGTTCGTTGAGGACGTGGCTGACGACGAGGAGGCCGATGGAGCCGGCAGGGCTGAGTGCAGAGAGCGGCGAGCTCAGAGCTGGAGCAGCAATCGAGACGCGAAGGGATGGGAAGGCGGCTTGGGCGGCGCTGGCCGCGTAGTCGCAGGCGAGGCGGGAGTGGTCCCAAACGGTGAGCGTATCGAATTTCTCAGCACCGAAAAAAGAAATGACGCGGCGCGCGGCGACCCCACTCCCGCAGCCCCAATCGAAGACGGAGCGGGTGGTGGTAGCAGGCTGCCAATTCCGGAGGCGGAGCTCGCGGAGGACATGGTCCCATTTCCAGCCGATGCGTTCGCCGTAGGTGAAGTCGTAGCTGGAGAGGTCGGCAGGATTCTCCCAATAGACGCCGGCGGCGGCACCGGGGGTGCTGCTGAGAAATTTTTGGCGGAGGCGGTCGAGCGCCGACCAGTCGAGTTCGGTCCAAGTCATGAGAGTGCCGTTAAGAGGCACAAAATGACGCCAGAAAGGAAGGCTGCGTTTACCGAAAGGAGGGCGCACCGAGCTGTCGGTCGCGGCTGAAGGGGGCGCAGCGTGGCGCCGGCGTAGGGCCGTGGGGGCGGGAGGTCGGCAAACGGGGGCAAGATAATCATGTTAGCCCAGACAGCCGATAACCGGGAGACGCGCCCATTATTGAGGCGGGCGGTTCACTCGGTGCCGCGGCTCAGTTTCGGCCCTTTCCCCGCGGCCGTGCTTGATTTTGCATTTTGCTGCGCGGCTTGCCATTTCACCAAAGAGGCTTCGGCGGCCCGCAGTTTGGCGGTGGCTTCGTCGCAGGCGGACTTCGCGGTCGCAGAATCTTTGGCCAGGGCGGCGGCTTGTTTCGCACGGATAGCCAGCTGTTTTTTTAGTTCTTCGACCGCAGCTTTGAGTCGCTGGGCTTCCTCGCCGGGATTCGGCGAGGGCGGTGGCGGCGAGTCCGCGACGTCGGGTGGTGCCTCGGTCGCCGGCCGGACCGCGACCGTGGAGGCGGCGACGAGGGCTTGGGTGGCGGCGAGATCTTGCGTGACGCGGGCGAGACTTTCGTTGGCCAGCGCCTTGTCCGTTTCCAGTTTTAGCCGCTTCGTTTGGGCTGCCGCGGATTGGGCCGCGAGCGCGGCGATCCGTTGCGCGCCGCGGAGCACACGCTCAGCCAGCGTGGGCGGATTCGCTTCCAGCTCGCCGAGCGACTGGCCGCTCTTGGCATTCCACACAAAAACTTTCCCGGTCCAATCGCTCCCGACGACCTTAGTGCCGTCGTCGTTGAACGTCACGCGATTGGGCAGATCGCCCTTGAAGGCGGGTGTGGCGAGATTTTTCCCGGCCAGATCCCAGATTTGCACTTTATTGTCCCGACCGCACGAAACGACGCGGCCGTCCGGCGCGAAGGAGGCGGATAAGACGCCCCCGGGGTGAGCTGGGATATTTTTGAGCGCCGCGCCATCCGTCGCCTTCCAGAGCTTGAGGGTGCCGTCCTCGCTGGCGGACACCACCATCTCGGAATCGCGACGCCACGTGAGGGCGGTGATGGCGCCTTTGTGGCCGGGCAAATTGAACAGTTCTAGGCCGGTGGCCGACTCCCAGAGCACGAGGCCACCGTTGCGGTCGCCGGTGGCGAGATACTTGCTGTCAGGCGAAAACTCGACGGCTGTGACCCACTCCGTGTGCTTCTTGATGCGATGTTCGAGTGAGCCGTCTTTGGTGTTGTAGATCTTGAGGACGCGGTCTGGTCCGCCGAGGGCGATCCACTGCTGATCCGAGCTGATGTCGGCCGCGAGGACGGAATCATATTGGTCGCCTACGGTGATGACGCGCTCGCCCTTTGCGAGGTCCCACACGGCCACGAGGCCCGAGTGTCCTCCGCGACCGCCGCTCGCGAGGAGGAGTTTGCCGTTACGGCTGAACTTGAGATCGCACAGCGTGCCTTCCGAAAACGGGAGCACGCCGAGAAATTCCAAATCGCCGGTGTGGTAGAGCACGACTTGGCGCGCACCGGCGAGCGCGACGACGGGAGCCCACGGACTGCTGGCGATCGCGCTGAGCGGCGTGCCGTGCGTGGCGCGCACGAAGGGCTCAACGGACAGGGCGCCGGGCATCGGGGGTGGTCCCTCGGGTTTGCCGATCGCCGCGCCTTTGAGGGTGAGATCCACGGTCGGTTTGTTGGCGGCGAGGGCCTTGCTGCCCACGCCCTGCAACAGGCCGCCCGTAATCCATTGGCGGATCGTGCTGATCTCTTTGTCGGAGAGCTTGGACTTCGGCGGCATCGCGGGGTCCTCGGTGTGGGTGACCGATTTGAACAGTTGGCTGCTCTCGGGATCACCGGCATTGAGGGTGGTGCCACTGCCGCCGCCTTTGATGGCGCTGCTGAATGACGACAGGTCGAGGTCGCCTTTGAGTTTATCGGGGTTGTGACACTTCAGGCAGTTGTCGCGGAAGATCGGCAGAACGTCGTCCTCGTAGGTGACCTTTTTCGGCTCGGCGGCGCAGGCGAGCGACGAGGCGAGTAACGAGGCGAGTAACGAGGCGGCGGCTACCGGATGGGACAGGGAGAGCATCGGCGTCGATCAGTGATTGAAGACGAACTCCTTCGCATTGAGCAGCGCCCAGAAGAGATCGTTCAGGACGACATCGGGCTTTTTCCCATCGGTGAAAAATGTCTGGAGCTTTGTGGTCTCGGCCCCGGTGGGCGGTCGGCCCAACGCGCGGAGGTAGAGCTCTTCGATGATGTCTGGCGGCTGCTTGCCCTCTTTCAGGAGTTTTTTCACGAGGCCGCCGTTGAGGACTTTTGCGTTCACCGCGTCGCCGTTGAGCAGGTGCAATGCCTGCGAGAGGTTCGGTTCCATTTTTACCTCGCAGGAGCACGGCGTCTCGCGCGTGGCGCGACCGAACGTCGTGAGGAAATACGTGCTCGTGCGGCCGTCGGCGATTTCAATAGCGCGGCCGCCTTGCGGCAGGCCGCGGAGTTTTTCTGCGCTGCCGGTGACGGAGCCTAAGGCGTCGAGTAACACCTCGGCGCGGATGCGGCGCACGCCCGCTTTGGCGAAGTTGGCCTCGTCGCCGGCGTTGGTGGCATTGGGCACGGCGGACAATTGGTAGGTGCGGGACGTGCAGATATCGCGGACGAGTTTCTTGAAATCGTAGCGGTAGGCGGTGAGCTGGGCCGCGAGTTTATCGAGCAGTTCGGGATTGGTCGCGGGATTGCTGACGCGCACGTCGTCGACAGGGTCGATGATGCCCTTGCCGAAGAATTGCGCCCAAATGATATTGGCGAGATTGCGGGAGAAATATGGATTCTCCGGAGCGGTGAGCCACTCGGCCAGCACCTGTCGGCGGTCGGTGCCCTTGGCGATTTCTGGCTGGGCGCCGCCTAGAAATTTCGGGGCCATGTCCTTGCCGGTCACCGGATGTTTCACGGCCCCGCCGCCGCTGTTGAAGACAATCGTCTCGCGCGGGTCTTCTCCGGCTTTGCGTCCGACCTGGGCAAAGAAGGCCGCGAACCCAAAATAGTCATTCATCGTCCAACGGTCGAAGGGGTGGTTGTGGCACTGGGTGCACTGGACGCGCACGCCCATGAAGGCCTGCGCGACATTCTCCGAGAGTTTGAGCGTGTCGCGCTCGATCTTGTAGAAATTGGCTGCGGGCGCCTCGAAGCTCGGGCCCGTGGCGGTGAGTAGTTTTTTCACCATGACGTCGACCGGCACGTTTTGGGTGATCTCGGATTCGAGCCAATCGAAGTATTGCAGCGCCGACTTGGTGCTCATCTGCACCTGCTGGTCTGCGCTGCGAATCTGCAGGAGCTCGGCCCACTTCATCACCCAAAGGTCGACGAATTCTTTCCGGCCGAGCAGGTCGTCGATGACGGCGTCGCGTTTGCCGCCGGACGTATCGGCGAGAAACGTCCGCACCTGATCGGGCGACGGCAGCGTCCCGGTGATGTCGAGGTAAACGCGGCGGAGGAAGGTCGGGTCGTCGCAGAGATCAGATGGCGCGATGCGCAGTTTGCGCAGCTTCGCGTTTACGTGGGTATCGATGTAGTTGTTTTCCGCGACGGCCGGCCATGTGAACGGCAGGTTCTTCGGAATGGCGAGCACTTGTACGCCGGTCGCGAGACCTTCGTAACGGGCGGTGATAAACGCTTCGCCCCGCGCGAGTGACGTGGCCTTGCCGGAGGCGGATACCTTTATGGCGGCATCATTGTTGCCCATGAAAGCGGTGAGGGACGTGACATCGCGGTCGGTGCCGTCCGAGTAAAACGCGCGCACGCTCAGTTGCTGGGTCTCCCCGGTGCCTTCGAGTACGGATTGGCGGGGATTGATTTCGAGACGTACGACCTTGGCGACATCGGGGCCGTCCTTGGGGGCGCCAGCTTGGAGCCATGCCAGGAGGGTCCGATAGGATTCACTGTCCGACGTGAAGAGTTCGCCGCCGGTGTGCGGCACTTTGCGCGTGGCTTTTTCGAGGATCAGACTCTCCTCCGGCAGGGCGAGATTGATGCGGCGAGCGATCGCTTCGCGCGTGAGGCGGTGGTAGTCGCCGTCCGGATCGTAGCCGAACAGCGAGAGCCGGAAACCGTCTTTGCCGCGGGAGGTGCCGTGGCAACCGCCCGTGTTGCACCCGGCCTTGGTGAATACGGGCATGACGTCCTTGATGAAGCTAATCGGCTCAGCGACTGTGGCGGCTTCGATTTTCACCGGCACGACCAGCGTCTTGCCTTGGAACTTCACCTTTAGCTCGGTCTGCCCATCGGCGACCGGGGTGAGCATGAAGTGGTCGAATTTTGCCAGGGTCTTGTTGCCGAGGGTGAAACTGGCCTGCGCGGTGACATCGCGCGTGACCCCGTCGGCATAAATGGCCTGCACGACGATGCTCTGGTGGTCGCCGCGGGTCTTGAGGTTGACGTCGGCGGGGAAGACTTTGACTTCGGTGAGGGTGGGCTTCGCGGCGAAGGCGGTTAGCGGATGGGCAAGTGCGGCGAAAAGGCCGGCGGCCCCGATGGCGATTCTGAGACAACGCAGGAAAGCTTTGGTGGGCTCGCCGTTGGTCGGGCCGCCGTTGCGGGTATTACGTTCGTTGCGTGACGGCGCGGAGGCGAGCGCGGGCCCTACGATTGTCGCGATGGTCATTTTGAAACGGAGAGGGTGGGGTTGGTCGTGGGTCCGTTACTCAGTCTTTGCTTGAGCGACGGGCTTACTCTCTCCGGCGGTTTTCGGGCGCGCCGCGTCGATGCGCAGCACGCTGCCCTGGGCGATGAGGTGGGTGATGGGCTCGCCGTCGCGTGTGATGTTGATGCGGCAAAAAATATTTTTGTGGCTGCCGAGCGGGCTCTTAGCGGTGGTGACGATTTCGAAGGTGGCTGCCGTGCTGTCTTGGGTGATCTCGACATCGCTGGCGGTCGTGTTGGCGGGGAGGCCGACGAGGCGGGCGACGGCGGTGCCAGCAAACGGATTTTTTTGCTCCAACGTGCAGACGAGTTTGGCGGTTTGGCCGCGTTCTACCTTGGTGAGAGCGATTTTCCCAGCGAGGAACGGGGCCGCGATTTCCAGTTCGGCGAGTTGCGAGGAAACGTGGGCGGCGCCGCCCTTGACGGTCGCGGTGGCGACCACTGCGGTCTTCCATTTGCGCACTTCGGCCTTGTTGGAGGCGTTGAGTTTGTAGTCGACCGAGCTGGCCCCTTTCGGAATGACGAGGTCGGGGGGCGACGTGACGCCCGGCGGATTCCAGAGCATCTTCACGGTGATGGGTTCGTCGAAACCTTCCTGGCGGTCGGCGATGATCTTCCACGCCGCCTCGCCGCTTTGGACCAGGGGGACTTTCGGTTCCACGATGCGCACGGTGAACGGCACGGCCTCGACGACAGCTGCGGCGATTTGGCTGACCTCGGACCTGCTGTAACCGATGTCGTTTTGAATACGTACCCAATCGACGGTATGGCGGAACCGGCTGACGACGTCCTTTCCTTTGGTGGCGCTGGCGTCGACGGCTTGGGCGGCGGGCGTCAGGAGGGTGCCGGCGATGGGGGCATCGGCGGTGGCGTCGAAGACCACGGGCACGGCGGAAAGGCTGCCCGGCACGGTATCGGCGAGGGCGGTGATGCCCGCCGGCAGACCGTCGAATGTTACGGCGAGGTCGCCGTTAAAGGTGTCGCGGTTGAGGTTGAGCAACACGGCGAAGCGGTTGCCGCGCGGGACGACGATCGATTTGCGCGTCTCGTTGTCGTAGCGGGCCGTGTCTGGAATGGAGAGCGTCAGCGTGGGCGCGACCTCGGCGATCTCGACGCGATAGGTGAAGCGCGGACCGCCACGGGCGAGTTGGTCGGCGACCTTGACGGTGTAGTCGCCGTCTTCGGGGATTTTCACGCGCACCGCGCTGTCGGGATTGCCGGCGGCATCGTCGTTGTTGCCGAGTGATTTTCCTTTGGCGTCGTACACGGTGAGCACGGAGTCGAGGGGCGAACCGAGGCGGCGCGCGTAGACTTGGAAATCGAGGTTTTGGTCCTTCTTCGCGGTGAAACGGAAGAAGGCGGCGTCACCCTTGGTTATGAGCACGCCGTTGAAGGCGAGGGGCGCGGTCATGTTGAGGGCGGTGGCTTTACCGAGCGTATTTCCTGGGGTGATACTCGGGGCGTTCGTGAGTGGGGAAACGCGCAGCCAATTCGGCGAAGGCGCGAGGCCGTGGTGGTCCGCGACCAGTCCGAATCGCGCGGAGCGGCTTTTTTCGGTGGGGAGCGTGATGGGCTGCGTGAAATCACCGGTGGGATCACCGAGAAATTTCGCCTCCAGCGTTTCGCCGGGTTGCCCGCCGAGCGGAAAAACGGCGGCCGGTCGGGGGAAGGTTCCTAGGTGCAGCCGATAAAAATGCCCGGTGCCGGCATAAGTCATGTCACGCACCTGGATCAGATATTTCCCGTCGGCGGGCGCGAGGAGCGACACAAAGCCGTCGTGGCCGAGCAGGGGGGTGTCGTCCGACGCGGCGAGCACTCGACCATCGGCCGAGAGTACGGTCACGGTCGGATCAAACAGCGTGCGGCCGAGGCGCGCGCCTTCGATTTCGACGGACAGGCGTTGGTCTTTTTTTACTTCGACGGAGAAGACGTCCACGTCCTCGCTGCCGATCGTGCCCTGGACGGTGGAGTTCAGCGCGATGGGCTGGGCTTTGGCGGCTTCGTTATTGGGCTCCTTTTCTTCCACGGAGGGAAACGGGCCGACGTAAAAGAGGCGGAGCGCGGAAATTCCGCTCGCGGTGCGGATGCGCAGGGCGTGCTCGCCGAGGCGGCAGTCGGCGGCAATGAGGAAGACCACCTTCACTGCCTTCTCCTGAGCGTCGCTGATTTTTTCGAGAGTGATCCCCGGCGTGTAGAAGAACACGTCCTGCGCGTCGGCGAGACGGTCGCCACGCAGCGTGACTTCGACGGATGTGCCGCGTTGCCCGCCGGCGGGCGCGATGGCGGTGAAGTTGGGTGCGACGGCGAGGGCGGAGGACGCGCCAAAGAAGGCGGCGAGACACGCCACGGCGGTGGCCAATGGACGGGTGAAATTTCCTGCGCGCGAGGTAGCCATGGCTCAGGCCAGCAGCTCTTTGACGACGTGACCGTCTTTGACGATCGCTTGCGGACGGCCGCCGGGGGTCATCAGCGTTTTGGCGGGGTCGATGCCGATCTGGTTAAAGATCGTCGCCGCGTAATCCTCGACGTTGAGCGGGTCGTTGTCGGGCTCGCCGCCGGTGGCGTCGGAGGAACCGTGGACGTAGCCGCGCTTCATGCCGCCGCCGGCGAGGGCGATGCTGAACACTTTTGGCCAGTGGTCGCGGCCGCCGGTGGCGTTGATCTTGGGCGTGCGACCAAACTCGGTGTTGACCACGACGAGTGTGGAATCGAGCAGCCCGCGTTCGTCGAGATCGCGGATGAGCGTCGCGTAGGCTTTGTCGAAATTGGGCATCTGGAGTCCGTTGGCGCGCTTGATATTGTCGTGGTGATCCCAGCCGCCGTAGGTGAGGGAGACGAAACGGACACCGGCTTCGACGAGGCGGCGCGCGAGGAGCATGCGCTGGCCGGCGGCGTTGCGACCGTAGTCATCGCGGGTTTTCTTTGGCTCGGCCTTGATGTCGAACGCGGCGCGGGCCTTGTCAGAGCTGATCATCGCGTAGGCGCGTTGGTAAAACGAATCCATGCCGTCGAGGGCGTCGGATTTTTCGAGGGCGCTGAAATGCGCGTCGACGACGGAGCGCATTTCGCGGCGCTCGGCGAAACGCGCCGCGTCGATGCCGCTGGGCAACGTGAGGTCGCGCACGGCGTAGTTGTCAGTCGCCGGATCGCTGCCGAGGGCAAAGGCCCCGAACGCGGCGCCGAGGTAGCCCGTGCCAGCGAAGGGCGTGGTCTGATTGGGGATGAGAATGTAGGGCGGGAGGTCGGCGCGCGGGCCGAGTTCGTGGGAGACGACGCTGCCCATGCTGGGATATTGGATCGCGGGGCTGGGCCGGTAGCCGGTGAACATCGTGTGCGTGCCGCGTTCGTGGGCCGCCTCGCCGTGCGTCATCGAGCGGATGACGGTAATCTTGTCGGCGATCTTGGCCGTTTCCTTCAGGTTTTCCGAAAAATAGAGACCGTCGACGTTGGTCTTAATGGCCTCCATGGGGCCGCGGTATTCGACCGGGGCCGTCATCTTCGGGTCGAACGACTCCTGGTGGGACATGCCGCCGGGGAGGTAAATATTGATGACCGACTTTGCTCGGCCGAGACCGGGTGCGGCGAGTGGCGTGACGCCGGCCGCGTGGGCCTGCGAGCGAAACAGATCGCTCATGGTCATCCCGACGGTGCCGAGCAAGCCGACGTAGAGGAATTCGCGGCGACTCGGCTGCCGGAGGTAAGGGGCGACGGGAAGTTGCATGCGATGGGCGGGGGGGGAACAGGCGGACTAAGTGGGGCGGATCCGGAGCGATCCGGCTGTCGGCACGAAGACGGAGGATTAAGGGCGAGGTTTCTGGGGGACGACAAGCCGATTGATCGATTGATCGTTCCTCAGTAACCAGGGGTGTGAGCCAAGTCGCGGGTTCCTCGCGGTGTTCAGTGGGTCGCTGCGGATAGCTACCCTTGATCGATATCTTGACCGAGATCCGTCGGTGGGGAAATTGAAAACCTAGGCGAGGCCGGGGGGAATGTTCGCAAGAGAATCCTCGCCGGGCAGGGCGGCTGAGGAATGGGGGCAAAGGAATAGGGCACGGGAATGAAACCGCCTATTCGACCATTCGAATTGAAGATAGGCTCTCCTCTACGGTCCGGGTCGCCGGTGGGACGTTCCGAGGAAATCCCGAAATCAACGGACGTTGGTATCAGATCAGGATCAGATCAGACCTAACTTCATTTTTCCTTCTTCGCTGATCATCGATTGATTCCAGGCTGGCTCCCAAGTGATGCGGACATCGGCGTCGGAGACGCCGGGGACGAGGAGGATTTTCGATTTCGCATCTTCAGCGATCGCGGGGCCCATGCCACAGCCGGGGGCAGTCAGCGTCATCGCGACGTTCACGCGGTGGCCGGGCTCAGGATCGGTGATGGCCTCAATGTCCATCGTGTAAACGAGGCCGAGGTCGACGATGTTGACGGGGATCTCGGGATCGAAGACGTGGCGGAGTTGGGCCCAGACGGCTTCAGGATCGGGGGCGGCCCCGGGCGCAGCGGAGGCTTTGGCGGCCGGCGTGGAGGCGACCTGTTCGCCGAGGGCGTCGGCATCGGCGCCGTTAATCCGGAAGAGACCAAAGTCGGTTTGCACGGTGTAGGCGCCGCCGAGGGTCTGGTGAATCATCACCGTCGTGCCGGCGTGGAGCGTGGCCTTGTCGCCAGAGGGAATCTGGGTGGCGATGACTTCGCGGGAGAGGATGCGGTCACGGTTGGTCATGAAGAGAGAGGCGAAAGAAGAGGACGGAGGAATGGCCCACGGAACACACGGAACGCACGGAATAGACGGAAGAAAAACGGACGGAGGAAACGGAAATGCGGAGGAGTTTCCGTGCGTGCGGCGGGTGTCGTGGGCGAAAAATTATTTCTTAAACTTCGTCTGGATGAGGGTGCGCAGCGCTTCGTGGAGATCGTCGTTGGCGAGGCGGTTGAGGACTTCCTCAAAGAAACCGAAGGTGAGGAGTTGATCAGCCTGCTCTTTGGCGATGCCGCGGGACTGAAGATAAAATTCCTGCTCTGGATCGATGCGCGAGGACGTCGCGCCGTGGGTGCAGCGGACGTCGTTGGCCTGGATTTCGAGGCCGGGGAGCGAACAGGCTTCAGCGTCGTCGCTGAGCATGAGGTTGCGGTTGCTCTGATAGGCGTCGGTCTTTTGCGCGTCGGAATCTACGACGATGAGGCCTGAGAAGATGGTCTTGGCGGTGCCGCGGAGGGCATTTTTGTAGAGGAGATCGCTCTTGGTGTTCGGCGCTTGGTGAATCTGGAGCGTGCGCTGGTCGAATTCCTGGCCGGCCTCGGCGACGGTGAGCGCGAGCATCTCGGAGAACGCGCCGGGGGCGGCGAGTTGCGAGAGGGATTCGTGGCGGGCTTGGCGGGCGCCGAGGTGGAGATTGAGGGACTGTACCCGGGCGTCGCGGCGGACGATCGTGGAGTTGGCTTGGAAGGAGAGGGCGCGATGGCTCCAGTCCTGTTTGCCGATGTAGCTGATCTGCGCGCCGTGGCCGGCGTAGAGATCGTTGGCACCGGCGGCGAACTGGGCTTCGGTGTCGTTACCGGAACCGAAATACTCGACGATGGAGACGCGGGCGTTTTCACCGGCGACGACGAGGGTGTGTGGGAAAACAGCGGCGGTGGCGCCGAGGGCGTAGGAGAACACGCCGATGGGCAGATCGAGGTGGACGTCACGGGGCACGAAGATGAAGGCCCCGTCGGCGAGGAAGGCTTCGTGGAGCGCGGCGAACTTCGGCGAGCCGAGTTTGGGCGGCTGGGTGAGGAGATGCTCGCGGACGATCGCCTCGTGTTTTACGAGGGCGCTGTGGAGTGTATCCACGATGACGCCACGGGCGGCGCGTTCCGCCGAGAGGAGTTCGCGGGAGAAGAGACGGCCGTTGGCAAAGACGAGTGTGGCGGCCTGGGGAACACCGATGGGCGAGTGGGGGATGGAAGCGCGCGCCAGCTCGGTGTCGGCGGTCGGCAAGGTGAAACCGTCGAGGGTGAGCGTACCGATGTTGCTGAAGCGCCACATCTCGTCGGTGCGGGCGGGCATCGGGAGCGCAGCGAAGCGGGCGTAAGCGGCGCGTTTGCGATCGAGCCACCAAGCGGGAAGCGACGGCGGGAGGCTGGCGAGGTGCGCGGCGAAGGCTTCGGGCGTGAAGGAGCCGGTGAGCGTGGTGGGAGCGGTGAGCGTGTTGGCGGACATGGCGGACTGAGCGGAATG